>NZ_JAMYLL010000017.1:0-106783 GCF_040318045.1 Mesorhizobium sp. M1338 | reverse complement strand
TCGTGCCGACCTGGGCAACTTCCTCGGAGGTCTTGATCTTCTTGGCAGCCTTGCCGAGCGCCGCGACGACTTCGGTCACGGCCAGATCGATGCCGCGCTTCAGGTCCATCGGGTTCATGCCGGCGGCAACGGCCTTGTTGCCTTCCTGGACGATCGACTGCGCCAGAACGGTCGCGGTTGTGGTGCCGTCACCGGCGATGTCGTTGGTCTTCGAAGCAACTTCGCGGATCATCTGCGCGCCCATGTTTTCGAACTTGTCGGAAAGTTCGATTTCCTTGGCGACGGTGACCCCGTCCTTGGTGATGCGCGGTGCGCCGAACGACTTGTCGATGACGACGTTGCGGCCCTTGGGGCCGAGGGTGACCTTCACCGCGTCGGCGAGGATGTTGATGCCGTGAAGCATGCGCTCACGGGCATCGCGGGAGAATTTTACGTCTTTGGCAGCCATTTTTTTACTCCTGGGCATCTCGCCCGAAATTCAGATTTGATGGTGCGAAGGAAAGGCCTGATATCAGCCGATGATGCCCATAATGTCGGATTCCTTCATGATCAGAAGGTCTTCGCCATTGAGCTTGACTTCGGTACCCGACCACTTGCCGAACAGGATGCGGTCGCCGGCCTTGACGTCCAGCGGGACCAGCTTGCCAGCTTCGTCACGAGCGCCGGAGCCGACGGCGATGATCTCGCCTTCCTGCGGCTTTTCCTTCGCCGTATCCGGGATGATGATCCCGCCGGCGGTCTTGGATTCGGATTCGACCCGGCGAACGACCACGCGGTCATGCAGCGGCCGGAAATTCGACTTTGCCATTTTTGGATGTCCTTGGTGCGGATGTTGAACGGTTCTCCGTTGCCGGAGCGTGCTTAGCACTCAGCGGAAGCGAGTGCTAACGCGGCAATGAGATAAGCCGCATGCTCCTGCTAGTCAAGACGAAAGAGCAAAGAGCAAAGAGAAAAGAGCAGACAGCAAAGAGAAGAGAGCAAAGAGCGTGTAAGCATCGAGCCTTTTATGTGAACAATGTCGGGTATCAGACATATATGGGGCGGCTCCCCCTTTGTATTTGAGCTTTATTCAGATGGCACGAATGATGCAACAGGTGATGCATTTGATCTCATCCAGAGGCTCGCACGGGGTCGTGCTGCGTCAGCTCGGTCATGTCGAGCTTCAGAAAGCCATTTTGGCATTGGTTCTGTTGCCCTATTCCCATTCATGACCAGTCCTGCGCGCGTGAGCCGGCCGGCTAGATTCCAACCACGAGAGCGCCGCCGCTGAGACCCGCACCCGCCGCCGACAGAAGGATTTTCTCTCCAGGCTGGAATGGCTCCGTCTGGTTGGCGAGCGAGAGCGACAGCGGGATCGTCGCGGCCGAAGAGTTGCCGTATTCGGCAATCGTCTTGACAATTGCTTGGTCCGCGATGCCGAGGTTCCTCCCGACCGCGTCGAAAATCCGAGTATTGGCCTGATGGGGCACGAACCGGCCGAGATCGTGTGGCCGCACTCCGGCAGCGGCTAGCGCGCTTATCGAGCAATTGGTCATCATCTCGACGGCCTTTGCGAACACTTCGCGGCCGTCCGTCATCCTCATTCGGGTTTGCGCGAGATCGAGGTCACCGTGGAACGGCTTGTTGCTTCCTCCTGCGGGAATCTGGATCAGCCCGTATCGCGAGCCGTCCGAAGCCACAGAGGCACCGAGAATGCCCCGATCAGCATCATCGCACTGACCGATCACCAGGGCGCCGGCGGCATCGGCAAACAGGACCGAGCTTGCGCGCTCGGCTGGATTGATGCGGCGGCTGAGGATATTGGCGGCGATAACAAGGCTCGCTTTGCCGTGCAGGCGGGTAAATCCGTCCGCAAACATCAGCGCATAGATGAAGCCGGCGCAGGCGCCTGTCAGATCCACCGCGCCTGCGCGGCCAAGGCCAAGCTTGTGTGCGACCAGCGGCGCGCTCGGCGGCAGAAGATGGTCGGGCGTCGAGGTGGCAAGCAACAGCAGACCAATGTCGTGGCGCGCAATACCGGCGTTCGCCAGCGCCATGTCGCCGGCCTGCGCAGCAAGACCAGACAGCGTGTCTTCGTCGGTTGCCCAGAAGCGCGACCGTATCCCCGTACGCCTTTCGATCCAGCCTGGATCAAGACCGAGATTGCTCTCGATTTCGGCATTCGCCACCTTTCGCCCAGGCGCATGATGGCCAAACCCGAGAATGCGCGACGACTTGCTCATGGCCTGGACCCGAAGCGTTCGCCCGCCTCCTCAATGGCGTCATAGAGTCGCTCGAGCTCGTCGCCGGTGATGCAATAGGGTGGCAGAAGGTAGAGGACATTGCCGAGCGGGCGCACAAGTAGCCCTCGCTCGAGGAAGAAAGCGCGCAGTTTCGGTCCGATCTCGGCGAGATAACCTGCGGAACCGGTTCGCAGGTCGAGCGCCGCGATCGTGCCGGTCGCCCGGCAGTCGGTGAAGAAGCTGTTGTCGCGAAAGCGTCGAAGCCCGGTGGCCTGCATTGCGCTCAAGGCCGCAATGCGCTCGGCCACCGGCTCGTCCCGCCAGATCTCGACATTGGCAAGTGCTGCCGCGCAGGCAATCGGGTTGGCAGTGTAGGAGCTCGAATGGAAAAACGTCTTCTTCCGGTCCTCGGAATAATGAGCCTGGAAGATGGCATCGGTGGCAAGCGTTACGGCCAGCGGGATGGCGCCGCCGGTCAGGCCTTTCGAGGTGCACAGGATATCTGGAGAGATCGATGCCTGCTCGCAGGCGAACATGGTTCCGGTGCGTCCCCAGCCGGTCATCACTTCGTCGGCGATCAGCAGCGTGCCGGAGGCCTCAGTGATCTTCTTCAATTCGGCCAGAACTGAAGCCGGATACATCAGCATGCCGCCGGCGCCCAGCACCAGGGGCTCGACGATTAAGGCTGCGGCTCGTCGATCGCGGGTCACAGCCTCTAAACGATCCAGCGTCTCCTGCTCGCGCCCCGCTGCCGGAAAGGGGATGGTGTCGACCTCGAACAGCAAGGGTTCGTAGGCGGCGTTGAAAACGCCACGCGCACCGACGCTCATCGTGCCAATCGTGTCGCCATGATAGCTGTGATCCATGACGACGATGCGCGAGCGTGGGGCGCCGATGTTGCGGAAATAACTGAGTGCCATCTTCAGCGCTACTTCGACCGAGGTCGAGCCACTGTCGGAATAGAACACCCAGTCGAGTCCAGCGGGAGCGAGGCCGACAAGCGCCTTGGCCAAGCGCTCTGCCGGCTCGTGCGTGAAACCCGCAAAGATAATCTGGTCGAGGCTCGACGCGGTTGTCTCGATTGCCTTCATGATGCGGGGATGGCGGTGGCCATGTGTGACGACCCACCAGGAGGAGATGGCGTCCAGGATGCGGGCGCCGTCGGCCTTGCGGAGATAGGCGCCTTCAGTCCGGACGATTTCTGGGATCGCAGGCTCGAGCGCGTGCTGGGTGAAGGGATGCCACACATGAGACTGCGACATCAGTCACCTCCAGTAATCGAGGCGAAGGCGAAGCCGGCAATCATTGCGTCCCTCAGTGTCTTGCCGGTCAGCAGATCGAGGTGCGGCAGCCTGCCGAGCTGCGGCGCACCGCTGAATTCCACGATGGTCCGTTGCGTATCGGCCATCTCATCGCCGATGAAAGCGATGCCGGCCAACGGGATGGATCGGGCGCGGAGCGCCTCGATCGAGAGCAAGGTGTGGTTGATGGTGCCAAGCGTGGTGCGGGCGCACAGAATAACGGGCAGCCGCCATTCAGCGAAGATGTCGATGAGCCTTGTGCGCCGGTTAAGCGGCACCATCAGGCCGCCGGAGCCTTCGATGACGAGCGGCGTCGGTAGGACGGGAAAAGCAAGATCGGCAGCCTTGATCGCCACGCCGTCGATCTCGGCCGAACGATGCGGCGACAGCGGGCTCCGCAAGCGGTAGGCTTCCGGCAGCACGCGCTCTGAGGGCAAGCCGGCAAGCCGCGCGACCACTTCGCTGTCGGTCTCGCCGTCGAGGCCCGATTGCACCGGTTTCCAGTAAAAGCCGTCGAGCAAACCGGCGAGCCCAGCCGCAAACACGGTCTTGCCAACTCCCGTGTCGGTTCCGGTGATGACGATGCGTTGGGTCATACCGCCTCCGGTGATGTTTGGGCCAACACCTCGACCAGCGCCTCGACCATGGCGGAAATGTCGGCTTCGCCGATATTGAGCGTCAGTGAGATGCGCAGCCGCGACGTGCCCTCGGGCACGGTCGGAGGACGAATACCGCGTATGTCGAAGCCGCGGGCCTGCAGGCGCGCCGCCACTGCCATGGTGCGCCTGACATCGCCGATTACCAGGGGCTGGATCTGCGAGCCGCTGGGTATCACGCCGCAGCGCTCGGCCAGCTGGCGGCCGGCGAGGGCAACGCGTTCATGCAGCTGAACACGCCGCATAGGCTCGTCGGCGAGCATTGCGAGTGCTTCGCGCACTGCCACTGCCATCAGCGGCGATGGCGCGGTCGCGTAGATGAATGGCCGGCAACGGTTGATCAGATACTCGCACAGTGTCCTCGGCCCCGTCACGAGCCCACCAGATGCGCCGAGCGCCTTGCCGCAGGTATGGAGCGCGACGATGTTGTCGCGGCCCTCGAAAGCGGCGGCAAGCCCCCGGCCGTCCGGTCCCCAGACGCCGGTCGAATGCGCCTCGTCAATGACGATGAATGCCTCGTGCCGATCAGCAAGCGCGACCAGGCTTTCCAAAGGCGCGCGGTCGCCATCCATGCTGTAAAGGCTCTCCACCGCGATCCAGACGCGCCCCATGCCGCCTGCGGCGCGCCAACGCGTGATCGCATCCTCGACAGCGGTGGCATCGTTGTGCGCGGCCAGCACCAACTGTGCGCGCCCGGCCTGCGCACCCTCATGCATGCTGGCATGGGCGAGCTCATCGAGAACCAAAAGATCGCCCTTCTGCGGCAGGGCACTCAGCAGAGCGAAGTTGGCGATGTAGCCGCTGCCGAAGAACAGCGCGCGGTCGGCTCCAAAGAATGCCGCCGCGTCTGCCTCGAGCTGCTCGTGTTCCGGTGCATTGCCGCGCAACAGCCGCGACCCGGTGGCGCCAACCGGCGTGCCCCGCGCAATCGCCGCCACAACAGCATCGCCAAGTCTCCTGGACGAGGCCAGCCCGAGATAGTCGTTCGACGAGAAGTCCAGCCCGGCGCGGGGCGAAAGCGTCCGCAGCCGGTCCTTGCGCGCCAGCCTCTTCAAGGTCGCATCATAACTGGCAAGCGGCGCCCCGTTCATTGCGCTTCGAGTTCCATCGGCTCGATACCAAGGCGCCGGAACAGCAGGGTATCCTTGTCCTCACCGGGATTGTCCGCCGTCAGCAGCGTGTCACCGACGAAGATTGAATTGGCACCGGCAAAAAAGCACAGCGCCTGCATCTCGTCGGTCATGGCGGTGCGGCCGGCGGAAAGACGCACATGCGATTTCGGCATCATGATGCGCGCCAGGGCGATCACGCGCACGAATTCGATCGGCTCGATGGGCTTGGCTTCGGCAAGCGGGGTGCCGGCGATCGGGATCAGCATGTTGATCGGGACGCTTTCCGGCGGCTCGGGTAGGTTCGCCAGCGTCACCAGCATGTCGATCCGGTCCACCGGATCTTCGCCCATGCCGACAATACCGCCGCAGCAGACCTTGATGCCGGATCGACGAACCTGCTCAAGCGTGTCGAGCCGCTCGGCATAGCCGCGCGTGCTGATGATCTCGCTGTAGTAGCGTTCCGACGTATCGATGTTGTGGTTGTAGTAGTCGAGGCCCGCTTGCTTCAGTCGAGCGGCTTGCTCAAGATCGAGCATGCCGAGCGTCATGCAGGTCTCCATGCCCAGCGCCTTGACGCCCTCGACCATCGCCACCATCGCATCCATGTCGCGCGCCCTGGGGTTTCGCCAGGCCGCGCCCATGCAATAACGCGTGGCGCCGGCATCACGCGCCTTGGTCGCCTCGGCGATGACGCGCCGGACCTCCATCAGCTTCGACGCCTTCAGGCCGGTTTCGTGACGCGCCGACTGGCTGCAATAGCCACAATCCTCCGGGCATCCTCCCGTCTTGATGCTGAGCAGCCGGCTGAGCTGGACCTTGTTTGGATCGAAATTCTGGCGGTGCACCGTTTGCGCCAGGAAGAGGAGATTGTTGAAGGGGGCATGGTAAAGTGCCTGAGCCTTCTCCAGGGTCCACGCTCCGGGGTCAGGGGATTGAGCCTGTGAAGATGTCTGCGTTGAACTTGCCGTTTGCATGTCCATGCTGTTCCTCCGGTCCGTCTTGCGGGGTCTTTGCTATCTGACTGTTGACGATCGGAGAGGACAGTTGACCCAATCCTGACTCAGACAATCATGAGCCCCGATGGTCGAGGCCGATATCCAGGATCGGCGCGCTGTGGATGAGTCGGCCGACCGAAATCAGATCAACGCCGGTCGCGGCAACCGCCCGCGCTGTATGGGACGTGATCCCGCCAGAAGCCTCGGTGATAGCGCGGCCACCGACCATTGCGACGGCGCGGCGAAGATCGGGGAGGGACATGTTGTCGAGCAGAACCGCATCGGGAGCGAAGCCAAGTACCTCCTCCAACTGGGCCAGAGTATCGACTTCGACTTCGATCTTGACGAGATGACCGGCCGCTCTTCGTGCTCGCTCGAGCGCTGGGCGGACGCCGCCTGCGATGGCGATGTGGTTGTCCTTGATCAAGATTGCGTCGTCCAGACCGAAGCGGTGATTGGACCCGCCACCTGCGCGCACGGCATACTTTTCGACTGCCCGCAATCCGGGCGTCGTCTTGCGGGTGCAGACGATCTTCGCGCCATACCCACGAACCGCAGCGACGATCGATGCCGTTGCCGTGGCGATGCCGCTCAGATGGCACAAAAAATTGAGTGCCGTCCTTTCGGCTGTGAGAATGGCCCGGGCCGGGCCAACCACTGATGCAATGATCTCTCCATCCACGACATTGCAGCCGTCTGCGCGCTCCACCGAGATTTCGACAGCAGGATCAATCAAGCCGAAAGCGAGCATCGCCAGATCGAGGCCGGCGACAACTCCGGACTGTCGCGCCACCAACACGGTTCCCGCTTGGTATTCCTTCGGGACGATGGCCTGCGTGGTCAAGTCGCCGGCTCTGCCAAGATCTTCAAGAAGAGCTGCCCGTACAAGCGGCTCAAGCACGACCGTGGGTAGCGGTGAAAGTGTCATCACTTCGGCCCTTCGAGACTTGGCGAGTGTCCGAGTCCCCGCGCTGTAGCCAAGGCGGCTTCGAGGGTGATTTCGGACCGTCGGGCGGCAGTCGCATGATGAGGAAAATCTGTCCGGTAATGAGCGCCGCGGCTTTCTTCGCGCAACAAGGCGGCAACCGCGATCATTAGCCCGACAGCCGCCGGATCCGAGGCCGCGTCCTTGCTTTCGGCGAGCGGCAATAAGGCACGTGTGGCTGCTTTCAAACCTTCACCATCCCGGACGATGCCGAGTGCGCGCGACAGGAAAACACGCACGGGTATCGGAGCGGGCGGTGGGTAAACGTTGGCAAACGCAGGCCTTGTTCTGCGCGCAGGCGCCCCGGCGACACTTTCAGCGACCCAGCGGGCGCACACGATGGCTTCTGTCAAGGAATTGCTGGCGAGCCTGTTGGCGCCATGCAGTCCTGTCGAAGCGACTTCACCGCAGGCCCACAGCCCCTTGACGGAGGTTCTGCCGGAGCTGTCCACGGCAACGCCACCCATGTGGTAGTGTTGGGCCGGCCGAATGGGGATGAGATCGCGGGCGGGATTGATGCCCGCTCCACGACAGGCTGATGCGATTGTCGGGAAATGTCGAGCGAATGCCGGGCCAGGCCGTTGTCGGACGTCGAGAAAAACACGGTGGCCGTCCGCAAGATGGTTCCACACGGCCCGGGCCAAGACATCGCGAGGCGCAAGTTCCGCCCCTGGCACGCTCTGGAGAAAAGCCTGGCCGGTTTCATCGATCAGGGCAGCACCTTCGCCTCGGACAGCCTCGCTGACCAGCGCCATAGGGCGTTCCGGGCCGTCAAGCGCGGTCGGGTGGAACTGGATGAATTCGAGGTCGGCTAGGACAGCTCCAGCGCGGGCCGCAAGTGCAAGGCCTTGTCCGCAACTTCCCCAAGGGTTCGTGGTGTCGAGAAACAGTCCCCCGATGCCACCGGTGGCGAGGACGACCCGCCGTGAGCCGAAGAAGAAAGGTCCGATCGAACAGCTCGCCCAGACGCCCCGGATCGCATTCTCTCGCACGGCCAGCCGGCGCGCTTCCACGCCCTCCACGACAACTATCGACGGAGTGGAACGCACAGCCGCGATCAGGGCACGCATGATCTCACGCCCGGTGCCGTCCCCATGCGCATGAACGATGCGACGTCGGCTGTGTGCGGCCTCCAATCCGAGGCACAGTGATCCTTTCGGCGTGCGGTCAAAGGGAACCCCAAAGGCCGCAAGCCCCTCTATCGCCTTGGGCGCGGCTTGGAGGATGCGGCTCGCCACGTCTCTGTCGCAGAGACCATCCCCGGCAGCAAGCGTATCGGCCAGGTGCATTGCCGGATCGTCGTCTTCGCCGAAACTTGCAGCCAGACCCCCCTGTGCCCAGGTGCTCGAATTGTCAGCTCCCAGCAGCGACCTTGACAGAAGAAGCACCGGCTCCGGCGACAGTTGAAGCGCGGTCATCAGTCCGGCGATGCCGCCGCCGATGATGATGGGACGCCCGAAGAAGCTGCGGAGGTCGGCGCTCAAACTGCCAGCATCCGTCCGACCGCAAGCCGCGCGCGCCCGGCGATCCCGGGTTCGATGGTTACGACATGTTGGTTCTGCTCGAGCGCCGTGCGGATGTTGGCAAGCGTGATCCGCTTCATGTGCGGGCACAAATTGCAGGGCCGGATGAACTCGACCTCTGGGTGCGCTAACGCGACGTTGTCGCTCATCGAGCATTCCGTCATCAGCACGACACGTGGCGGCCTTTGCCTTTCGACATAGTCGGACATGGCAGCCGTCGAGCCGGAAAAATCTGCTTCAGCCACGACGTCGGGCGGGCATTCGGGATGGGCGAGCACGACCACGCCGGGATGGCTTTCGCGCAACTCGCGGATGTCGGCCGGTGTAAAGCGCTCATGCACCTCGCAATGCCCTTTCCAGGCGATGATCTGTACATCGGTCTGGGCGGCGATATTCTGGGCCAGATATTCGTCCGGCAGCATGATCACCCGGAGAACCCCAAGGGATTCGACGACCGCCTTGGCGTTGCCGGATGTACAGCAGATATCCGACTCGGCTTTCACTTCGGCCGACGTGTTTACATAAGTAATGATCGGAACGCCGGGATAACGCTGGCGCATCAAGCGCACGTCTTCTGCCGTGATTGATTCCGCCAACGAGCAACCGGCGCTGAGATCCGGAATGAGCACGGTCTTGTCCGGATTAAGGAGCTTGGCCGTTTCGGCCATGAAATGGACGCCGGCCAGCACGATGACTTGCGCCTCGATCGTCGCAGCCGTGCGGGCTAATGCCAAGCTGTCGCCGACGATGTCGGCCACGCAATGGAAAATCTCGGGCGTCTGATAGTTGTGCGCCAGGATGATGGCGTTGCGCTCGCGCTTCAGTGCAAGGATCGCCTCGATATCGTCGACGAAAGCCGGCCATTCGATCGGCGGGATCACTCGCCGGACGCGCTCGTAGAGCAACGCGGCCGCAGGCAGCATGGCGCTCATCAACCCTCTCCCGCTTATACTCTAATTGAAAATAACCAGCATATACTTGCTGTGAGTATAAGGGATGTCAACCCCGCGCCAGCGGCAATTTTGTCCCGGCGATGAGCCTATCGTCGAGAACGGCGTGGCGGAAACGGAAAAGCTTCGCTGGCCGGCCGCCGGTTTCAGTAGTGGCCTCTCCGGTCTCCTCGACCAGTTCCTGCTGTTCGATCAGTCGGCGAAAGTTCGGCTTGTGGATGAGCCTGCCGGCGAGCGCCTCCACGGTTCGCTGCAGCTGCAAAAGCGTGAAGACCGTCGGCATCAGCTCAAAGACGACCGGCCGGTATTTGATCTTGGAGCGCAGCCGCGCAATGCCGGTCGCCACGATGCGGCGATGATCGGCGACCATGGACTTGCTGGGCACCAGCGGAGGGGGCGCCCCGTCCCGCCCTCTTACGGCCTCTTGGACCAAGCCTGCTTCGTAAACTAACTCATAGCGTTGCAGCGTGAGTTCCTCGTTCCAAAGGCGGTCGTCGAAGCCAAAGGCTATCGTCGCCCGCTGCCAGCGTTCACGTCGCGTGGCCGCATCGCGGACGCCGTTTGCCCATTCAATCAGGCGTGGTCGCAGAACATCCAGCACGACCGGAGGCGTGCCGGAGCGATGGTCCTCCCATGGAAAATACTCATACCAACTCTGCCATCCGCACTTGGGCGGGCCCGCTGCCTGTTCCTTGCGGGTCAATGCAAGATAGCTGATGGAGATGACGCGCTGCTGGCGCTCGGCGCCGATGCGATCCCGATCAGCGAACGTGTAGAGTTGCTCAATGTACCCCAGCCGATGGCCGGTCTGCTGCTCGACCCACCCCCTCAAGCCGGATTGCAGCGATCGGTGCTCAAGCGCAAAGGGACCGGAGGGCAAGGTGTCCGCCTGGCCGATGGTGAGGACACAGGGTTCACTGTCGTTTACGGCGACCACAAAGGCGATCAGGTCCACTTTGACGTCGTCGGCATTCACGGCGGCTCTGTCTTTCCTGAGTCGTATTGCCTGATCGTCCATGTTCGCGAATTGGTTTGCCAGCTCGGGGGGGCACTTAATCGATTTAGTGTAAGCGCGCCTGTCGGCACGTCAACACCCCACAGCTGCACGGCCATTTTTTTGCTCTTCGCACCTGCACAAAAATGTGCGAAAGGCGACACCCGCGGTTGGTAACGTAGGGGAAGGAGGATCCATTGAGCGCGTTTGGTGATACCAAGGCGATCACACCGCCGGATATTCGTTCGCGCAAAGGTGGGACGCCGCTCGTCTGCCTTACCGCCTATACCACCCCAGTCGCGCGGCTTGTCGATCCCCATTGTGATGTGGTGCTCGTCGGCGACAGCGTCGGCATGGTTCTCCACGGTCTGCCCTCGACGCTCGGTGTCACGCTGGAGATGATGATCACGCATGGCCAGGCGGTTCGCCGTGGCATCAAGCAGGCGCTGATGGTCGTCGACCTGCCGTTCGGTTCCTTCGAAGAAAGCCCAGAGCAGGCTTTCCGAAATGCTGCGCGCGTCATGGCGGAGACCGGCTGCACGGCCGTCAAGCTCGAAGGCGGCGAAACGATGGCAGAGACGATCGGCTTCCTCGCCGCACGCGGCGTGCCGGTCATGGCTCATGTCGGCTTGACGCCGCAGGCCATCAACACCATCGGTGGCTACCGCGTGCAGGGCAGGGGCGGGGATGCCGAGCGCATCAGGCGCGACGCACTTGCCGTGAGCGAAGCGGGCGCCTTTGCGATCGTCCTGGAGAAGGTTCCTGAGGCGCTCGCCCGCCGGATCACGGGGGAGGTGGCGGCCCCGACCATTGGCATCGGTGCCTCGGCAGCCTGTGACGGCCAGATTCTCGTCGTCGACGACATGCTGGGCCTCTTCGGCGACTTCCGACCCAAATTCGTCAAGCGCTATGCTGAACTGGGGGAGGCGGCTGCGGCTGCGATCGCTTCCTATGCGCACGAGGTGAAGGAGCGCCAGTTTCCGGCCGCCGAGCACGTGTTTGCCGATGCGCCCACGCCCGCCGACACGCAAGCCACCAAAAGCGGAGAAGCAGCGTGAGCGTGCCGATCGTCAGGAGCGCTGACCAGCTTCGCGAAATCGTCGCCGCATGGCGCCGCGAGGGCGTGAGGATTGCCGTGGTGCCAACGATGGGCGTCCTGCATGAGGGCCATCTCAGCCTGGTGCGCGCTGCACTCGAGAAGGCAGACCGTGTGATCGTGACGCTCTTCGTAAACCCGAAGCAATTCAACAGCCAGGCCGATCTTGCCGCGTATCCGCGCACCGAGGACGAGGATGCCGCCAAACTGGCACCGCTTGGCGCGCACCTGCTTTATGCGCCAGATGCAGAGGAGATGTATCCGGCGGGCTTCGCCACCACCGTTTCGGTGTCCGGTGTCAGCGAGGGCCTGTGCGGTGCCTTCCGGCCGGGACATTTCGATGGCGTGGCGACCGTCGTCACCAAGCTCTTCCTGCAGACCAGCGCTGACTTCGGCTTCTTTGGCGAAAAGGACTTTCAGCAAATTCACCTGGTCAGGCGCATGGCCCGGGATTTGGATATTCCAATCACCATTGTTGCCTGTCCGACAGTCCGTGAAGCCGACGGTCTTGCGCTATCATCGCGCAATGTGCGGCTCTCGCCAGCGCAACGCGCTGTTGCTCCCAAGCTATCATCGGTCCTGCTCAAGACGGCTGAGCGGCTTGGGCGCGGCTCACCCGTCCTGCCAACGCTTGCAGAATCTCGCGCAGCAATTCTGGCTGCAGGCTATCGCGAGGTCGAATACCTGGAACTTCGCGAAGAGGCAGATCTGCACCCGATGCCAAGCCTTGATCGACCGGCACGGTTGCTTGCCGCGGCCTGGCTCGGCGGCACACGTCTCATAGACAACGTCAGACTATTTCGGATTGGTTCAACAGATTAGCCACGTTCTCGGCACGCGCTGTATCCGTCCGGGATCGTTTAAAACAAGGTCTCTGCCTGGCATTGAGCGAACGGAGGTTACGCACAGGGCAAATGCATCGCGTGTTTGAGAACTTCGTCGAGCAACTGTCTGCAAGTGTTGATGCTGCCGATCTCTGTGAGGCAATGGCCTCCGCTGCAGCCGGCTTCGACTTCCCGCTATTCGCCTATTTCACTTACCCGTCGGCCTCCGGCGACGCCCCCCAATTGATTTCAAACTATCCTTCATCCTGGACATCACGTTATCTGCAACAGCGGTACCACAGGTTTGATCCGGTCATCCTGCGCGGGCTGCAAGGCTGGGATACATTCGATTGGGGTGTGGACCGCGCTCGACACTGTCTGCCGAATTCGCAGCAACAAATTCTGGAGAGTGCGGCTGAGTTTGGCATCTGCGGCGGCCTGACGATGTCCATGCATGATCATCTCGGCCGGTTTGCTGCCCTGACCTTTGCTTCCGACGAGTCCCGTCCGCTTCTGTTGCGGTCACTGGCACGTTACGAAAAAGCATTGCAGCTGGTGGCCATCAACTTTCATATCCACGTCCGGCGCAGGCTCGCCGATGATCGCGTGGTGGATGGTGTAACGCTCACCCCGCGGGAGTTCGAGTGCCTGAAATGGGCGGCGCGCGGCAAGTCGGCTTGGGATATCAGCCAGCTTCTCGGCGTCTCAAAGCGCACCGTGACTTTTCACTTGGAAAACGCCAAGGCAAAGTTTGGCGTTCGAACGATCAACCAGGCCGTTGCACGCATGGCTGCCTCCGGCCAGACGAGATCCTGATTCTTCAGCCACGATACCTGTAAACCTCTACAGGCTGCATCGCTGTCAGCTTTGCCCTTCGATGGCGGGAACACATCCCACATGGAGGCGACCATGATGCAACTGATAACACCAGACTTTTACAACGAGTTTGCAGGCGAACTCAAAGAGATGCACGGGCTCAGGTTTCGGGTGTTCAAGGAAAGGCTCGATTGGGAAGTTGATACCGAAGACCAGATGGAATCCGATTCGTTTGATGCTCTGAAGCCCGTCTATCTGCTCCTCAAAGGATCCGACTGGCGAATTCGCGGTTGCGTGCGTCTTCTGCCCAGCACCGGACCCACAATGTTGCGCGACACCTTCCCGGTGCTGCTGGGTGCTGACGTCGTGCCCTCGACCACCGACATATGGGAGAGCAGTCGTTTCGCGCTCGATCTTCCTCCGTCGGCGCCCAAGGCTGCGGGCGGGCTGGCCCAGGCGACCTACGAGCTCTTCGCGGGCATGATCGAGTTCGGCTTGGCCAAGGATCTGACCCGGATAGTAACGGTGACGGATACGCGCATGGAGCGGATCCTCCGCCTGGCTACGTGGCCATTGTCGCGCATCGGAGAACCCAAATGCGTCGGCAAAACGGAGGCGGTGGCTGGGTTTCTCGAGATTTCCCACGCGAGCCTTTTGCGCATCCGCAGCAGGGGACGTCTGATTGGACCGGTACTGTGGCAACCGGTTCTAGGCCCGTCGGCATAGCGCTATAGTGGACACCTGAGCCATGAAGGATGCTGGTCTGTCCAAGGAAGCGACGGTCGGCCTTGTATGCTGGCCGGACTGGCGTCGCCACGACGCTTACCACTATGCCAGACGATTGCCACGCACTGGCTGGGCCTGGGAGTTTCTTCGGCGCAATCCACAATTCCAGCGCGACCACGCCAAAATGGCACCGTCCGCCTGCATTGTCGGACCCCAAGGCGACATGCAGATAATCGAGTTGACGACAGGATCAGCTCTCCTAAGACAATGGAGCCTTCTTTTTCGCCGACGCGCCACTTTCGGACGCTACATCGGCGAGGGTCTTTTGGGATCCGCGCGATTGCGCCTGTATTCTACGAGCGGCCGCGGAGCCGCTTGGGCTCGACCACGATTTTGAACCGCTTCACCTTTCTTCGCTCTCATGCTGCAAGGACATCCTGCTGACAGCTGCGGGCGTGCAGCACGTGCTGCTGAGGGAGAACTGCCGGAGTCTGCAGATCGCCGTTTCCGGTGCGTCCGTCCTCCGCCCGTTGCGGCTATATGTCGACGCGATCGTTCAGCCGCAGCACCTCAAGTTCCATGTCGCTGCCCTTCAGTTCTTGAACCACGTCAATGGTTGCGCCCGCCTGTCAGCTGCTTGCTTTCCGCCGGAACACCGCGGAGCGCGTCTGCGTATCGTACTCCAGGCTTTGGATGGCTCGCTTGCCGGAGCATCTCATCAGGAGGTCGCCATTGCCTTGTTCGGGACACGCCGCGTCGAAGAAGATTGGCGTCATCCAGGTGGCCATCTTCGCGATCAGGTACGTCGCGCCATCCAACGTGGCCGCTACCTGATGGGCGGCGGCTACAGACAGTTCCTGAGGTAATTGGGGCGGTTGCGATTGTCTTATTCGAACGCGCAACCTCCATTTCTGAGTGCAATTGTGCGTTGCACAAAACGTGGCAAGCGCCCAGTTCTTCCGCGGCGAAGCACTGGGACCCAACCTTCGTCGATGAGTGCATTCATGCCTTGAGGATCCCGATGACCGTTATGAACCCCGACAAAGCCGGCGCGGCAAGCCTTGAGACGATCGCGCGAAACGGCAGCATGCTGCGTCGCATAGCCGTACGCATTCCGACCTACCTGTCGGATATTCGCGAGAACCCGGCGTGGCTGCCCATGTTCATGTTGGCGCGCACCATGCCGGCACGGAGAATGCACTGGCGTGGTGCAAAGCCGGTCCGAAGGTCGCAAAGAGCCCAGGACACGATGTTTGCCGGTATCAATTGCCAGGACGTTGTCGACGCGCTGCGGATGGATGGGCTTTTTCCCGGCCTCGTCCTGCCAACAATGGTGGCTGAAGATGTAGCCGCGTTCGCCAGGTGCACACCTTGTTTCGGCACGAATTCATGCCGGCGGAGCATGCGGAGGCTGAGGCGCGGTTTGGCCGTCCGTTGCTCAGCGGTCATTCATTATTTCGAGCGCATTCTGGGCTGTAACTTGGCCGTTGCCATCCAAAACGATCCGCTGCTCATGGATATTGCCGCGCACTATCTCGGCGGCCAGGCGACGCTGATCACAACGCGCGTCTGGTGGAGCTTCCCGACCGGCCAGGCGTCGGACGCCGACAAGAACCTGGCTTCGCTCGGCAAATACCACTTCGATCTGGACGACTGGCGGATGCTGAAGTTCTTTTTCTATCTGGTGCCCGTCGACGAGGGGACCGGCCCGCATGTCTATGTCCGCGGCAGCCATGATCGCCGCGCCCTCAAGCACCAACTTACGCTTGTCGTCGGCCATCCCGCGCAAGAGATTCTGGACGTGTACGGCAAGCAGAGCCCGGTCACGCTGACCGGCGAGGCCGGTTTCGGTTTCGTCGAGGATCCGTTCGGGTTCCATATGGGCACCGTGCCGGCGCACAGGCCACGGCTGATGATGGAAGTTGGCTTCGGGGTTTCTCCTCCATCACGCCGCCGCTTCCATGGCGAGCCTGTGATCCGCTGATTTCGAAAAGTCCCGAAACAGCCTTCCCGGACCACAAGTCTTGTGAGGCAAGATAAGGCTATGCCGCCAATCGATCTGTTCGGCGCCCAAAGCGGTTGTCCGCACATGCCTTGAACTGGGCTGGTGCAATGAGTCTCGCCATTGCTCCAACCAGCGCATGAATGCCTGCTTAATCGAGGTTAGACGGCAGTGCGCCCCAAGATCCTCCTCGATATCGCCTCAGATGCTCTTCGAAAACCGCCTTTACGGACCGAGTCATCTCGGGTCCCCTTTGCAGTGGCCGGAAGGTGGTGCACAGCCGTATCGTGCTTCGGAATCCTGAATGGATGCGAGGGGCGGTTTCCCTGGGGCGGCGCATGCAGCGGTGCCGGCATGACAGCTTCGTCTTGGATCTGATGCTCGACAACGTCGGCGGTGAAGGCTCTGTTTAGGCGGCTTACCCGGACATGGCCTCAATGCAGGAGATCGGCCATCTCCCTGTTCGAGCACATTCATTGGCGATCAGGCGCCTGCGGCCAAGGCAGTTGGCTGATTAGCCGAGCGTATTCGGCTTCAGCCCTGCCATACGACCCGTCAGCCAGCGCAATCAGACGCGTGCGATCAAGGATAACGACCTCTCCTCGCATCGATCGTATCAGACCTTGCCCCTCTAACATTTGCAGCGCTATGGTGACGCCGGGCCGCCTGACACCGAGCATGACTGATAAGAACTCGTGCGTAATCGCCAAGCGGTTTCCGTCGACGCGATCATCACACATCACCAGCCATCTTGAGAGCCTATCGACGATGTTCATCCGGGCATTGCTGAGCGCGGTGAAGCTTGCCTGGAGGTGAAAGTAGTGAACGTAGCGGAGCAGAAAAGTTCGCAGGGTTGGGCTTGTCAAAAGCGCCTTGGTGAAGAGGCCCGCGTCGATAACAAAGGCGCGGGCTTCTAATTGCACGTAACAATCGTGCGTTGATCGGTCATCGCCCATGATAAGCGCTGAGCCGGTCATGCCCTCACAACCAATGATTCCGATCTCAGCTTCAATACCAGGCCGCAGTTCGCCCACCACTGACCCGAGACCGCTCTCGAAGAAGTACACGGTTCTGATTGGTGACCCCGCCACTTCGAGATGCGTCTTCAGTCCAAGGGAGACGCTTTCCAAGTGAGGTTGCAGCAATGCCAAATCTGCCGAGCACATTCGAAGCAGCAGCGAATTGCGATAGATGGAATTTTGGCGGGTGTCGCGTTGCGCGGCAGTGTGAGTTTGTGAACTGGAGTCTGTCATAGCTCCCTCTCCCTATTGGGGCGGAAGCATGTTGATCGCTCACAGCCGACGGACGCCCTTAGAGTTGCCGTCGATGGCACACTGTATGCCTGCGAACCCCGGATGTCCCATTTTTTTGATTAACTGCCTTGACCGGCGCGAGCCAAGGTTTGGCGCGCCCGCGCTAACACGGCATTCAGATACCCAGACCTTACGGAGGCCTCACCGCACAGGGCGGTGCGCACTCCGGCTCGACGACGGCTGTCGAAATCAGACTGCTGTGGATGCACCACCATTGACCGGTACTAGGATTCTCGACCTCGCCGATAAGCTCGTCTGTACAGCAAGCGGCCTTCCTGCCTATCCCAATATCAAAAGTCAAACCAGTCCGCAGATGCATATGCCTGGCAGCATGTGTCGGTCTTTGGCCACGCATCTGCGACACCGAAATCAAGTAGCCCGCCATGGCGCGACCCTCAATCTTCCACTTCAGGGAGCCTGCCCTGCCATTCAAGGTCAGTCAGCACTTCGGCCTCCACAGTCATATTTTCCGCGAATTCACCGGCATGTTCGGCGAGAAGCTTTCTCGCCGCGACGACCGCTGAACGCTTTCCTTCGCACTTCTCGTGGAACCTGGCTACGCTCTGGCCTACGTGGTCGCCGTTCCATTTTATTACGCCCACTATGGCATACCAGACGCCTTTCCCGGTCCTGCGACGTCGCAGAATTTCGAGTCGCTGATCTGCCAACTGGGCGATGGCTTGGTAGAGAAGTTCGTGCTCCGGGCGGTCGGCACCTCTCGAACGAGCCTCATGGGCAAAGCCCTTCAGGCTAGGCTCCTTAAGTTGAGCTACTGCGTGCGAAATCTTCCACAGATTTGCGGTAGCCTCGTCGAGTGCGTGCCGAGCATCATAGGTAAGCGGCGGTCGCTTCACCGAAACCCCCTGCGCGGATCTCATCTTGTCCGACTTCACCTTCGGCCAGATGTCTGCGGCAATCCTGTCGAGTTCGGCCTTGCCCACTACCCAGCGGTGCTCCTCCTCAGCCCTCTTCTTGGAGAGCTTTGGCTGAAGTGCCACCACCGTTCCCTTGTTGTCGGAATCATTGAAGGTGGCGCTCATAATGTCGCTAGTCGACCGTGTGAGGCCTTTTCGGATATCGCCCGCAGCATCGAAAACCCAATAGGCTCCTTGGGCATCTAGAATCCGATTCGGCGCGGTGCCTTCGTTCTCAACTATCACCGAGACGACCCGCTGGCGTGTGCCGGCGTATTGCGGGAGAGCGTCCTTTCCGAAGATCATTCCCTCTACAAGCCGCCGCGATAGCCGCAGAGGTTCGCTGTTCTCCGGGAATATGTAGTGACGACTGGACACCGGCTTCGCTCCTTCGATCGCCGAAACGCGATGGCACATTCATGGTAGGCGGCTGTCTAAAGATTGCAGTATCAAAACTCATTGGCAGCATTTGATCAACTATCGCTCACGCTGCTGGATACGAGCAGCTGTCGCACTTCGCCGGAGACAAATAAGTCAACCGCGAATTGACTGTGAGAGGGATGAGTCCCCATTGGGTGATGCCTGACACTGGTGGAAGGCGAAACTGCGGGCGACTGGAAGCTCAGCAATGCCCATGAAATTGGGCAGCTGGTGCTGGTCCGGCGCTATGACGTCAGACGATGGTATCTGCCGAATGACCTGGGGAACCTTCGGGGACGTCGAGGCCGACGTGGTCGGAAGCAAAATGAGTTACAGGCGGTGCGGCAGGAACGAGTATATGCAAGCTGAGACGCCTGTCGCCGTCGCCGCGTTCTAGGCCGACGTTCTCCGCATTCCGAGGCCTGGTGAGCGATACGGGTGCGCCTGAGTGTCAATGGCGCATTTAGCAAAGGCCCTGGCACATGATTCACCGCCGTGCGAGCTGATCGAAACTGGTTTGCTGGATTGCATCGTAATAGCGCCGCCCACCAGGAAACATTTTTCTATCGTTTGCGGTTAGGGCCGCATGGCGCGCTTGTCGGACGCAACAAGCCAGCTTGGGCAATAGGCAGCTGGCAATCCACACCGTACTCCCTACTGCAATCCCTAGCCCCGAACGAGACCGCCATGCCGTCACCTCCCGATTTCGCCGACGATTTTCGGGCCGGGCTGATCACGCTGCTGCGCTGGCGCAGGGATGTGCGGCGCTTCGAGCCGACGGCTCTGCCGGAGGGCAAGCTGGAACGGCTGCTCGAGCTCGCCAGCATTGCGCCCTGCGTTGGCCTCAGCCAGCCCTTGCGCTTCGTAGTGGTCGACAGCCTCGAGCGGCGCACCGCCGGTGAGAGACTGCTTCGAACGCTGCAATGCCGAGGCGCTCACGTGCTTTTCGGGAGAGCGCGCTGCACTCTATGCCCGGCTGAAGCTTGCCGGTCTCAACGAGGCGCCCTGTCAGTTCGCGGTTTTCGCCGACCGCACGACCGGACAAGGCCTTGGGCTCGGTCGCATAACCATGCCGGCGACCATCGACTATTCGGCCGTCATGGCGGTGCACACACTGTGGCTAGCGGCGCGGGCGGAAGGCATCGGCATGGGCTGGGTGTCGATCCTCGATGTGACCGAGATGGCCGAGATTCTCGACACGCCGCCCGAGTGGACGCTGATCGGTTATTTCTGCCTCGGCTAGCCTGCGAGGAGCACGACATGCCCACCTTGGAACGCGAGGCGGCCGCCGGTGGTAATCAGCGGTAGGGGGGTGCCCATCACTTCGTCTCTTCCCTGGCGATGAGCTTGACGCAGATCGGGTCGCCCTTCGCCATCGGGGTACATTGCCATTCCGGACCGAAGCCGAAGTTCGTGTTCTTGCCAAGGCCAGGAAAGAGCACTGACAAACCGGACCGCAGCGAAGATGGCGCTGGCGGCAACCGGGCTGAAGCCGGGCATGGAGGTGGTCGACCTCTGCTGCGGCGACGGCTGTGCCGATCGCCACGGTCGCCCGCCATGTCGTCGCCATAGACATCGACGCCGACCAGCTGGAGGCCACGCAGCGCCGCTACCGGCGCCGGCGTGACCAATTGCGAATTCGTCGCCGGCGACGCCTATGAACTCGCTACTCTGGTGTCACGCCCCGTCGACCTCGTCTTCATGGCCAACGCTTTCCATGGCGTCCCGGACCGACCGCGGCTGGCACGTGCCGTGCGCGAGGCGCTCGCCCCCGGCGGGCATTATGCCATCGTCAACTGACACCGGCGCCGCGCAGACGACGACGGTCCTGGGCGAGCCGCGCGGCCCGCGAAGCGAACTCAGGCTGTCGCCGAGACAGACCATCGCCGATGCCGAAGTCGGCGGCACAATGCTTCTACATGCCGGACTGCCTGACTAGGGCTCGCAGGCCGGTCGTCCGTCCACTGTCCAAGGCCTGCTGGCCGTTTCTGAGGCCGTGATCCTGCCGCGGGTGAGTCTGCGATTGTCATAAGAGCGTCAGGCGCGAATAGAACTTTAGGTCCCCACAGCAGCCGACCTATCCATGGGGCGGATGGTAGTGATCACTACAATCAATTGTACCAATATCATGGAATACTACTACAAGGCCGCCACTTAAAGCGGCCGGATGGGTATCCGTCTCGCGTGGGCGGATGCTGCCCGCAAAAATGCGGAGACGAACATGTGCGGGATTGTTGGCATCGTTGGGCAACAGCCGGTGTCGGATCGGTTGATCGGCGCGTTGAAGGGTTTGGAATATCGCGGCTATGATTCCGCCGGCGTTGCGACGATCATCGACGGTGCCTTGCACCGCCGGCGCGCCGAGGGCAAGCTCGTCAATCTCGAGAGGCGACTGAAGGAAGAGCCGCTGAGCGGCAAAGTCGGCATCGGCCACACGCGTTGGGCAACCCACGGGGCCTCGACGGAACGCAATGCGCACCCGCACTTTACCGACGGTGTCGCCGTCGTCCATAACGGCATCATCGAGAATTTCACCGAGCTGAAGGAGGAATTGGCGGCGGATGGCGCCGAGTTCCAGACCGACACTGACACCGAGGTCGTTGGGCATCTCTTGGCAAGATACCGCCGCGAGGGCATGAGGCCGCAAGAGGCCACGCGTGCCATGCTGAAACGCGTCAGGGGCGCCTATGCGCTTGCCATCCTCTTCGAAGATGAACCGTCGACCATCACGGCGGCGCGCAACGGACCACCGCTGGCGATCGGTCACGGCGACGGCGAGATGTTCCTGGGCTCCGACGCGATCGCTCTTGCGCCCTTCACCAATGAAATTACCTATCTCATGGACGGCGACTGGGCCATTGTCGGCAATTCGGGCGCCCATATCTTCGATATCGACGGCCATCCCGTCGAGCGTCCGTGCCATATCTCCACGGCCGCGGCCGATCTGGCCAACAAGGGCAGCCATCGCCACTTCATGGAGAAGGAAATATACGAGCAGCCCGAGGTCATCGCCCATGCTCTTCGTCATTACATCAAAATCATAGAGGGTCGCGACATGGTTCCTGGCATCGATTTCGCCAAGGTTCCGAGCTTGGCGATCTCTGCCTGCGGGACCGCCTATCTCGCCGGACTGATCGGAAAATACTGGTTCGAGCGCTATGCGCGCCTGACGGTTGAAATCGACGTTGCGTCTGAATTCCGTTACCGCGAGATCCCTTTGCCGCCGCAGTCCGCGGCTCTTTTCATTTCGCAATCCGGCGAAACCGCCGATACGCTTGCATCGTTGAGGTACTGCAAGGAGCGTGGGCTGAAAATTGGCGCTATCGTCAATGCCTGCGAATCGACCATCGCTCGGGAGGCCGATACGGTCTTCCCGATCCTTGCCGGACCGGAGATCGGCGTCGCCTCTACCAAGGCTTTTACCTGCCAGCTTGCCGTTCTAGCCGCACTCGCCATCAGCGCCGCCAGAGCCCGCGGGACCGTCCCCGAAGGCGAGCTGCGGGCACTCGTCAGGAGCCTCGCCGAATTGCCGCGCGTCATGGGCCAGGTACTCAACAGCATCCAGCCGGAGATCGAGTTCTTGTCGCGCGAACTGTCAAAGTGTCGTGACGTCCTGTATCTCGGCCGTGGCACCAGTTTCCCGCTAGCGATGGAAGGAGCGCTGAAGCTCAAGGAGATTTCCTACATCCATGCCGAAGGCTATGCAGCGGGTGAATTGAAGCACGGGCCAATCGCATTGATAGATGAGAACATGCCGGTGATCGTCATCGCGCCCCATGACCGCTTTTTCGACAAGACCGTCTCCAACATGCAGGAAGTGGCTGCCCGTGGAGGGCGGATTATACTCATCACCGATAAAAATGGGGCAGCCGCATCGAAACTCGACACCATGCACACGCTCGTGCTGCCGGTAGTCGACGAGATTATCGCGCCAATGATCTTCTCGCTGCCGATACAGCTTCTTGCCTACCACACGGCGCTCTTCATGGGGACAGATGTAGACCAGCCGCGCAATCTCGCAAAATCGGTCACGGTCGAATGATTGTGAACCTGTACAGATGGCGAAGCTCTCGATGGAAAGCTACCCTTTGTCTGGATCCGGATGAAAACCAGATGACCAGTGTTTGCTGGAATTTGGAATCCCTTTTTTCGGCCGGTCGATCGGGGCACAGGGCGATCGAGCTTCCTAGAGCCGACGTCAGCACGCAGCCGGGGGCTTTCAAGAGTGGGTCTTTCGCTCCCCCGCCGGTGGAGATTGGCCGAAGGAAGCAGTGTCCGTACCGGGAGTTCGAGTTGGTGTTCAGAGTTCCAGGGCCCCCTCCTGAGATGGCCTGATCGGCTGTAGCGCATCCGACCTGCGATCCTTCGCGAATAATTCTCGCCGTTGGCTTTCTTGATTAGAAGGAGGTGAGCCGCCATATTCCGACCCAGCTCCTAATTCAGGCGGCCCATTCCATGGATGAGGCCGGTCCGGCTGAATGGACGTCCATTTTTTGATTTGCTTGGTCTGCGCCGCCGGGGGGTATCTCCCGAGGGAGCTCCCATGTTCTTGGAGATGTTTATGAACGATTCGCGCATTCCCGAACCAGTCTTGACGGCTATGTCGCAGGGGACCCACATCGTCCGCGCTTATCGTGAGCACCTTGGGTATTCGATCGAGGACCTGACGGTCGCGAGCGGGCTTGCCGCTGAGGAAATTCAAAACATCGAGCGAGGTCTGAGGTACAACAAGGGATATCGGGATCGGATAGCGAGATCGCTTTCCATACCTGTGGGAATCCTTGAGGCAGAGTCGCACATTTCGGACGCCGCCTGATCAGTCGGATGATCCGCAATGGGTGGACTACCGCTCTTGTGATGTGAAGCTTGCGGCTGATTGTAGACGCTGATTCCGTTGGGATGCCTCTGGCGCAGTACCGCCAAGAGAATCTCGTCAACTTTCCGATGCAGGAACCCTTCACATGGGCTCGCGAACAACAACGCGATATAGCCGCCCGGAGTGCTACGAAACGTGCACGAGGGCATCGGCTCGCGACGAAGGATTGTAACGGCGAACTCTTGGTAGTTCGGCGAGGCGATGCTGGCGCTTGAGCATCAACTCGGCCTACGAGAGTGGCTACTCCTAGGCTGAATCGGCCAACTGGCCGGCATCGCGCCGCTCTGAAAATAACATGGCGGGCATCCTGACGTTTCCGGGTTGACTATGGGTGTTCGAACCACGAAAAGGGGCCGCTCTTCGTGAGTGGCGTGCGCCGGCAGTCTAACCCCAAGCCCCCCGCCCAGGCTGCCGGCGCGCTTCTAGAAAGATCGAGGTAGGCACTCGCTGCGCTCTGCCCGCCGACACCTTGTGCTTCCTCCAGCGAGTCCAGCGGACCACCATGGGTGTTGCAGTTCTGGTGCTTACCCACGTCCATTTGCGATCTCGGGTCATTGAGAGTACCGCAAGCACCCTCTCTGCTGGATGGCAACGCGGCTCGCGCCGCCCGTATGCAGCGCAAGCTCCATGCATGAGGTCGTCCCTTCAAAATACTTGATGCAGCTGCGCTTGCGTAGCTCCTTGCATGCGCTCGATGCCAGGAGGAGACCTCTGTCTACGCTCGCATCGATGCAACGCCGTTGATCACCATCATCGCGGCGACCGCTTCGCGGGGGCCGCAGCCGTTTTGGAGCATGACGATCATGCCGGCGCCATCGCAGTGACGCACATGCAAAATTCACAGATGCATTCTCGCCCAATGCTAGGTGCCCAGCATATGTCCGGCATCCCGCAACGCGGCTACGAAGAGACGGGTATTGCCGTTGGCATCCATCTTGGCCTGCATCGACAGGGGCATCCTGTGCCAGCTCTCCAAGGACGCAATGTAATGTGAGAACATACCGTTAACGATGCAATAGTGGGTAACTAGGCCGTGTACATCCAACGCCAGCACGCCGAATTGGCCGCCGTGATATCGGATGGCTGCGACCCGCTGGACCTGCGCGTCACCGTCGATCCGCACGTCGAAAAGCAGGATGCCGCGGCTCCTGGTGGCTATCTCGGCGGCTTTTTCAGCGAAGCTCAACGAGAGCGAGCGGACGCTTTCGACTGCCATCTGTAAAACCATCAAGTTCAGTTCATCCACTGACATAAGGTACCTGTGCGCAAGACATGGGTGATTGCAATCGACCACACCGCTTGTTCACAGATGTCGGCTCATCACCGGTTATTCAGGGTTTGCCGGTCATCTTTGCGGCAAGCCATCCGGGCTCCTTGTACCCTGCAACCGTTGCAGTGGCGTCCCTCGGCGCTCGGAACCGCCAGGCTCTGCTCGTCGAGAACTTTGTCCGCGAGCAGCGTTCGCTTGAGCATTCCGCTGAAGCGTGACGTCTCACCAGTCCGTGTCCTTCCAGCTCACCGCGAGGGCGTTTTGCGCACCGCACGCAAGCGCACGAAACTGGTCTCCGTTCACTTCACAAAATGGTTTTCCTGAAGTACTGGAGCGCAGAGAAATCTCCGGTCGCAGCCTACCCGGTTAAAACAAGGACCCAACGATGAAGACTCTCGTCGTCTGCTCCGGCGGATTGGATTCCGTTACTCTTGCTCACAAGGTGGCAGCGGAGCACCAGCTTACCGGCCTGCTATCGTTCGATTACGGCCAACGGCATAGGAAGGAATTGGGCTTCGCCACCCTTTGCGCGGAGCGCCTGGGCGTCCCGCAGCGAATCATTGATATCCACGAGATCGGCGGCGGCCTTTCCGGCTCCGCGCTGACCGACAATGTGGACGTGCCCGATGGGCACTATGCCGAAGATATGATGAAGGTAACGGTGGTGCCCAACCGGAACGCCATCATGTTGGCCATTGCCTTCGGCCTCGCCGCAGCGCAAGACGCTGACGCGGTGGCGACGGCCGTGCATGGTGGGGATCATATTGTCTATCCCGATTGCCGTCCGGCCTTCATCGATGCTTTCCAGATGATGCAGGACCACGCGCTCGACGGCTACGCGCAGATTCGCCTTTATGCACCCTATGTGAACCTGACGAAGGCGGACATTGTTAGGGATGGAGCCACATACGGCACGCCCTTTGCGCAGACCTGGTCCTGTTACAAGGGCGCCGAGCGTCATTGCGGGAGGTGCGGGACCTGCGTCGAGCGGCGTGAGGCGTTCCACATCGCTGGGCACCCGGACCCAACCGAGTACGAGGACTCCGACTTCTGGCTCGGAGCGCTGCGAAGGACCACCGCGTAATGTTCCGCATCACCAAGGAATTCCACTTCTCAGCCTCGCATCAGCTCACCTCATTGCCACCCGATCACCAATGCGCGCGCCTGCACGGACATAACTACATCGTCGAAGTGGAGCTTTCAGCGGATGGACTGGACGATCACGGCTTCGTGCGCGACTACCACGATTTGGCGCCATTCAAACGCTACATCGACGAGAGCTTCGACCACCGACATCTCAACGACGTGCTGGGACACGAGCAAGTCACGGCGGAATATCTGGCCAGACATTTCTACGACTGGTGCAAGGCACGCCTGAGCGAAACCGCGGCCGTGCGGGTGAGCGAAACGCCGAAAACCTGGGCGGAATACCGGCCATGACCAATACGCATCCCGCAATCCGCGTTAGCGAGATTTTCGGGCCGACGATCCAGGGCGAGGGCGTGCTCATAGGTTTGCCGACGATCTTCGTCAGAACCGGCGGGTGTGACTTTCGCTGTTCCTGGTGCGACAGCCTGCATGCTGTGGACAATCAATTCCGCCATGAATGGGAGATGATGTCCGTCGGCGCGGTGTGGAAAAATGTGCTTGCGCTTTCCGGTGGCCGCCCGCTTATGGTGTCACTGTCAGGCGGCAATCCGGCCATCCAGCCGCTCGGCGCGCTCATCGACCGAGGCCATGGTGACGGTTACCGTTTTGCGCTGGAAACCCAAGGTTCGCTTGCCAGGGACTGGTTTGCGCACCTTGACGTGCTGATCCTCAGCCCAAAGCCGCCGTCAAGCCAAATGACGACAGATTGGGCCGCTGTCGAGGCGTGCCTCCAGGCGGCACAAGGCAAGCCCCAAATCGTGCTCAAGCTCATTGTTTTCGACGAAAGGGACTACGCCTACGCGAAAGACGCCGCTGCGCAATTTCCGCAACTTCCGATCTATCTGCAACCCGGCAATCACACGCCGCCACACCCGGCAAATGATGACGCGCCCGTCGACCTTGACGGAATATTGAAGCGCATGGAGTGGCTGGTTGACAGCGTGACCCGCGACAAATGGTTCGAAGCCCGCGTGCTACCGCAGCTGCACGTTATGCTCTGGGGTAACAAGAGAGCCGTCTAGGCCAAGCCCTTTCCACCGGAACTGCACCGGCATATTCGGGTGAACGGGTGGTTCAACGTTGACCGCGCTGCCGGGGTGCTTGCGGACTTCTGCCACCGGCCCAAGTGTTGTCAGCCGCTTGCACGGCACCTTGCATTCTCCTTGCAAGGTCGAAGGGAGCTGTCGCCGACAACCATGATCTCACAGGCAGGGCATGAGCGGGCGACATCGTCGCCATGCCAAGACGCGTCTGGTCCGCTTCGAACCGTCTCGGCCGACGGTCGCCGGTCAACAGTGGAAAACGATCGCAATCGGTTCACGATCGAGTGAGAGCCATGACCGTTCCTCTGCGGTGCTCAGACTGCCGCCGAGTGCCTGGCCGTTCCAGTTTCGAAATATTTGTCGAACCTGGCCGCGATGCTTCGGACGAAAGGGCGACTTTCAGCCGGCACAACGAATCTGTCGCCATCAAGTTCAAGCAATCGAACCGGATCGTGGAGGGCCATGGAACTTGACTGAAGGAGGAGCCTCTGGCCGGCCTCGCCGAAGCGTTCCACCAGATCGATGGCCGAGAAGGCGAAGTCGCACATCAAACGTTCGATGATCCAGCCGCGAACGCGGTCGTCGTTGGAAAGTGCGATACCCCGAACAGCGGCCAGCCCGCCGTCATCAACCGTGCATCGATATTCGCTGGTCGAAGGCATGTTCTGCGCATAGCCCTGCCGAAACTGGCTGATGGACGATGGGCCTAGCCCAATCAAGGTTTCGCAGCAATCGTCGGTGTAACCCTGAAAGTTCCGGTGCAGTGTTCCGGCGCGGGCGGCAAGGGCCAGGGCATCGCCGGGTTTGGCGAAATGGTCGAGGCCGATTGCTTCGTACCCCTGGTCCACGATCGCCCGCGCCGCCAGTTGCAATTGAGCAAATCTCTCCGCGGGACCGGGCAGCCATGCCTCGTCTATCATGGTCTGATGTTTCTTGAACCACGGCACATGGGCGTAGCCAAAAAGCACTATCCTGTCGGGTTCCAAGGTCAGCGCCTGCGCGACGGTGGAGGAGACGCTCTCCCTCGTCTGGTGCGGCAAGCCGTAGAGCAGGTCTAGATTGACCGATTCGACGCCGCGCGAACGAACACCGTCGACTACCGCTTTGGTCTGCAAAAAGCTCTGCTCGCGGTTGATTGCCTTCTGAACCTTCGGATCGAAGTCCTGGACGCCGAGGCTCGCACGGGTCGTGCCGATTTCGGCAAGCGCATCGAGGCGGGCATCGTCCATATCATTGGGTTCGATTTCAACGCTGATCTTGGCGCCGGGAAGAAAGGCGAAGCTGTTGCGCAGGACGCTTCCCAGCGCCACAATATCCTCAGGTTCCAGCATCGTCGGGGAACCGCCGCCGAAATGAACCGCGCGAACTCGGCCCTTGCCGGTAACAAGGCCGCCAACCGTGGCGATCTCCGCATACAGCGAGCGCAGATAAGCGGCCACCGGCTCGTAGTGGCGGGTCTGTTTGGTATGGCACGCGCAGAACCAGCAGAGCCTGTCGCAATAGGGAATATGCAGGTAAAGCGATATCTCGTCACCACCTTCGAGCGCCTCCAACCAGCCTCGGTAAACGACGGCATCGACGCCCGCATGGAAATGGGGCGCAGTCGGATAACTGGTATAGCGCGGGACGTTCTCGCCAAATCTGGCAGCTAGCTTTTGTCGCATGTCGTGGTCCACCGTGTTTGCGTCGCCCGAACTGTGGATGCTTGGATGAGCCTAAGCCCTGATTTCGATCAACCTTCAGCACGGACAAACTGCCGCAAGGATTTTTCTACCGTGGATTGCTATCCTGCCCGCACTGGACCGGTAGAGCGATCGAATGACATTACGGCAGGATATTCACAGTTCCGGCATTCCCGTTCTTTGCCTGCCTTGCGAGGCACGGCGCCGCGGTGTCTGTGGCGCGCTCGAGCCAGACGATTTGGCTCAGCTCGCCAAAACGTCGTCGCGGCACAATATCGAGCCGGGGGTCGAACTGATCGGCGACGCCGAGGCGGTGGACTGTTATTCAAACGTGCTTTCAGGCGTGGTGAAGCTCACGAAGAGCCTTTCGGACGGCCGCCAGCAGATCGTCGGTCTCCAGTTCGCGCCGGATTTTCTGGGACGGCCCTTCAAGATGAAAAGTGCGATCAATGCGGAAGCGGCAACAGCTGTCTCGCTGTGCTCGTTTCCGAGAGCGGCCATCGAACGGATGATGAAGCAGTCACCCGAATTTGTGCATCGCCTGCTCAAGCAGGCGCTGAACGAACTTGACGAGGCCCGCGAATGGATGGTGACTCTGGGGCGCAAGACCGCACCAGAGAAGGTGGCGAGCTTTCTCCTCATGATTGCCCGGAACATCGACTCCAATGTTGACCCGGCGGCTAGGTCGGCATGCTTCGAGCTGCCGATGACGCGTGCCGACATATCTGATTTCCTTGGCATCACAAACGAGACCGTGAGCCGTCAGCTGACCAGCCTGAGAATGGACGGCGTGATTCGGATCGAGAACAACCGCCGCGTCACCGTGGACAGCATGAGCCGGCTGGAACGGCGCTGCGGCGGCCGAGGCGCAATAGCCGTTTGAATGACACGGAGCTGCATGGCCCACGCCACTTACTTCATTCGGGGCAGGGCATGCTCGCGTTGGGCTCAGAAGACATCGCGTAGCGACAGCCCGTTCTAATTCCGATCGTATACGCCAGTTGCGTTTCGGCTCGTCGGCGAAGCATCCACACTTGGCCGAAGTCAATATGCCTCATACGCAGGCGAAAATCGCCGTCTCCCCAAACTATAAATGTCGCGAAGGCAGCGCAACGCTGGCGCTGGCTGTTCCAAGGCATTGAAACGATCGACGTTCGGTAAGGCATCGGCCTGCTTACCAGCGTAACAGAAGGTGCGCTCACACGCCCGCGGTCGCCTCCTACCCGGGCCCCGACTGGGGACGCCGGGCCTGTCCATAAACCGGCGGCCGGTGCTGCACTTCCACATTCGACACAGTCTGATCGCACCGAACTCGATGCTGCTCGAAGCAAAATGGTGCGGCTCTGACATGGATCAGGGCGAGCAGGCGACGGCTGCGCAATAAGGCACCGCGGTTTGGCATCCGCCGGAATTGGAAATCGGGGCTTGCGATGAAATTCGGCAAAGAAATCGTGCTTCTAAGCCTGTTCGCATTCGCGGCTTTGGTGGCCGCTGGCGCTGGGGTGGATGAACCCTTTCGCCAGCATATGTGGGTCTTGTTCTTCGCCTTGGCTGGCTTCACTGCGATCCTGTTGCGCAACACTGAGTTCAAGCCTGCCGCGCCGATCGACCCGTCCGCTTACATGGACGGGCCAATCCGCTATGGCGCCATCGCCACCATGTTCTGGGGTGTCATCGGCATGCTTGTCGGCGTGGTCATCGCGCTGCAGCTTGCCTATCCCGATCTCAACATCCAGCCCTGGTTCAACTTTGGCCGTTTGCGGCCACTGCATACGTCGGGAGTCGTCTTCGCCTTCGGCGGCAACGCGCTGCTTTGCACGTCTCTCTATGTCGTGCAACGCACCTGCCGCGCCCGGCTGTTCGGCGGCGATCTCGGCTGGTTCGTGTTCTGGGGCTACCAGCTCTTCATCGTCATGGCAGCGACTGGCTACCTGCTCGGCATCACCGAGAGCCGCGAATACGCCGAGCCCGAATGGTATGTGGACATCTGGCTGACCATTGTCTGGGTCGCCTATCTCATCCTGTTCCTCGGCACGATCCTGAAGCGCAAGGAACCCCACATCTACGTCGCTAACTGGTTCTACCTGTCCTTCATCGTCACCATCGCGATGCTGCATGTGGTCAACAACCTCTCCATGCCCGCCTCCTTCCTGGGCTCGAAGAGCTATTCGGCTTTCTCCGGGGTCCAGGACGCTCTGACGCAATGGTGGTATGGCCACAACGCCGTCGGCTTCTTCCTGACCGCCGGCTTTCTCGGCATGATGTATTATTTCGTGCCCAAGCAGGCGAACCGGCCGGTCTATTCCTACCGGCTGTCGATCGTCCATTTCTGGGCAATCATCTTTCTCTACATCTGGGCTGGACCCCATCATTTGCACTACACCGCCTTGCCCGATTGGGCGCAGACGCTCGGCATGGTGTTCTCGATCATGCTGTGGATGCCGTCATGGGGCGGCATGATCAATGGCCTGATGACGCTGTCGGGCGCCTGGGACAAGCTCCGCACCGATCCGATCATCCGCATGATGGTGATGGCCATCGCCTTCTACGGCATGTCCACCTTCGAGGGCCCGATGATGTCGATCAAGACGGTCAACTCGCTGTCGCACTATACCGACTGGACCATCGGACACGTCCATTCGGGCGCACTCGGCTGGGTCGGCATGATCTCGTTCGGCGCGCTTTATTACATGGTGCCGAAGCTGTGGAACCGTGAACGGCTCTACTCGCTGCGCCTCGTTACCTGGCACTTCTGGCTGGCGACGCTTGGCATCGTTGTCTACGCGTCGGTCATGTGGGTGTCCGGCATCATGCAGGGCCTGATGTGGCGCGAATACGACGAGCAGGGCTTCCTGGTCTACTCCTTCGCGGAAACCGTGGCCGCCATGCACCCCTACTACATCATGCGCGCCATCGGCGGAGCCATGTACCTTTCCGGCGCCCTGATCATGGCGTGGAACATCGCCATGACCATCCTTGGCTACCGGCGCGAGGAGGATCCGATGCCCGGCTCCGTTCCCGCCCTCCAGCTTGCGCGATGATGAGACAGAAAATGAGGTTGATGAACAGACACGCGGTCATCGAGAAGAACGCTACACTTCTTCTCCTCGGGTCGCTGCTGGTCGTGACAATCGGCGGCATCGTCGAGATCGCGCCGCTCTTCTATCTCGACAACACGATCGAGAAGGTCGAAGGCATGCGGCCCTACTCGCCGCTCGAACTCGTCGGGCGCAACATCTATGTGCGTGAGGGATGCTATCTCTGCCATAGCCAGATGATCCGCCCGTTCCGTGACGAGGTCGAGCGCTATGGGCATTACAGCCTGGCGGCCGAGTCGATGTATGATCATCCCTTCCAGTGGGGATCGAAGCGCACCGGACCGGACCTCGCTCGGGTTGGCGATCGCTACTCAAATCTTTGGCATGTCGAGCACCTCACGGACCCTCGTTCCGTGGTGCCGGAATCCATCATGCCGAGCTATGGCTTTCTGAAGGATACGCCGATCGCGGTGAAGGATTTCTCGACGCATCTGGTTGCCAACAGGCGCGTCGGCGTTCCCTACTCCGACGACATGGTCGCTAACGCCAATGCTGATTTGATGGCGCAGGCTGATCCCAATGCCGACACGTCCGGCCTCGAGGCCCGCTACCCCAAGGCCAGGATCGGCGATTTCGACGGTGATCCGCAGCAAGTCACCGAAATGGACGCCCTGGTTTCTTATCTCCAGATGCTCGGCACGCTTGTCGATTTCAAGAACTACGATGAGACCGCCGGCTACCGCTGAGGACAATTGCGATGACGTACAATTTCATGCGGGAGTTTGCTGACAGCTGGGGCCTGCTTGCCATCGCTCTTTTCTTCATCGGATCCGTTGCCTTTGCACTTCGCCCCGGCAGCCGCAGGCAAGCCGGCGAAGCAGCTCAAATTCCTCTGAAGGAGGACTGATCATGAGCAGCGATCACATTGACGAGGTTTCCGGCATCTCGACGACCGGTCATGAGTGGGACGGCATTCGCGAGCTCAACAACCCGCTCCCGCGCTGGTGGGTCATCACCTTCTACATGACCATAGTCTGGGCGATCGGTTACACAATTGCCTACCCGGCATGGCCGCTGTTGCACTCCGCGACAAAGGGCGTACTTGGCTATTCCAGCCGCAACGAAGTCAAGAACGAGTTGTCCGCGGCCGAAGCGGCAAAGGGCAAATATGTCGCCGCAATAGAGTCGAAAAGTGTTTCGGAGATTGCTGCGGATGACACGCTGCGCGAATTCGCCGTCGCTGCCGGCGCCGCCGCGTTCAAGGTCAATTGCGTGCAGTGCCACGGTTCCGGCGCCCAGGGGTCCAAGGGCTTTCCGAACCTAAATGACGACGACTGGCTGTGGGGCGGCGAGGTGGACCAGATCCAGCAGACGATCGCTCATGGCATCCGCTTCGCCTCCGACCCGGCTACGCGCCTGTCGGAAATGCCGGCCTTTGGCGACATCATCACCGCCGATCAGATCAAACAGGTCAGCACCTACGTTGCCAGCCTGTCCGGCACTGTCGGCGATCAATCGTTGGTCGCGCCCGGCGCCAAGGTCTTCGCCGAAAATTGCGTGGCCTGTCACGGCGACAATGCAAAAGGCAACAAGGAACTCGGCGCTCCAGATCTGACCGACGCCATCTGGCTCTACGGGTCAGGCGAAGCGGCCATCGCCGCCCAGGTCACCGCGCCGAAACAGGGCGTGATGCCGGCCTGGGGCGCGCGCCTCGGCGAGACCAAGGTCAAGGAACTGGCGGTCTACATCCATTCGCTTGGCGGCGGAGAATAGGAGCAGAAGCCTATTCTCGTCCTCCCCCTCCCGCCAAGCGACGAGGCCCGGCGCAAGCCGGGCCTCGGCATCATCCAGAACCGATGAGTCGGTTTCCGGCGAAATCGTCGCTGGTGACTGGAGCTTCTCGTGCTTGATAACACGCAAATAGAAAGGATCGAACCCACGCCGGTCAACTCCGCCAAGGTGCGTCAGCCAATGTACGCTGCGCGCAAGAAGATCTTCCCGAAGCGGGCCTCGGGCAGCTTTCGCCAGTTCAAATGGCTGGTGATGGCGGTCACGCTCGGCATCTACTATCTGACGCCGTGGCTGCGCTGCGATCGGGGCTCGTTTAGCCCGGACCAGGCCGTGCTGCTCGATGTCGCCAACCGGCGTTTCTATTTCTTCTTCATCGAGATATGGCCGCAGGAATTCTACTATGTCGCCGGCCTTCTGGTCATGGCCGGCGTCGGTCTTTTCCTGATCACGTCGACTGTCGGCCGTGCCTGGTGTGGCTACACATGCCCGCAGACCGTATGGGTCGACCTGTTCCTGGTCGTCGAGCGCGCGATAGAGGGCGACCGCAACGCTCGTATCAAGCTTGATGCCGGTCTCTGGACCCCCCGCAAACTCGTGCTGCGGGTATCGAAACACGCCATCTGGCTGATCATAGGCGCGCTGACGGGCGGCGCCTGGATCTTTTATTTCGCCGACGCGCCAGCGCTGCTCGGCGAACTCTTCACCGGCACCGCAGCCCCCGTCGCCTACATCACCGTCGCCGTGCTGACGGCGACGACCTACACGTTCGGCGGGCTGATGCGCGAGCAGGTCTGCACCTATATGTGCCCATGGCCGCGCATCCAGGCAGCCATGCTCGATGAAAGTTCGCTCACCGTCACCTACAATGACTGGCGCGGCGAACCGCGCACGCGTCATGCCAAGAAGGTGCTGGCCGCAGGCCAGCTCGTGGGCGACTGCGTCGACTGCAATGCCTGTGTCGCGGTCTGCCCGGTGGGGATCGACATTCGCGATGGCCAGCAGCTCGAATGCATCACTTGCGCGCTCTGCATCGACGCCTGTGACGGCGTCATGGACAAGCTCGGCAAGGAGCGTGGGCTGATCGCCTATGCGACGCTCTCCGACTACAACGCCAACATGATGCTGGCGACTGCAGGCGGGTCCAGCTCAGTCAATCCGGCGCTGGTCAGGACGGATGACGGCCTGTTTTCGGACAGAGTGGCGCATTTCCACATCCGCAAGATCTTTCGGCCACGCACCTATGTCTACATGGCTATGTGGTCGCTGATCGGCCTGGGCCTCCTCTACTCGCTGCTGACGCGCGACCGGCTCGAAATCAATGTCCTGCACGACCGCAATCCACAATTCGTGACGCTCTCCGACGGCTCGATCCGCAACGGCTACACCGTCAAGCTGCTCAACATGATCCCCGAGCCGAGGACGATCGTCGTAACCATGCAGGGCCTTGAAGGCGCTGACATGGTCGTCGTCGGCGACGACATCCCCGCAGGCCGCTCCTTCGCCATCCCGGTCGAACCCGATCGCCTGAAAATGCTGAGGGTCTTCGTTCGCCAGCCGGCGGACCAGATCCGCGCTCCGGCACAGACCTTCAAGTTCCGCGTCGAGGACAGAGCCAGCTTCGAGTCGAACGAGTACACCGCCACCTTCAACGCGCCGGAGACTGCCAGATGAGCGCCAGAACACAAAAAACCCGCGAATTCACCGGCAGGCACATGTTGGCCATCATCCTGGCCTTTTTCGGTGTGGTCATCGCGGTCAATCTGACCATGGCGACGCTTGCCAACACGAGCTGGACCGGCCTGGTCGTCGAAAACACCTATGTGGCGAGCCAGCAGTTCAACAGGAAGGCCGAGGAAGGGCGGGCGCAGGCAGCCCTCGGCTGGACCGGCAAGCTGACCATCGCATCGGGTGAAGTCCGCTACGGCCTCATCGACGCCGCCGGCAAACCGGTTCCCTTGCATGGCGTGAAGGCGCTGTTTCGCCATCCCGCATACGAGAAGGAGGACAAGTCGGTCACCCTCGCACCCGCCTCGGGCCAGGAATTCGCAGCCCAGCACATGCCGAAGGACGGCGTCTGGATTGTCGAAGTCGACGCCGACGCCGGTCTGGACAAACCGTATCGCGACGTCCGCAGGATCATGATTTCCCATGGAGCGCTGAAGTGAGCTGCTGCGCGCCGGGCGCCGAAATGGCGCTGGATTTGGTCAGCGCCACCTCGGTCCTGCCATCCAGCCAGGAAATCAGGCTGGCGAGCCGATCGCTTGGCGATGATCTTCGTCAGACCGACCTTTCGATACCGGCCGTTCGCTGCGGTGCCTGCATCCAGACCATCGAGACGGCGTTGGGAAAACTCGATCACGTCGAGGCCGTTCGCGTCAACCTGTCAACGAAGCGGGTATCGGTCCGCTGGCGAGGCGACGACGTTCCACCATTCGTCGCCGCGTTAGGGCAGCTGGGCTACCAGGCGCATCTGTTCGACCCGGAGATCGACGACAAGGACAAGACGCTTTCGGAGTTGATCCGTGCCGTCGCGGTTGCGGGCTTTGCGGCGGGCAACATCATGCTGCTTTCGGTCTCGGTCTGGTCCGGTGCCGAAGGCGCGACACGCGACCTGTTCCACTGGGTCTCGGCACTGATCGCCATCCCCGCGCTCGCCTTCGCCGGCGGCATCTTCTTCCGCTCGGCCTGGAATGCCTTGCGTCACGGTCGCATGAACATGGACGTGCCGATCGCGGTCGGCGTGTCGCTTGCCTACGCCATGAGCCTTTACGAGACGATCACCCATGGCGACCACGCTTATTTCGATGCATCGGTGTCACTGCTGTTCTTCCTGTTGATCGGCCGCACGTTGGATCATGTCATGCGCGAACGTGCCCGGACCGCCGTGAAAGGCCTGTCGCAGCTGGCCGCACGTGGTGCCATGGTGCTGCGCGGCGATGGTGCACGCGACTATCTGCCGGTTGGCGAGATCGAACTTGGCATGCTGCTGTTGATCGCTGCCGGCGAGAGAATCCCCGTCGACGGCAAGATCATTCAAGGGGCCTCGGATCTGGACTGCTCGTTGGTTTCCGGCGAGGGCACCCCTCGAAACGTAGCGGCAGGCGAAGCCGTGCAGGCCGGTGTCCTCAACCTAACCGGCCCGCTGACGATTGAGGCGACCGCCGCCGCGAAAGATTCGTTTCTGGCGGAAATGGTTCGGCTGATGGAGTCCGCAGAGGGCGGCCGCGCGCATTATCGCCGGATCGCCGATCGTGTTTCGGCGCTCTATGCCCCGGTGGTTCATTTGACCGCCTTCGCGACGTTCCTTGGCTGGATGGCGGCGACCGGTGACTGGCACCGGGCGATAACCATCGCCATTGCCGTTCTGATCATCACATGCCCGTGCGCGCTCGGCCTCGCCGTACCGATCGTTCAGGTGGTCGCGGCGCGGCGCCTGTTCGAGAGCGGCATCATGGTCAAGGACGGTTCGGCCATGGAGCGCCTGGCGACGATTGATAGAGCGGTGTTCGACAAGACCGGAACGCTCACCCTCGGCCAGCCCCGGCTGGTCAATGCGGACTCGATTGATCCGGCCATGCTGGCAATCGCGGGAGACATGGCTGCGCACTCGCGTCACCCGTTTTCAAAGGCCATAGCCGGTTTTGCCCGCCTTGGCGGGCAGCACAAATTCGATGGCGTCACCGAGCACCCGGGTTTCGGGATCGAAGCCACAGCGACCGGTAGCACCTGGCGGCTGGGCCGGCGCGGATGGGCTGGATGGAAGGCCCGGACCGGCGGCGAAGGCAAACATGGCTATGGCGGAACGGTGTTGACAAAAGACGGGTTCATTGTCGCGACCTTCGATTTTGAGGACGCGCTGCGCGCCGACGTCAGGGCGGCGATCGGGCAATTGACCCATGCTGGGGTGTCGGTGGAAATGCTGTCGGGCGATACCGCGGGCGCCTGCGGCGAAGTTGCAAAAATGCTGGGTATCGACAATTTTATTCCGTGCCTGCTGCCGTCCGGCAAGGTCGAACGCATTGAGACGGCGGCGAAAGACGGACACAGGGTTCTGATGGTTGGCGACGGTCTCAACGACACGCCTGCGCTGAGCGCTGCGCATGTCTCGATCGCTCCTGCCACCGCCGCCGACATTGGCCGCAACGCGGCCGATTTCGTATTCCTGCGCGAAAGCCTTCTGGCAGTGCCTCTCGCGCTGGATGTCTCGCGCAAGGCGGGAAGCCTGATCCGACAGAACATAACAATTGCGATCGTTTATAATGCTGTTGCCGTTCCGATCGCCATTCTGGGCGATGTTACGCCTCTTATCGCCGCGGTCGCGATGTCAGCCTCGTCATTGCTCGTGGTTGGAAATGCCATGCGTCTGCAAGGCTTCGCAACGGGTGCGTCGTCCGTATTTGCGCGGCAAGACAGGCCCGCGCGGGCCGGCGCCTTGGCTCAATCGTCATGACGACGCTCGTCTACCTCATCCCCGTAGCGCTATTCCTTGGCGCACTCGGCCTGTCCGGCTTCCTTTGGGCGTTGAGAAGCGGCCAGTACGAGGATCTCGATGGCGCGGCGGAGCGCATTCTCATCGACAGCGACGACGGCGCGGAGAATGCCACTCGTTCCAAGTGACTCAGATCAACGCGCCGCGGGTCGGGATGTCCTATCGTCGTCCGACGAAAGATCAGGAGGGTGAGGATGCAAGCCGAATCCTTAATGACAAAGCCAGTCATCACGACGCATGCGAACGCGACGATCGCCGAAGCGGTCATGCTTTCAAGCAAAGTCAGCTGCCTGCCGGTAACGACCAGCGACGGCACCTTGGTTGGCATTGTAAGCAAAAGCGACTTCTTGCGCCGAGAGGAACTCGGAACCCAGCGTGTGCGTCCGCGCTGGCTGGAGCTTGATCTTGGCCCGGGCACAACCGCCAATGACTATGTGTGCGCTCGAATGGACGGATCATCCATCAGGTGATGACCACACACGTCATCTCGGCGCCTCCTGTCGACCTCATGATGCAACACCGCATCAACAATGTCCCGATTGTCGATCGGGAAAGGGTCGTCGGCATCATCACGCGAACTGATTTGCTGCTTGTCCTGATCCGCCATGCCGAAACAGGGAACCACGCCACCCGATGACGAACTGATCCGCAAGGCTATCCTTGCCGAACTGCAGCCACAAACCTGGAGCGGTGGTGACTTGATCGATGTGAGGGTCAGCGACGGCCTTGTCGAACTGAAGGGGGCGATTGTCGACGAGCGTCAGCGGAAGGCAGCGATCGTTGCGGCTGAGAAGGTTGCCGCGTCGGGCAAGTCAAGGACCGCCTCCTCCTCAGTACGGATCCGTTCTCAGTGATGGTTTCATAGCTGCGAAAAAAGCGGGGACGCCAAGCAGAGTCCCTTTGGTTCTGCTCCCTTCCCACATCACTTGGACATGAGGCCGTCGGCGAGTTCCTTCGGCGTCTAGCGCGTTATGGTCGGAGAGCACGCTGTCGGCAGCAAGACGCCCGTCCTGACGGAAATGCGGTGGCCGCTGCCTGTTTTGGTGGGGCTTGGACCGGGGCTTCCTGTGGATCTTGAAGAGCGGCCAATACGAAGATCTCTCCGGCTCCGCCGAGCGGGTCCTTATCGATCGGGAAGAGCCGCGAGGCTGAACCGGTTGGCGGCGCCAACGACTGTGCGGATGCTGGTCGTCAGTCGACCGAATCTTTGCTGGCGATTGCCCGCGTCATGACGATATCGGCGCGCGTGCGAAGAACGGATCAGCCACAATGCGTTGCCGAGCCTTTGGCCAGGAGGGGCACGCGATTGGGAAGCCGACCATTCAGAATGCCCAGACATGCAGACGTTTTCACGGCAATCGACCACTCGACCGTGAACCCGCCGCTGCCGGGTTTGTCGAGCCTGGTTGATCCAGATCAGCGTTATCTCTTCATCGGCATGGTTTCATTGACCAGGCTTCCAACGGAGAACGCATGTCTATCGAGTTGGGGAGATGAGCGACAAACCGTGGGTGATTGCGATGCTTCAAGAGCGCTTCGTATCGAAGATAGCCGCTATGGCGGCACGCTGATGGCCGGCTATGTCGACACATTCGACATCATTGTCGTCGGAGCTGGGCCGGTCGGACTTGCCTTCGCAGCATCGCTCGCCTGGAGCCGACTCAAGGTGGCAGTGGTTGAACGGCAGTCGCTCGACAGCCTGGCGAATCCGGCTTTCGACGGTCGCGAGGTCGCGCTGACCCACGCATCAGTGAGAATCCTTCGCGAGCTCGGCGCCTGGGATGCCATCCCCGCATCGGACAAATCACCGCTTCATGGCGCGCGCGTGCTCAACGGATCCAGCCCTTTCGCCCTGAGCTTCGATGCTCCCAGCGGATCTGGGGAACCACTCGGATTTCTGGTCCCAAATTGTCGGATCCGCGATGCCCTGTTCAAAATTGTCCACTTCCAGGATCATGCCCGGCTGCTGTGCGGCAACTCGGTCGTCAATGCAACAAATAGCGAAGACGAGGCGGTCATAACGCTTTCTGATGGCAGGCAATTGGCCGCTCGGCTGCTCGTAGCAGCGGATTCGCGTTTGTCCGCGATGCGCGACCTGCTCGGCATTGGCGCCAACATCCATCCGCTTGGCCACTCCATGCTGATTTGCCGAGTGAGGCACGAGCGCGTCCATCACCAGATCGCGGTCGAATGGTTCGACCACCATCAGACCATAGCGATGTTGCCGCTCATGGAAGGCGTGTCGTCGCTGCTTCTGACTTTGCGCTCAAGCGAGGCCGACAGACTGTCTGCTCTCGACGACGAATTGTTCCGCATGGAATTGATGAACCGGTGTCGAGGACGCCTCGGACAGATGACCCTGGCAAGCACCCGCCATGCCTATCCGCTGGTCACGACCTGGGCGCACAAGTTCTCGGCTCCGAGTGCGGCACTGATCGGCGATGCTGCCATCGGCATGCACCCGGTGACCGCGCATGGCTTCAACATCGGCCTCAGCGGCCAGAAGCAACTCGCTCATAAAATACTGACAGCATGTCGCGCCCGCCGCGACATTGCCGATCCCGACATGCTCGGCAGATACGAAAGCCGGCTGCGGCTGTCGGCGGGGCCGCTCTATCATGCCACCAACATGCTTGTCGGTCTCTACTCAAGCGAGCACTCGGCGGCACGGCTTGCAAGACATGCTGGGCTCCGCTTTGCCCAACATCTTCCCTTTGTCCGCCATGGCATTTCGGCCATGCTCAGGCGGTGAATCGCACAGAGCGCTGCCGCTCTGGAACGCTGTCTCGGCGAGGCTTCCTTGTCTTGCTGGCGCGCGTCGTCGAGGGGCAAGGCTGTCTCCTGGTGACGTTGCCGATCATGGCATGATTCGGATCAAGGCACGCGCGCGGGCGAAGCCTTGATGATTCGGCAATGCTAAGCCAAAGGTGTGACCCGAAGCATGGTGAGCGCACTGGTTACCCTCGCTGGGTAGTTAACCCGTCCTTCAGTGGGCTTGCATAGGTTTGGTCCTCGCGAACAACGACGCAAGCAAGCTGGTCCATTCATGGCACCCCAAAAGGAAGAAGAATCGCTGGAGGCCAAAATCCGTCAGGATCAGCTTGCTGACCTGAGGGCCGGGCTCTTCGTGTCGATGCCGATAAGCGCGATCCTGTCAGGCCTGATTTGCGCGGTGCAGGCCCTTTCTGGCGGCGGGTTTGCCGCTGCAAGCTGGTTCCTGGTCGTCAATGCGCTAAATGCCGCCCGGCTTGCACTCGCCCGTTTTCAGCTAAAGGAAACGGGGCGCCATCAGGATTTGCTTGGCGTTTTGCCGCGCCTTCGCATGTTTGGCGTCCTTGCCCTTCTGGCAGGGTTTGCCTGGTCCTTCCCGGCCGTGCTGACTGTTGGATACACAACACCACAAGCACCGATGCATCTGGTCATACTGGCGGGCATTTCAGCTGGTGCGGTTACATATGGCAGTTCGTATGCCGCGGCGGCGACCAGCTTCATCACACCTCCACTCCTCATCACGGTGGCGTGCCTTTTGGCGAAAGGCAATTTTGAACGCTACATTCTGGCTTTCACCGTTCTGCTCTTCATGGGCGGCTTGGTCCGAGCTTCGTTTGTTGGGCAGGCGCGCTTCCGCGAAGCAAGCCGCCTGAGACATGAGGCAGAGCGATTTGCGTCGGAAATGGAGCGCAACTCCAGGGAGGACCATCTGACCGCCCTTCTCAACAGGCGGGGCCTTGAACACGCCATCGGTCGGTTCAAGACCGCGGATGGCCCCTTCGTGGCAATGCTGATTGATCTGGACGGCTTCAAATCTGTCAACGACACCTACGGTCACAGGACCGGTGATGAACTGCTTGTCATGATCGCCCGCCGCATAGAGCAGGAAGCACCCGAAGGCTCAACGCTCGCTCGTATCGGCGGCGATGAATTCGTGCTGGTTTTTCCCTCAACGAGAGCTTCGCTTTCTGCCAGTGATCTCGCCTCCAATATCATAGCCAAAATTGCTCGCCCCTATATCGAGGTCGCGTCCGTTCGGGTCGGGGCATCGATAGGGATATACTTGGCGCAGACGCCGAGCCTGACTGAAATGTTGTTGCGGGCGGATATCGCCCTGTATACGGCCAAGCGCCATGGCAGGAACGAATTTTGCCTTTTCGATGCCGAACTCGACAGGGAACTGCAACGTCGCCAGTCGATCGAACGGGATCTTCATTCGGCGATAAAGACGGGAAGATTGCAACCTTGGTTCCAGCCGATCGTGAAACTCGAAACCGAGACCGTGGTCGGTTTTGAAGCCTTGCTGAGATGGTCCCATCCGACGCATGGTGCCATCTCTCCACCCGAAATCATCACGGCCGCACGCGAAACCGGAATGCTTCAGCTGCTGACGCAAACCGTATTCGCCGACTGTTGTGCTTTTATCGACGGCTTGGTGAAAGCTGACTGTCGTGACATTCGTGTGGCGATGAATGTTTCCCCTCGCGAACTGGAAGCCGGCGATATCGACGACATGGTTCTGGAGGGTCTGGCGGCAAGAGGCCTGCCTGCGACGATGTTCGAAATCGAGATTACCGAAGAATCGCCGGTGGACCCGGACAGAGTGGATGAAAAGCTCGGACGGCTTTCACATGCCGGTGTTTCCATCGCGCTCGATGACTTCGGCACCGGCTTTTCTACCTTGGCATCTCTCAAGGACCGTCGGATACGCAAGGTGAAAATAGACCAGGGCTTCATTCGCGGCTTGGCCAAGTCCCGAGAGGACCGACTGCTTGTCAAATCGGTCATCGAACTCGGTGACATGCTCGGGATCGAGGTCATGGCCGAGGGCGTCGAAACAGAGGCGGATCGGCAAACCCTGCACAAGCTTGGCTGCCGAACCGCTCAGGGCTTCCTCTTCTCCAAGGCTGTGCCTTTGATGCAAGCACTGGAAATGGCAGTCAAACAGCACGCGAACCAGTTGTGACCGCTCCCGCCGCGCCGGCTGTCGCGGCCGTGCGCTGCCGAATTTGGCTACAGAGACTTGCCTGCTCGAAACACGTGGCAGTGGGCGTTGTGCATCAGCCGGCGAACAGTTCCTTGTAGCCGATCGTCACCATCCAGTTCGCACGGTCGATATGGCTGCGAAGAGCTTTGCGGGCGCGGACCGGGTCAATGGACGGGTCGATGCCGAGAATGCGCTCGGCCATCTCCTTTTCGCTGGCATTGTCGGCGCAGGCATCCAGGATCCGCAGGTAGATCGTGAAATGCTCCCTGTCGTAGCTCGTGAGGTTCTCCGACCAGGGGACTTCATCGCTCAAAGTTGAGCTTCGAGTCTCATCTGTTCCCATTGGTCCATTCATGCCTGCGAACCTCGCCTGTGAGCGCACGCAGTATATCCCAAAATGGGATAATCCGAAACCGGGATTAGTCGCTGATCCGGTCTTTACCCGACCGGTTCGCCTCCATGCCCAAATCCCTTCGATCGCCCCGCCACCAGCGGTTTTTGGCCCAGCTGGTTTCGCTGCGCAAGGCCAAAGGCCTGACCCAGGAGCAGCTGGCTGACAAGCTCGGTCGTCCCCAATCCTTCGTGGCCAAGTACGAGGGCGCAGAGCGGCGTCTCGACGTCATCGAGTTTCTCGACATAACTGCGGCCATTGACGCTGATCCGTGCGAGATTCTGTCCAGCCTCCGGTCCTAGCGGGCGCGCCGCATCTATCATGATCCGGACAGGAATATTGTCTAGGACAATGCCTCAATTTGTTGAAAGGCGAGCGCTGGTTTTCGGAGGAAGCCGCGCGCACGTGCGGTGCCTTTGGGTTCTCGACGTAACTGCGCCGCCTGACCATGTGCGAAAAAACTTGTCGCGCGCCCGCGCGCCTGACGACGCGCACCAGGTGCTCGTGAACCGAGCCCGCTTTTCTTCGGCAAGCTCAGGCGGTCTCGGCCATTCGGCTTCGCCCCTTGGCGTGGGCAGCCCTTCGGGCTGTGACGGCCGCCGCCCTTGCGGGCGGCGCGGTTTGTCTGTTGGCCTTTCCCGGTGGCGCGGGGCGGGCGGCACTCCCTTCTAGACCCGCTGCGGCAGCCCGCAACCCTCCGCGTGCCGCTCAGGGTCCTCCTCTTCGTTCCGGTCCTTCGGATGCGGTCCGCCTACTGGGCGGGCCCTTCCGGTCGCGACTCGCCGCCCACCCCGCTTCCGGGGAAAGGCGCGGCGATTGGTGAGCGGAGGATAACACATGCGTGCAAACAGCAAGCGTACCACCAGCGGAGAGGCTGGCGCAGGCAAGGGCAGGCGCCCGGGCGCCAGCCTCTATCAGGAGATCACCGACCGCATCATTGCCGAGCTGGAGCGCGGTACCGTGCCATGGGTCAAGCCATGGGGCAGCGCAAAAGCAGGCCTCGGCCTGCCGAGGAATGCGTCCACGGGGCGCAGCTATTCCGGCATCAATATCCTCATCCTGTGGGGCGCCGTCATCGAGCGCAGCTATCCCAGCCAGAATTGGCTGACCTTCCGGCAGGCGCTTGCCCTGGGTGGCAATGTCAGGAAAGGCGAGCGCGGCACGACCATCGTGCATGCCGACCGCTTTGTCCCCAAGGACGAGAAGGAGCGCGCACGCCACGAGGGCGATGCACCACAGGCCGTGCCTTTTCTGAAGCGCTTTACCGTCTTCAATGTCGCGCAGTGCGACAATCTTCCGGAACACCTCCATGCCCCCGCCGAGCCGCTGCCTCAGTGCGAGATCGTGCCGCAGGCCGAAACGCTGATTCGCGCCAGTGGTGCGGATTTCAGGGTCGGCGGCGATCGCGCTTTCTACATGCCGGGCAGCGACCACATTCAGGTGCCGCCGCAGCCGGCGTTCCATCAGCAGATCGACTATTACCGGACCTGCTTTCACGAGCTTGGCCACTGGACCGGCCACCCGACGCGGCTTGCTCGCGACCTCTCCGGCTCGTTCGGCTCCAAGGCTTACGCGCGTGAAGAATTGGTCGCCGAAATCACTGCCGCCTTCGTCTGCAGCAATCTCGGCATCGAGCCGACCGTGCGTCACGCCAATTACATCGGCTCATGGCTGAAGGTGCTGCGCGGGGACAACCGCGCCATTTTCCGTGCCGCCAGCCTCGCCTCGAGGGCCGCCGATTTCCTGCTTGGCCTTCAGGCCGATGCGGAAGGCGAGGCGCAAGAAGGGACTGCGGCATGACGATGCCCGATGCTCAACTGGCCACGACCGAGCCGACGCCGGATAGCGAGGAGATGCCCATTCCCGACGGCGCCCGGGACTCACCCGCCCCGATGCAGAACTATGCCGATCTGCATCGCCAAGGTGCGCCCCGAGCCGCAGCGCGCAGCCAACGAGACGGTGACTGCCATCCTTGCCGGCTGCAAGGCTGACGCCGCATTCGGCAAATGCGGCACAAGCTGTTGGCCTGCCCGGTGGTGGCCAGCGGCAATCGCGACCCCTTGCTGCCGCCGGCATGTTCGCGCGCAAGGTGGGCGCTCGGCGACGATAATCTCGTGCGCGTCGTGGGCATATGGTGGCAACCGGACGATGCCTTTCGATCGCTTGCGCGACGAGGAAATCGCCGATTCGATGCTCACCGAGATCGGCGGCAAGAACATCGAGAAGCCGCCTCAGCTTGAGGCCTGGCTGCCGCGCTGGGTGAAATTCCCGGCCGAAAGCTACACCAGCCGCGAGGCCTTCCTAATCGCCGATCTGTGCGCAAGGAAGCAGTCGCTGTTCGTGCGCGAATAGTCGATCACGGCCCGAGCGGCGTTTTCTCGAGTACTGCCGCTGAGGACGCGCGCGCCGCTCCGGGCCGCGCCGGCTCCGATTGATCGTCTTGCCGAGCCAGTGCCGCGTGCGATAAATTCCAACGCCAATTCGCCCCCATTTCGGCAGCCCGCACCGGCCCGCATTGCTTGCTGAGGCGCCAGGCGCATGGGGCCAATTGTACATCCGGTTGCCGAGAGAGCCTGCGCCGCCGGCCCCCTGCATAGTGCCGCCTGCTTATTGTGCCCCCGATCGCGCAACCTGTCTCCATTGTGTCTCAGGGACCATTCCCCTGCGCCTGGCTTGACGACCTATGGGCGGATCCGGCCCGCCCGAAACCCTCGCCGGCAGCTTTTTTCCCCGCCGCCTGCGGCGGCTTCCTCGCGCCGCTTCGCTTCAAAAAAACTCCCCGCTCGGGTCCTCCGCTATCGCTGCGGCCGTGCCGGTTCCGGCGGTCCGGACGCGCCCATCACGGTCCGCCATCGCAGGGGAATGGTCCCCTGCGAGCACCAAGAGGAGACTGAAAATGACCGCAATCGGATACGTCACCAAACAGGAAAACGGCGGCTACAAGGGCCAGCTCAAGACGCTCAGCGTCCGCGCCGACATCGACATCGTGCCCAATCAGGCAAAGAGCGCCGACACCCATCCGGACTACCGGGTGCTGACGCAAGGGGTCGAAGTGGGTGCGGCCTGGATCCGCACCGGCGAGACCTCCGGCAAGGACTATGTGAGCCTGTCGATTGCGGCCCCCGAGTTTGGCCCGCGCAAGCTCTACGCCAATCTGGGCCGCGCCGCCGGCCAGGATGACGACGACACTTACGCCATCATCTGGAACCCGGTCGACTGACCGGCCGACCCGCAAAGCCCTGCGCCGCCAACCGGCGCAGGGCCTCTCTCAGGACCCGTGAGGCCGCCGAAGGGGCGGCGAAAACTCGCCCCCCACTCTTCGCCCGTCCCCAAAACGATCTCGCTCGCCGATCCTCGCCTCGCTTGCCCGTAACGAACCGAGGATCATCATGGACGACGAAAACGAACGCGCAGCCCGCGCCAAGAAGGGCAGTCCGTTTCTCAACACCGCGCAGGCGGCCTTCTATATCGGGCTGTCCCAGCGCACGCTGGAGAAGATGCGCCTCAAAGGCGGTGGCCCACAATTCCGCAAGCACGGCCGTTATGTCCGCTATCACATCGACGAACTCGACGACTGGTCGAAGGGGCACGCGCCGGAGACCGCGCCCGAGGATGGCGCGCACGAATCCGGCTCGGCCGGTGAGGGAGGCCGCTCATGAGCCGGCGTCCCACCATCCGTCTGATCGGCAGCCATCTGCGGCGCATTCGAGCCCGCAAGACGATCGTCGTTGCCACAATCGGCCTTGGCCTGATCGGCTTCGCCGCCTTCGGCAAACCATCGCCCTGGCTGGTCTGGAACGCCTCGGCGAGTGCGCCGGTCGGCCTCTATCGCGTCGCATCCAGATCGCCCGCTCGTGGTGATCTCGTACTCGTCCGCCCACCAAGACCGGTCGCCGATCTCGCCGCCGAACGCTTCTATCTGCCCAGCAACGTGCCGCTGGTCAAGCGCCTTGCGGCGCTGCCCGGCGAGCATGTCTGCACCTTCGGCGACGCCATCATCATCGGCGGCGAGATAGCCGCGCGCCGGCTTGCAACCGACACGCAGCACCGTCCGCTGCCTTGGTGGAATGCATGCCGAAAACTCGCCGCCGACGAGGTTTTCCTGCTCGGCAGCGATAAAGATCGCTCGTTCGACAGCCGCTATTTCGGGCCGGTGCCGGCCGAAAACATCCTCGGGAGGCTCGTGCCGCTATGGACCGAGTGACCCTCCTTATGCTGAGCATGGCGTGTCTCGCACCATGCTCCTGTTCCGCCGCGACCAACACGAAGCCGGTCGTCATCTCCTATAGTCCGCAGCTTGCAAGATGGCAGCCCTTCGTAGCCGAAGCAAGCCGGCGTTTCAGCATTCCACAGACCTGGATTTATGCCGTCATGGATGCCGAAAGCCGGGGGCAGACGACGCTCAATGGGCGGCCGGTCACGTCGAGCGCCGGCGCCATTGGCCTCATGCAGGTGATGCCAGCCACCTACGAGGAGTTGCGCGCAGAGCTTGGCCTGGGAGCCGTCCCGCACGACCCTCGCGACAACATTCTGGCAGGCACTGCCTATCTGCGCGCCATGTATGACCGCTTCGGATTTCCAGGCCTGTTTGCAGCCTATAACGCCGGGCCGGAGCGCTACGAGCAGCATTTGCAGCGCGGGCGACCGCTGCCCAGCGAGACGGTTTCGTATCTGGAAGAGATCAAGGCGGCGGGCATTTCGGCCGCCGATATGGACGCGCTCACCGGCAAATCCCGTTCCAAAAGCGCGCCGGGAATCCCGTCCGGGCAGTCGCTGTTTTTTCTCCGAAACGGTGTTTCCGTGACCGGCCCGAATGGCCAACTCCTGGTGCCGCTCGGATCGGAGCGAGCAAGATCAGGCCGGCCGGATCGCAGGTGAGGGCAGCGGCTACCGTGGTCCGGGCGGGGGCCAGGGGGGCAGGTGCGCGGAAGGCAAGATAAAGGCAGCGCCTCCTGGAGGCGGCCAAGTGTTTGTCTGCACATCGTTTTCCCAGGAGGTTGCCTCCGGGTCCAGGAGGGTCTGGCGCGCAAGCCTCTGAAATTGCTGCTCGTTCATCGGAGGCCGCATGCAGGATGACGAATTCACGCCGAAGCTCGGCAAAATTGGCTCGCGCGGCTCGAAGGCGGGCAAACGCTACGCTGGCCAGGTGCAGGCCGCGGTCAACCGAGCAGGCGGCAGGAGCGGACGCGGCAGCCGCTTCATCGGAAGCCGGGTGGGGCGCGGCGGGGCTGCTGCCGCAGTTCTTATACCGCGCGACCGCCACGCGGCGTTTCGGCAGCGGCGCGCAGTCGTCAAGGCACGCATCGTCAAGCTGGCCGGCAAGGGAGTCGACGGCGCTCGTGCGCACCTCCGCTACCTCCAGCGCGACGGCGTCACCCGGGAAGGCGAGCGTGGCGAGCTCTACGCTGCCGACAATGACGACGCGGACGGCAGGGCCTTTCTCGATCGCTCGAACGGTGACCGTCATCAGTTCCGCTTCATCGTCGCCCCTGAAGACGGAATCGATTATGATAACCTGAAGCCGCTCACCCGGCGCCTCATGGCGCAAATGGAAGAAGACCTCGGCACCAGGCTAGACTGGGTGGCCGTCGACCATTTCAACACCGGCCATCCTCACACCCACATCATCGTGCGCGGCAGGGATGATCACGGCGAGAACCTCGTCATAGCGCGGGACTACATCTCCTCTGGCTTGCGCGAGCGCGCAGCCGAACTGGTTAGCCTCGACCTTGGCCCGCGCACCGACCGCGAGATCGAGCAGCGCTTGCGCCAGGAGATGGATCAGGAACGCTTCACCAGCATCGACCGGCAGCTGATGCGCATGCGCGACGATGAGGGGTGTGTCTCACCGGCCAGCCGAGACACCTTTCGCCAGACGCTGCACCAGGGCCGCCTGCGCAAGCTCGAGCGGATGGGCCTCGCCGAGGAGATGCCTGCCGGGCGCTGGCGCTTGGAGGATGAGCTCGAAGCCACGCTACGCCGCATCGGCGCGCGCGGCGACATCGTCAAGACCATCCATCGCGAGCTGACCGGCAAGGGGCTCGTCCGCAGTGCCGCCGACCATCTTATCCACGATCGATGCGACGGGTCGGCTCAAACCGTGGTCGGACGTGTCGTCGGGCGCGGGCTGGCCGACGAAATCACTGACCGCCATTACCTCGTCGTCGACGGCGTGGACGGCAAAAGCCACTATTTTGATATCGGCAAAGGCGAGGCCACCCAACCGACACCAGAGGGCTGCATAGTGCGGGTCAGGCCGAGGGACACCGGGCCAAGAAAAGTCGACCGCACAATTGCCGGCATCGCCACGGTCAACGACGGGCGCTACAGCATCGATATCCATCTCAAGCATGACCCCTCGGCCACCGAACGCTTTGCCGAAACGCACGTGCGACGACTGGAGGCGATCCGCCGTGCGACCGGTGGCGTCGAGCGCGAGCCGGACGGCACATGGACAGTCGCGCCCGACCATCTCAACCGCGTCGCGGATTACGAGTGTCAGCGAGCGAGGGCCCAGCCTGTTGTCGTCGACAAGCTCTCATCAATGCCGCTGGAGAGCCAAGTAGGCTTCGACGGCGCCACCTGGATCGACCAGGAGCTGGTATCAGCCCACCCTGAGTCCTTGCGCGACTCTGGCTTCGGTCGCGAAGTACGTCAGGTCCAGGCCCGCCGACAGCAGTGGCTGATCGCGCAAGGTCTGGCCCATGATGCGCAGGATCGGGTCATCTATCGCGCCAACATGCTTTCGATGCTGCGGCAACGAGAGCTGAACCGTGTTGCCAGTCAGCTCTCGGACGAACTCGGGCTCTCGTATTCTGAAGCGCAGCATGGCAATCGAATAGACGGTACGCTGCGCTGCTGCGTCGAGCTCGCCGGCGGAAAATACGGTGTCATCGAGAAATCGCGCGAGTTCACGCTGGTGCCTTGGCGGCCGGTGCTTGAGCATCATATCGGCAAGGAGGTGTCTGGCGTGGTGCGCGCCGAGGGGATTTCCTGGACGATCGGACGCCAGAGGAGCGGGCCCGGCGTTTCGTGAACTGGCTATAATTTATTTGTCCGCGTTGAAACACATACTCAGCCCAGACGGAGTTCCTCCGCCTGCTGCTTGCTCGCAGCATTCATTTGGCGGAGAGTCAGTGTTCTGCATTTTGTAGTTCGCTCTGTCAAAAAGCGCTGGGAATATGCATCATGTTCTGCGTTGACACGGAAGGCGCGCCGACAGGTGCTGCGGATCGGCTCCCGATGGGCTGCCAGCTAGAAAGGTGGGCTGACTCGTGACAGCGCAAGGGGCTCTGGCGGCCGCGGTACGGCGACGCGAGTTCTGGCATCGAGGATGAAGCCGCACTTCCCGATCTTATTCTACTCGCAGGACCGGCAGACGCGGCGGTCGCCCGTGCGAGCATGCTGTTGGCCCTGGCGTGAACTGGCAGTCCGTCCCGGGGGACTTTGTAACGGAGAAAACTAGGCGCAAAGAGGCGCGCGGCCCGTCTCCCCAGCAACCCGCCTTGCGGATCCTCCTCTGCCCGCTTCGCAGACGGGGATACCCTCCGCCCCCTTGCTATTCGTTGCCCGCCGCTATGCAAAGGACAGGCGACCTGAATCCGTGCTCAAGCCGATCTGGCGGCAGAGAGGGGGGTCTCGGGCTGAACATGGGACCCGTGATGGACATAATTGCCACGCGAATCCTCATGCTCGCCTAACCGGCCGGAACGATTTGCAATCCGGGCAGGCTCAACAAATTAAGGAGTAGCTCGTTCCGTGTCCAAGCCCAGACAAGTCTTGATTTTCTCACGGGCGCGATACAAAAGGCACAGGCTGGACTTGGCTGCCGGGGGCGGGGCTTGTCGACCGCTCGATTGAAAGTGAGATGCGAGGCGGAGAATCACCCATGTGCAGAGCGGCAAGGCGCTCGCCTATGTCCCTGTCATTCACCGTTAGTCGATGGTTTAGACGAAGATAGTCCGTCCATGTCGGCGTGCGGAATGTCTCGGTCCAAAGCGTCGACTTCTGAAGGTCGCGCTGGAGGGTCCAGTCCCGCGCACCGGCGCGGCTCTGAACGCGCCGCCTTTCGCGCATGCAGCTCAGAAATTCATCGATACTCTCCTCGAGTATCGAGTACTCCATCTTGATCACGATCGGACCGCTCCTGGGCTTCAAAGGGAGGGCCAGTTCTGGTGGCCTGAAGTCGACGGCCGCTTGATCCGATTCCTCCCATAGCCGCACCGGCAATAGCTTTCCCACAGCCGCGACCAGCAACAGTGCCGCTGCAGCACCTTCCAAAGCCCACGTCAGCGAATAGTACTGCGCGACAGCACCCCAGATCCAGCTACCCGCTGCCATGCCGCCGTAGGTCAGGGCGTAATAGATGGACAGAGTGCGACCAACGACCCACCTTGGGCTTGCCAACTGCACACACACGTCGGTTCCGGTCCAGGTGACAACCCAGCCAGCGCCACCGATTGCAAGCGCGATCGCCGCCACAGCCACCGACGATGTGAGGGCCATCAAAAGGCAGCACGTTGCGCAAGCAACGGATGCGAGCGTGATCAATCGGTTCTGGGACGTGATGCGTCTCAAGTAGCTGCTGCCAATGCCGGCGATGAAGGCGCCTGTGCCGAAGCCGGCCAATAGCACGCCGTACACAATTGGCCCTCCCGCCAGCTGGTCGCGAACCAGGAGGGGGAGCAAAGCAAGGATCGAGATGCTTGATAGCCCGAACAGGGTTGCACGCACGATCGCCACTCTGATCTCTGAGGATATCGCCGTGAATCGCATGCCATCATGAATGGCCGTAGTCATCCGCTCGCGCGGAAGAGGCGAAGAGCGAACTTGCCACTGTGAGCGCAAAACAGCGCTCAACGGGACCAGGTCACTTAGCGCAGCGAGGGCGAAAGCCGTAAGGGGGCCCAGCAAAGCTAAGATTACACCGCCCAGCGCCGGTCCTATGCTCCGAACCACGTTGTACCCCACCGACATCAGCGTCACTGCAGCGGGTATGTCGCGCTTTTCCAGGATATCGCCGACCGAGGCGTGCCAGGCTGGATCGTTCAAGGCAAAGCCGCATCCGGCCAAGAAACTCAGTCCCAGGATCAGCCATGGACTAGCAAAGCCCAGTCCCACAGAGAGTGCCAGCGCCGTGGATGCCAGTGCGATCAGGCAGTGTCCGGCAAGCATCACGCCACGGCGGCTGAAGCTGTCTGCAATGGCTCCAGCAAGGATCGACAAGAAGAACGCGGGCAGCGTCGATGCAGCCTGTACGAGCGCAACCATCAGATCGGAGGCTGAAATCGTGGCCATGAGCCAGCTTATAGCCACGCTCTGCACCAGCCAGCCAAGGCTGGATATCTGCGTGGCTGTCCAGATAGAACGAAAGACCGGGTTGTGAAGAGGGATCAGTGTGTTTGCCGCAAAGCGCGGAGGATCTTGACGCCGCATCACTTCTCACCTCCACTGGGTGTCGTTCTTCCGCTCATTTGCTTACAGCGGTGCGCTCTGTGCACTGACTGCGTCACAAAAGTTCCGAGATCGCGCTCGCAACAAGGACAATGTGGCATCCACGGTGCTGATGCGCGTTGAGGTACCAACCTGGCCGTTAGCTGATGGGTCCGCAGCCCGCTTGGTGCGGTCAGTTCTGCCCTGCGACTATTGGCTTTGGACGGTGCTAGCGCCCCGATGGCCGGCTTGTCAAACTGCCGTAGTGCCAGCACATCCATCCCATCTGCTGACCGCGATCTCCGACGAGGTTGAGCATCAGCAGGTCAACGGCAAATCTGGGTATTTCCGCTTCCGGTCGGGCGCGTGGCCATCGTCCAGAAACCCGAAGACGTTCATCACCCATGCGACCACGCGCCCGAGACGATGCGACACGGCGGTAGCGGTTCACCAGAGGACGTGCGTTCTACTCAGCAGGAACATTGTTCTGCCGATCGTCGGCTGCGCCAGCCGCCACATAAAGCGGCGCCAGAGTTCTTGCACCCGTCATTGGACTCCCGCTTTGCAGGTTTCGCCTAGGGCCTGCATCAGGTCATCGATAATGTCCTGAGGATGTTCAAGCCCTACAGAAATTCGCAGCAATCCGCCTGGCGCTTTGGACTTCGCACCTTCTACGGATGCGCGATGCTCTATCAGAGAATGCGTCCCGCCAAGGCTTGTCGCCCGGACAACAATCTTCAGGCGGCCGGCCACGGCCATTGCAGCATCGGCTCCGCCTTCGACGATAAAGGATAGCATCGCTCCGTAATGGCTCATTTGCCGCGTAGCAAGATCGTGTCCCGGGTCAGTTTGCAGACCAGGAAAGAGCACTTTTTCGACGCGCGGATGAGACGCCAGGGCCTCGGCCACTTTCTGGGCGCCTTCGCAATGGGCGCGCATGCGGACCGGCAATGTCTGCAGGCCCCGCAACGCCAGCCAACAGTCGAAGGGCGCTGCGACGCTGCCCTTGTGTTTCTGGACCATCCGCAATGGGCGACCGAGGGGTGACGCGTTTGGGACAATGACGACACCGGCCATCAAATCCGAGTGGCCGCCAATGTACTTTGTCGCCGAGTGCATCACCGCGTCTGCCCCGATTTCGAGTGGCAGTTGAAGCACTGGTGTGGCCCACGTATTGTCCACCACCGCCAAGGCGTTTGCCTCGTGCGCGATTGCGCAGATGGCCGCAATGTCGACAACGCGGATCATCGGGTTTGACGGCGTCTCGATCCAGACGAGGCCAGTCCGCTTCGATGTCACCGCGGCGCGCAAAGCGTCCAAATCGCGCATGTCGACTGGGGCAAAGTCGAAGCGAGACCCAATGTCGGTCTCTTCGATCAGCGAACGAATGCCGAAATACATGTCATCCGGCAGAACGATCCGACCCGCCGACGGATGGCTCTCGAAAACTGCAGCGATTGCGGCCATGCCCGAAGCGAAGGCGATGCCGTCTTCCCCTCCCTCAAGCGTCGCCATGGCCGCCTCGAACGCATTGCGTGTAGGATTTCCATCCCTTGTGTATTCGAAGCCGGACGGAAATGACCCGTTGGCGCCGCGTTCGAACGTCGTGCTGGTGTGCAGCGGCATGGATACGGCCCCCGTGGACGCGTCGACCCCTCGGCCGCAGTGGATCGCCTTCGTCTCAAAACGCATCGGTTATTTCCTTCCTAACGGGCAGTTGCAATTTCGCCCCGGTCATTATACTGACCGTAATAGGTGAGCCGAGGTCCTAAGTCAATATAATGACCGATGTTACGACAGCCTTTGATGCCGAGCAGGTCCTTGGGCAAGTGATAGCGGCCCGGATCCGAGACTTGAGGCGTGACCAAAACCTGACCCTGGATCGACTGGCTAAACTAAGCGGCCTGTCCAAGGGAACCGTGGTCGCGCTGGAGCAGGGTAGGGCGAACCCCAGTATCGGCATACTTTGCCGATTGGCGGCGGCGTTTTCGCTCTCCGTGGCCGATTTGTTGAACGAGCACCCTTCCACGGTGTGCCTTCCCATCGAGCGGACAGAGACCAGGAGGCTTTGGACGAGCGCCAAGGGAAGCTCTGCACAACTGCATTCGTCGACCTCGGGACGCACGATGTTCGAACTGTGGAGCTGGGTCATGATGCCGGGCGACGTGTTTTCCGCGGACGCTCATAGTCCGGATACGCGCGAGCTGATCTCGGTCAGTCAGGGTGCCCTGAGCGTTGTGGTAGGTGCCCATGTGGTAATTTTAAGCGAAGGCGAGAGTGCGCGGCTTGTCACTGACCAACCGCACTCATATGCGGCGGCATCTGATGTGCCCGCCCACTTCACGATGGCGGTGCTTGAGCGTGGTGGACACCGAGATCCGGGGCACTCGTCGACGGCAGCGAAGATTCAGGGGCCCGTTCCGTAAGGCTCCGCCGATTACTAACAACCGCACATTCGCGACAGGAGATAAACCGTTGTACGTTCCGCCTCATTTTGCCGTCCCTGATCAGAACGCCCTGTTCGAGCTTATCGACAAACACCCGCTCGGTATCCTCGTCACCCAAAGCAAAGGCACACTGGACGCGAACCACCTCCCCTTCGAGCTTGACCGCTCGAAGGGAGACAAGGGCGTTCTCAATTGCCATGTCGCTCGCAAGAACCCAGTCTGGGAGGAAGTCGCCAATGGCGATGAGGTTCTCGTAATCTTCCGTGCGGCCGACGCTTACATCTCGCCGAACTGGTATCCGAGCAAGCATGAATTCCACAAGCAGGTGCCGACGTGGAACTATCTCGTCGTCCATGCCCACGGACGCATCACTGTCCGGGATGAAGAGCGATATGTACGCCGTAACGTGGCGAAGCTCACTCATATGCAAGAAGCCTCGCAGCCTGCCCCGTGGAAGATGGGCGACGCACCGAAGGACTTCATCGACACGATGGTTAAGGCAATCGTCGCTCTGGAGATCGAGATCACCGGCCTGGTTGGAAAATCAAAACTCAGCCAGAACAAAGACTTGCGCGACATTCAGAACCCTGGTGAAATGCTGCGTGCCCAAGGGGCCATTGCGATGGGAGAAGCGATGCTCGCGGCTGCGGCGGCCAAATCCCAATAGCATGTGTCTTGTCCCGACAAAGCCGCTGGTGCCGGCTTCCGACGGGTCACCTAGCCCGCCTTGACGCACGGCAATAGCTTTTGACGGCCTGAAGCGACGCTGTGGTCACCGTTGTGATCCTTTTCCACGCGCCTGGTCAGGCGGCAGGATTGCTCCGTCGTGACCGACGGGTTCGTTTCAGGCGCCTGCGCCCCCTCGTATGTCCGCGACCAGCCGCGCAGCGGTTTATGAGGCGCAATCGCACGCGTTTCGAAGCCACGTACCTTGGGCGGCAAGCTCGACCATGCGCTCGACGCAGCTCCAAGTGCGGCCCCGTCAACGATCTCCTTGAACCTGCGGAACTTGCCCGAAAGCACTTCTCTTACGGGAGATGATTGGCTTTGTCGCCGAACCGACTGATGGAGATGGTGGCGGCGCCGCCGTAGCGATCAGACCCGCCTTGCAGCGCAATGGCTACCCGGGCGCGACTGGGAGATGCGGGCGGGACTGTGGAGCTGCGGAGACGGAGCGGATCGGCATGGAGCCGTGACCGCTTGCGATCTGGCTCTGGAACGAGTTAAGGAAGCGCGGACTTCCGATCGTGTCAAGCGCCGCCCTCTCGATGATGCCGGACAAATCGGGCCGCCACGAGCGGCGGGCCTTGCTCAGATCGGACGGACCGGATGGTTTAAGGAGGTTCGCATCAAGAGCCACGGCACCTGTGTCGTGCGGGTGCTGCTGTCGGCACGTGACCTTCTCGTCAGCGAACAGATGCCTGGGCTTCTTAAGGCCTTCGGCGTCATATTCGGCAAGAAGATCGATGCCCAGGTGATCCTACACATGCTCAGGATACAGGCGACGCAGGTCTACCATGATCCGCTGCGAGCCGGCATCAACGAAGTGCATGAACTGTCGAAGACACATGAAGCGATCGCCAGGGCCTAGACCGAGATCCAGCACCGCATGCTGACACACTACCAGCCGCTGTATTTTCCCGAGATCGATCGCTTCCGGGGGAACAGCCGCAGCGATCGGTTCTTTGCCTTCCTCCATGCCTTTCCGACCCCAGCAAGCTTCACGGCGCTGACGAAGGAGGAGTTTGTGGCAGCAGCTTGGGATGCCGTCGGCCGCAAGGTCAGCAAGACACAGATTCTGACGATGTTTTCGAGACAGCGCGCCCATCGATCGGATTGCCGCTGCCACTGGATGACTTGATGCGCCTGCCATTCGCATGTTCCAGATGGTCATTGACGAAGCACGCAGCCTGATCCGGCACCGCAATGAGATCGAAGCACAGGCCGACGATCTGCTGCGGCACAGCCAGGATTATCAGCTCCTGCGACAAATCCCGGGCATCGGACCGATCGAGGCATTGACCGTCATTGCCGAAGCCGGCGATCTTCGCCGCTTAGGTCATCATCGCCAGTTTCTAAAGTTTTGCGGGCTGGACCTCTCGACACAGAAGTCCGGTGAGGCCAGACCCGCCTTCCAACCCAGGCACACGACCCATTCAATAGCATTCCTAAGCATACTGACCAGGGCGACCTCGACCCCCCTAATCACAGCGGTGAGCTCGCAGGCGGGGTCGATGAACACTATTGATTGGCCGAGCTTGAGCGGCATCTCTATCACATTGATAGCCTATTAGGCTGGTCCGGCGTTTTATCGGACCCATGATCCATCCGAGCAGCTTGTGAGGGATGCAGCCGAACCAGGCGCTGCTCCCACAGTCTTCGCAGGTCCTCCAGCAGAGCTTCATGCTTAGCCTTATCCGGCGCAATTATATTGAGGTGATCGCTTAACACGGCTTCGCCCTCAATCCGCATCAGCAGATTAAACAGGTCGTTTGAAATTCGCACACTGTCAATGCTGGAGTGGTTCGGAATAATCTCGCAGACAGTCTCCTGATGATCTCGCGCTGTGTAAGCACGGGTTTGATGGAGGGAGACTGAGGGAGGCAATGAAATCGCAAGCGCAGTCCAATCCTGCAGCGTTGCAGCCCGTTTTTTTACCAAGAAGGGCCCGACCACAAGTCCATCCAGCTCTGTCGTCAAAAATGTGGCAATCGCGTCTGCAACCGTATCCACGATCGGTTCAGCATTGTTGTTAAAGGACGTATTGAGCAGAATTGGAGTGCCTGTCCGCTTCTTGAACGCATTGATGACCTCCCAGTAAGCGGGGTTGGCATCGCGCGATACTGTTTGCAGCCGAGCCGTACCGTCGACGTGCGTAATGGCACCCAACAAGGCGCGCTTTGAGTCACGCACGCGAACGACGAAATTCATGAATGGAAATTCGTGCTTACCGTCCGGGAGGTCGAAAAATTCGCTCGCATCCTCTTCCAGCACAGATGGTGCGAAAGGCCTATAGCCTTCGCGCTTCTTGACCATGGCATTGATCCGGTCCTTGTTTGCAGCGGGCCGAGGGTCGGCAAGAATGCTGCGGTTGCCCAGCGCACGTGGCCCAAACTCCGAACGACCCTGCACCCAGCCGATCACGGCGCCGTTGGTGATCCAGTGGGCTGCACTGCTCGCTACGTCATAAGAGCGTTCAACCTCGAGATGTCCGGACCATGCATTCAGTTCCTGTTCCACGGCGCGGTCGCTCCCGAGATCAGGACCCCAATAGACCTCCTGCAGTCGCTCACGCGGCGCGGGGCGGCCCATCTCGTTAGAGACTATCAGCGCAGCTCCCAATGCGCAGCCAGCGTCGTGAGACGCGGGTTGCACGAAGATGTCTTCGAAAAGCCCTGAATACAGCAGCTTGCCGTTCATCGTGCAGTTGTGGGCTACCCCTCCCGCCAGACACAACCGCTTCATGCCGGTGGCCTCACGGTGGTGCCGGAGAATGTGGAACACGATCCGCTCAAGCGCTTCCTGCAGTGACGCACTCACATCTCGATGCTGCTGGGTGAAAGGCATTCCCTTTCGCCTGATCTCGATGTTGCGGAGCAACGCCGGACCGATGCGGTCGAGGTGAACACGGTAGCCACCGTTGGCGGAGAGCTCGTAGAACTGCTCGAAGAGCTCGCGATAGGGAGCGGGGTCGCCATAGGGCGCGAGTCCCATTACCTTATACTCGTCGAACATGCCGTAGCCGAGACAGCGGATCGTCTCGAGATAAAACAGCCCAAGAGAATTGTCCTCCGGGAAAGCCTCGATTTGCGTAATTTCTGTGCCAGACCCTACCGCCACAAGGCCCGACAGGAAATCACCACAGCCATCAATCGCTAGAATGAGACTTTGTTCGAAGCCCGACATTGCAAAGGCGCTCACGGCGTGCGCCTGATGATGACCTACGAATGAAATACGCGAACTGTCCAACTTAGTGCCGAACTCACGCGCTAACAGGTTCTGCACCAACATTTTAGCATCCAACGGAGTGGAGAGAATGTCCGGTTGGGAAGCGGACATACCTTCAAGCATGGCGTTGGCATAGGGCTCGCTGGCGTAGACCGCGACACGATCAATGTCGCTGAGCTGAACCCCGGCCGTCGAGAGACAGTATTGAATCGAACCACTTGGCAGCTTGTTCGAGTGCTTGATTCGATTGAGGCGTTCCTCTTCTACGGCGGCTATCACCTTTCCGTCTCGGACGAGCACCGCGGCGCCATCGTGCATAAAGGCGTTCGGACGCTCGAATCGGTTTTCATGGACTTGGTCAAGTCCGCCGCTGATTCCTAGGCACAGCATTTCTTTCTCCAAATAGTAACGGGAAGCCAAATTGGCTTACCTCGACTGTTTCCAACTAAATAGGCCGTGTTGTCGCCTGCAGCTGCGACCGCCCGTCAGGCATCAGCGGCATCGAAGAAAGCCTCATAAACGATCAATGAGATGCTTCGACTGTGACGCCTACAGTGCCATCACGCCGAGAGCTTGGCTGGATCATCCAATCCTGAGCGGCTGCTGAAATGTATCCGGCGATGTCGTTTTCATCGGCAGAACCAACTTGCGATGCCGCCTGTTCTTGGGAAGGGCGGCCGTCGACGAATAACAGTACCGCCCCCGTGAACTGGCCCGATTTCATTCTCCGAAGCGACCATGGTCGCACCGCCCGACTTTGTCGGCCAGTTGCAACTCACTTTCTCGGCACGACCTCCACTGCACGTCAGGGCGCATCGAAGATTTTCTCCTTTGGATTATTCCTAAGGCAGCTTTCGTCACGCGATAGAGCAGCGTGTGATTGGTGCGTGAGGCTCTTTTTTGTCCATGCACGATTCCGGAAGAGTGATGAAATCGATTGTTTTGATCAAAGTCATCCACGCTATGAATAACAGCCGCAGCACATGCGTTTTCAAAGCGCTTCAGGCTTCCCGGATGGCTACTCCGATGTGAAGCGCATGGCATTCCAAGCGCTCTGTCAACCAAACGACGAGTATCGGCGTCGACCCTCATTGTTGCCTTCGTCTTCGCGACTCCGTGACAGCGGCTGGCATTGTGTTTGTAGGGCATCGGGCGAAGATCATGTCGATCGGCCATCTCGCCTGCCTATCGGCAAACCCTTGAACAATGATCCACGCACCAGCGCGATTGTGATCACGAGCGCCTCTGAGCTCGGGAGGTTCGGTTTTCTGAGGGTTCCTGGGTCTCCGAAGCGATGGAGGTAGCTAGCCTTCCTGGTGCTATACGGTTGTGCTCTTCAATGGAGTGGACGCATTTGCGTCTCGAAAGCGGTTCTTCAGTGGAACCGGCGCCAAGGCCCGTCTGTGGTCGTTCAGAACACGGGGTGCCGTCTCCAAACCGGCTATTGGAGCGGGCAGCCGCCGGAATTTGACCCATGGAAATGAGCGCCTGTCAGGAGGCGTTCGAAAACGGCGCGATCTTCATCGCGGCTGTTTCATGGTGTCATTCCTGACATGTTCTTTATAATCGGCAGCTTGCGGATAGTCTTGCCCGTCGCCGCCCGTAGCGCGTTGGCGACGGCCGGGCCGATCGGCGGCACACCTGGCTCACCAACTCCCGTGGGCGGCTCCTCGGACGGCACAATGTGCACCTCGACTCGCGGCATCTGCTCGATCCTGAGCGGTGTATAGGTATCGTAGTTCTCTTGGTCTACGACACCGCCCTTCAGGGTCAGCTCCTCCTGGAGGATCGCGCCTAGCCCGAATCCGATACCGCCCTCCATCTGAGCGCGAATCTGGTCAGGATTTATCGCGGTGCCGCAATCTACCGCGCAGACGACGCGGTCGACCTTGAAACCATTTTCATCGTTGAGGGTGATCTCCACCACATCGGCGACATAGGTCGAGAGGCTTTCATGCAGGGCCACGCCGCGGAAACGGCCTTCCGGCAGAGGCTTGTCCCAGCCTGCCTTCTCAGCAGCCACTTTAAGCACGGCGGCATGCCGTGGATGGTGACCGAGCATTGACAAGCGGAAGTCGACCGGATCACGGTTCGCAGCGGCGGCGAGCTCATCGATCAGGGTTTCCACCGCGTAAGCGGTGTGGGTGGAGCCTACCGAACGCCACCACAGCACCGGGATGTTCACGTCCGTGGTGGTCAGCTCGACCTTCAGGTTCGGGATCGCATAGGGCAGGTTGGTGGCGCCCTCTACGGAGGTTGGATCGATGCCGTTCTTGATCATCGCCGCAGAGGTCGAACCGCCCAAGACCGATTGGCCCACGATGTGGTCATGGAGAGCGACGACATTGCCTTTCTTGTCGAGCCCCGCCTTGACTGCGTGCACATAGGCCGGCCGGTACCGCCCACCCCGCATGTCATTCTCGCGGGTCCACTGCACCTTCACTGGCTTGCCGCGTCCCAGTGCACGCGCTGTGGAAACAGCTTCGATGATGACATCTGCATCCAAGACCGCGCGGCGGCCGAAACTGCCGCCGGTCTTCATCACGTGCAGCCTCACCTTGTCCGGCGTGGTGCCGCCTACCTGAGCGGCAGCCGCCTGATAAAGGTCGGGCATCTGGTGTCCGCCCCAGACGTCGATGGTGCCGTCTTCGTTGATTCGGGCGGCCGCGTTGAGTGGCTCGATCGAAGCATGGACAAGATAGGGGAATTCGTAGTGCCCCTCGATGATTTTCTCAGCACTGGCGAACGCTGCGGGAGTGTTACCGTCGTCGCGCGCGGTGGCCGCGCCCAGATCGTCTGCTGCCTTGTTGTATTCGGCCATGATCTCGGCCGTGCCGCGCTCTTCGGCCTTCTCCTCGTTCCAGGTCACCTCCACGAGGTCGCGGCCCTTCAGCGCCGTCCAGGTGTCCCTGCCAACCACGGCAATGCCTCGCGGCGTCTGGACGACATCGACAATGCCGTCGAGTGCCTTGGCCTTGGTTGCGTCGAAGCTCTCGATCTCGGCGCCGAACTTCGGCGGATGGATCATAACGGCCGTCTGGAGTCCCTCCATCATGAGGTCGATCGTGTAGGTCTGCGCGCCGTTGGTCTTGCCGGCGGAATCGTAGCGCTTGAGGCTGTCCGATCCGATCTGGGCCCACTTGTCGCGCGGCTTTAGCGGCACGTCGTCGGGAACCGGCATTCCCGCTGCGGCTTCAGCCAGGTCACCGTAGCGCGCCTGCATCCCTGAGGCGTGCGACACGACCCCGGAAGCGACTTTGATCTCGCCGGCTGGCACATCCCACCGCTGCGCCGCGGCCGCCACCAGCAAGGCCCGTGCGGCAGCACCCGCCTTGCGGTAGCGTTCCCACGACGAACTCATCGACGTGGAGCCACCAGTTACCTGTGCGGCCCCGCCCCAGGCGACATTGCCGTAGAGCGCGGTATTGCCATATCCGCCGACCACGTCCACCTGCGCCCAGTCGCCGTCGAGCTCTTCCATAACCAGGGTGGCGATGCCGAAATAGGAGCCTTGTCCCATCTCGAACTGCGAGGAGTAGATGATGATCCGGTTCTCCTTTGTGATCTCGACATAGGTCTGGAAGGGGTTCGCCTGAACCTTTGCAGTAGTCGTTTGTGCGATGTCGGACGCCGCCAGCACTAGCCGGTAGCCCACGGCGAGGCCAGCGGTGGTGACGCCCGCGCCGACGAGGAACCGGCGGCGCGTGGGCCGCACGGAGTTATGCTTCGAGAGAAACTGCGACATGCCTCAAGTCTCCAGCCGGTTGGCGGTCTCGTGGATGGCCGCGCGGATGCGATGATAGGTGGCGCAGCGGCACAGATTGCCGCTCATCGCCGAATCAATATCATCGTCCGTCGGCTTAGGCGTTTCTGTAAGGAGGGCCACGGCCGACATGATCTGGCCAGACTGGCAATAGCCGCATTGAGGTACGTCGAACTCGGCCCACACGGCCTGGACCGTTTCGCCTATCTTGCCCGACACACCCTCAATGGTGGTGATCGAGGCTCCTTCGATGTCGCCGACTGCGGTCTGGCACGAGCGCGTCGGCATGCCGTTAACGTGAACCGTGCAAGCGCCGCACTGGGCAAGCCCGCAACCGAATTTCGTTCCCGTGAGTCCGATGACGTCACGGACCGCCCAGAGCAGCGGCATCTCTGGATCGACGTCGAGTGTTCGCGCCTCGCCATTGAGGGTAAAAGCGACCATTGCTTGCTCTCCTTGTCCTGAGCTGGCTATCTCGTTGAGCCTCCGCCCGCCTGGCAACCAGCTCTTGTTGCTGAGGCCTAGCGACCACACCCTAGGAACGCGCAGCTCAAGCAACAAGCCGCTAGGTTGGCGAGTTACGAGATCGTGAAGTGGGTCGTGTCGAAAGGCTGGAGGCAACTGAATGTCATTTTTTGGGCGGACAGGCCGCTTTAGGCTGAGTTACACGAGACTGGACATTCGGGTCGTCGCGAACATCGACCGCTGGTCGGCCGCGTCCGGCAGGGCCCTGATTGGCTACACGAAATGAAATGGGACGACTATCGATGGGGGCCTACCTCGACCCGCAACCTCCACGACTGGACCCTCAGGTTTCCGACTATCGTCCCGGGCGGTGGCCGAGCTCGGCGCCTCGGACGCGATAATAGACGGTGAGGCGTTCGTCGTTGACCAGAAGGCTTGTCGCGCATTCCCAGTCTTCAGCGGGTTCTTGGCCGCGGCGGGAGACGTCAGGACCATGCTTGCCGGCTTCGACCTGCTCAAGATCGACGGCGAGGGTCTTCGCGATCGGCCACTCGTCGATCGGCGCAAAGCGCTAGTTAACCTGCTGAGACGCCGCCCAAACGGCATCGTTCTGAGCGACGAGATCAGCGGCGGCAGCGACATTCTCGCGCAAGTCTGCCAGTTCGGCCTCGACGGCATCGTCTCCAAGCTGCGTGTCAGTCCATATCGATCCGGCCGGCGCCAAGAATGGGTGAGACAAAATGCGTGCTGAGTGATGAGTTCATCGTCATCGGCTGCGAACCCGGCAACAGTTACGGCGGTCGGGAAGCGTGCTCTGGCGAATGTCGAGGACGGAAATCTGGTGTTCGCCGGCGGCATTGGCACCGGCTTCAATGCGCGCACCGGGCCGGAGTAAAGCGCCGGCTCGATGCCATTCAAATGGACAAACCACCGATTCCTAGTTTGAAGGCGAACGGTGCGGCATGGGCGGAGTGCCCTGCGCAGTCTGTACCTCCGCAGTCGATTGTCGAGTTCGAAGGGGTGTGATTGGCGTCGAGACCGCTCCAGCCATGGCTATCAGCACGCCGAGTGCGTTGTTTTCGATCAATTCTCGAAATGAGCGGGTAAATACATGCACTTCCTTTCACTTGCCGAACGGGGTTTGCTGTTCACCGGCTGGCATCCGATGGCAAACCTTTCAACGCGGCGGCGATCTGGCGCTTCGCTGCTGGGGGCAGAGGCAGGATGGGACGCGGGGGTTCGGCACTGCAAACGTCGAGCAATTCAGCGAGTGCATGGACGACGCGAAGGCTCGAGAACTCCTTGAAGAGGCTCCAGATCGGGACCAGCGCGGCATTGATCCGTCGCGCTTCGGCCGCATCGCCCTGTTGCGCCGCTGTGACGATCGTCATGCAGACCTCGGGCAGGATGCCCGCAAGGACGCTGTACCATGTGTCGGCGCCGGCGATCATGGCCTCGGCGGCGTTCCAGTCGCCGCTGTAGCCAATCGAGAACCCTTCCGGCAGTGTGCGCCTCTGGGCGGTCAGGTGGTTCTTGATCGCATCGCTTTTGTCTGTCGGATTCTTGATGGCGACAATCCCAGCCACCTTTGCCAGGCGGCTGACAAGGGGTGGACTGAAATGGAAATGCGTCGTTCCTGGATTGTCGTAGACGACGATCGGCAGGCCACTTTCGCGCGCCACAGTGGAGAAATGTTCGAACACCTCGTCATCAGTAAGCGGGGTGTAGGAGGCGGCGGCAAGCAAACCCGCAGCTGCTCCAAGGGCCTTGGCGTCTTGCGCGAGCCCCACGGCTTCATCGGTGCGCAGCGCGCCCACACCCACCACGACCGGCATTTGCCCCGCCGTTTGGTCCAAGGTCTCGGAGAGCGCCCGCCGCCGTTGCTCGCGCGACAGATAGATGTATGTGCCGGTGCTGCCGAGAAGACCGATGGAATCGACCTGAGCAATGCCAAGCCGAGCAATCAGCCTGCGCAGGGCAACGCTATCGACGCGGCCGTCACGATTGGTCGGGGTGATGGGGAACGCGGAAAGACCGCTCAGGAATGCCATGGCAAGGCTCCAGATCTATGTGTGAGCGCAGAGATGGCCGCACGCCAGGTCATTACAAGACGTCCAAAGCCCGCCGCAGATCGGCGATCAGGTCATCAGCGTCTTCAAGCCCCACCGAGAGACGCATGAGATCCTCGCCGACTCCATCGGCCAAATGGGCATCCTTGCGGATCGGCTGCCGAGCACGGGTGAGGCTTGCTGGATGATAGATGAGGCTGTCGGCATCGCCGAGGCTGACGGCGCGAATGATCAGGTTGAGCCGGTCCATCATCCGGCGCGCTCCTTCGTATCCAGCGTGGAGGCCAAAGGCCAACATGCCCGATCCGTTGGACATCTGTTTTCGCGCCGTCACCTGATCAGGGTGCGAGTCGAGGAACGGATAACTCACAAATGCCACCGCCGGGTGCGCTTCCAGCGCCCGAGCCACCGCAAGGGCCGTGGCGCTGTGCCGTTCCATACGCAGCGTCAGCGTCTTCAGACCGCGCAGGATCAGGAAAGCTGACATGGGCGAGAGCGCTGCGCCGGTGATGTAGCGCAGGCCCGTTTCATGCAGCGTACGGAGCGTTTGGGCGTCGCCGAGAAGCGCCCCGCCAAGCGCATCGCCATGACCATTGATGTACTTGGTCAGCGAATGGAGCACGATGTCCGCCCCGTGCTCAAGCGGTCGCTGGAGCGCGGGCGAGGCGAAGGTGCTGTCCACGGCAACCTTCACACCGCGCGCGTGGGCGCGCTTGGCAATGGCAGAGATATCGACGATGCGGCTCAGCGGATTCACCGGCGTCTCGAAGAAAACCAGCCGCGTCCGCTCGGTGATCGCGGCATCGAGATTTTGGGGATCTGACAGATCGACCGCGACGACCTTGATGCCGAAGCGGGGGACCGCCTGTTCGACCATGGCAAGCGTGTTCGCATAAAGCGTCTTGTGGACGATGAGTTCATCGCCCTGGGACAGGAGCGACAGGATCAGAGTGCCGAAGGCCGCCATCCCCGAGGCAACAACCAGCCCCGCCTCGGCTCCTTCCAGATTCGCGAGCCGCTGCTCGAGGATCTCGGTCGTGGGATTGTATTCGCGCGCATAGAGCCGTCCACCAAGGGCGGCGGCGGCATCGTTTGCTGCCACGCTTTCGAACCCATAGGTTGACGTCAGGAACACTGGCGGCTGGACGGCATTGGAAAAGCCGGCCGGATCGTAGCCATGATGGATCGCCCGGGTGGCAAATCCGGGGCTGGTGCGGTTGAGCGACCCCGTGGGAGCATCGGTTTCGGATTGATGGGAGCTGGTCATTCGGCCTCTGCGATCTCTCTTGGGGTTCCGAAAGATTGACGGCAACCTGGCCAATGTGAAATATCCAGTTGGCGATGAAAGAGATGGTCCAGTCTTCAAGTGCCGGGTCTGCAGCGCGCTCGCACGCGATGGGTGCACGCCAGATATACGAAGCCCTTCGCGAGCAAATCCTCGGCGGCGTCTACGAAACCGGCAGTCAGTTGCCATCCTCCCGGGCCCTGGCAAATGACCTCGGCGTTTCGCGAACCACGGTGACGGTCGCCTATGAGCAACTGGCTGCGGAGGGTTTCATCGAAGTCCGTCAAGGCGCACGACCTCGCGTTGCGTCTTCGTTGATGGGCCATGGGACGGGGCGCACTCACGCGCAACGGGTCGGCCCGATCCACCTGTCCGCATATGGCGAGCGGCTGCGCGCGACGTCACCCTGGCCAGATTATCTGCCGACTGGGCTGAAGGTCGAGTTCCGCTATGGCGACCTCGCGCCGTCGGATTTCCCTTCATTGGTCTGGAAACGCGCGATGAACGAGGCGATGGGGCAGCGCCCGCTGCGTCTTGCCTATGACGATCCTCGCGGCTCGCGCCGGCTTCGCCAGGCGCTTCAGGGCTATCTCTGGCGCGCCCGGACCCTGAGCTGCGACCTCGACCAGATCATAGTTGTGAACGGTTCGCAGCAGGGCCTTGATCTGTGCGCGCGCCTGCTTCTCGATCCCGCCGACCGTTTCGTCATCGAGGATCCGTGCTACAGGATGGCGCGTCAGGTCTTTGCCAGTACGGGTGCCTCACCCATCCCGGTCATCGTGGACGAAGACGGGATGAGGACCGAGTTGCTGGCGGGGATCGGAGCACGACTGGCGTATGTGACGCCATCGCATCAGTTTCCGCTTGGCGGCGTCATGCCGATCGCGCGCCGCCATCAGCTTCTGAAATGGGCGCGGCACAACAACGCCTATGTGATCGAGGACGACTACGACAGCGAATATCGCTACGACATCAATCCGGTCCCTCCGCTGCACAGTCTCGAGGACCACGGGGCTGTCATCTACCTCGGCACGATCTCCAAAACGCTCTCGCCGATGCTGCGCATCGGCTACCTCGTCGTCCCGCCCGAATTGCAGGAGGTCTTCGCAACCGCCAAACAATTCGCAGACCGGCATTCGCCGGTCGCTGAACAGGAAGCGCTGGCATCGTTGATCGAGAGCGGCGGCTACGAAAGCCATGTGCGCCGTGTGCGCAGGCTGAACGGCGAGCGTCGGGAAACGTTGTTGGGTGCCTTGCAGCACAGCTTCGGGGATCGCATCACTGTCCAGGGAGCAGATGCGGGACTGCACGTCGCGGTTTGGTTCAATGACCTGCCACGATCGCGGGAAACGGCCTTGGTCGAATCCGCCCGCGACGCTGGCCTGGGGCTACACCTGATCTCGCCGCTCTACGAACGGCCATCGGACCAAGGCCGCACCGATCGCGTCGGACTTGTCATGGGCTATGCCGCCTTGAGCATTCGGCAGATCGGGAAGGGCGTTGAGGTCCTGCGAGAGGTTGTCAAGCAGGTGCAAGACGCGATGCCGGCGCGGAACAACTGAGACGGGGCGACGCCGAAAGCTGGCGCTGAAAACGGTCCGAGGGCCCGCCGTATTTCTTTCCAAACAGCCAACTGGACCGGGAAAATGCCATGCAACTGGCGCTGTTGATCAGGCCAGTTTTGCAGCAGGTTTCCACGAGACGAATTTCCGAGAGCGATGATGACCTGGCGAGGAAAGCTGCTTCACGTCCATATCGCGCCTGCCGCCTCCTATGAAATGGAGGAGCTGGCGCAGGCGCAGCTTATTGCCGGCCAAGGCATTGTCGGAGACCGCTACTACCTGGGGACGGGGACCTATTCGGCGCGTCCCGACGTTCGGGAGGTGACATTGATCGAAGCTGAAGTTCTGGACGCCATCGCGAAGGGCGAGCCCAGGATTCCGGGCTTCAAGGCCAAGCTCGGACCCGAAGATCACCGGCGCAATCTGACGACACGAGGCGTTCCGCTTAGCCATCTTGTCGGCAAACGCTTCCGGGTCGGGGAAACGATTCTCAGGGCCGCCCGGATGAATGTGCCGTGCAAGTATATCGAGGAGTTGCTCGGGCTTCCGGGTCTCTACGAGGGGCTTCTGAACCGCTCCGGCCTGAACTGCACAATCGAGGTCGGGGGCGTGATCCGCCCCGGTGATCTGATCTTGCCCATCGACGAGTGAAACGCCATGGCCTCGCCGCGCATCATCATGAAGCTGACCGTGACCGCCGCCCGCAAGGAGCCGGGCGAGGTGCTGGTCATCGACCTGAAACACCCACGCAAACCTGTGCTGCCGGCGTTCGAAGCGGGTTCTCACGTCGACGTCCATCTGCCTGAAGGGAAGGTGCGTCAGTATTCACTTTGCGGCGACCCGACCGAGCTTGGCCGCTACACCATCGCGGTGAAGCGCGAGAATGACGGCCGTGGCGGCTCGGCGTGGATCCACGAAACCATTGCCGTCGGTTCCACACTGCCTGTCTCCGCGCCACGCAACCATTTTGCGCTCAAGCCAGGCGAGGGGCCGACTTTGCTGCTGGCAGGGGGAATCGGGATCACCCCGATTCTGGCCATGGCGCGCGCGCTCACCCGGCAGGCCAAGCCCTTCGAGTTGCACTATTTCACCCGCAGCCGGGCGCTCACCCCACTCTTGGCGGCGATCGGGAGCGATCTTCCTGGCGGCAATGTGCGGATCCATTTCGACGACGAGCCGGCGACCCGCCAGGACATCGCCGCGCTGCTGGCGAACCGTTCGGCCGAGGCTCAGGTTTACTATTGCGGGCCGCCCGGATTCATGGCCGCCGTGGGGCGGGCGGCTGAACCCTGGCCCGAGGGCACGGTTCATTTCGAAACTTTCCAGCCTCCCGAGTTTGATGGCGCGCCACCGGAACCATTCGTCATAGAACTCCGTGCGGGCAGGGTGATTGAGGTTTCGGCTGAGACCACGGCACTGGCCGCCTTGCGTGCGGCCGGTGTGCCGTTGATGGCCTCGTGTGAGAACGGGGTGTGCGGGACCTGCGAATGCGCAATGCTGGCGGGACAGCCGATCCATCGGGATGCCGTCCTGTCCAAGGAGGCACGCGACCACCGCTTCATCCCCTGTGTGTCGCGCGCGACAGGTGTGTTGAAACTCGATCTTTGACCATTTGGGCGGGGGTCCTGTGAGACCGGCAGCTGATTTGCGGGAAACTGAATGACGAGGAAACTGGAATATCTGCACGAGATCGAGCGCTGCGTCTCCTGGCTCGCAGCCTGGACGATCCACCACGCCAACCACGTCCGCGAGGGCGATGAGATCAAGGTCGGGGGGCATCAGGCCTCGTCCGCGTCGCTGAGTACCATCATGACCGCGCTCTACGGTTCGGTCCTGCGCCCGCAGGATCGAGTGGCGGTCAAACCCCATGCGGCGCCGATCTTCCATGCACTTCAGTATCTGGCGGGCAACCAGACGCACGAAAAGCTCATGAACTTCCGCGGCTACAAGGGCGCGCAGAGCTACCCTTCGCGGACGAAGGATGTCGACGATGTCGACTTCTCGACCGGGTCGGTGGGTCTCGGCGTTGCTCAGACGCTGTTCTCGTCGCTGGTGCAGGACTACGTCTCGGGTCACGGCTGGATGAAGGAGCGTGCCGAGGGCCGAATGGTCAGCCTGATCGGCGACGCCGAGATGGATGAGGGCAACATCTACGAGGCCCTGATCGAAGGCTGGAAGCACGGGCTCAGGAACTGCTGGTGGGTGGTCGACTACAATCGCCAGTCGCTCGACGCCGTGATCCGGGAGGGCCTCTGGCAGCGGTTCGAGCAGATTTTTCGCAACTTCGGCTGGGACGTGATGGTCCTGCGCCACGGGGCTCTGCAAGAGGCTGCCTTTGCCGAGCCGGGGGGCGAGAAGCTGCTCGAGTGGATAGAGCGCTGTCCGAACCAGCTCTATTCGGCGCTGACCTTCCAAGGGGGTGCTGCCTGGCGCAAGCGGCTGCTCGACGAGATCGGAGACCAAGGGCCGGTCACCACTCTGATCGAACGCCGCTCCGACGACGAGTTGCAGGCGTTGATGACGAACCTTGGCGGGCATGACATGCCGAGCCTCCTCGAAGCCTTCGAGGCGGCGTCCAGGCATGACCGTCCCGTCTGCTTCATCTGTTACACCATCAAGGGCTACGGTCTGCCGCTTGCCGGACACAAGGACAACCACGCGGGGCAGATGACGCCCACGCAGATGGAAGACTACCGCCTGCAAATGGGCGTAAAGCGGGGTGAGGAGTGGGACAAATGGGCGGCCGCCACCTTGCCGGAAGCGGAACTTGACGCCTTCTTCGCAAAGGCGCCGTTCTTCAGTGAGGGGCGTAGGAGGCTGTCTGCGCCGTCGGTGCCGGTGCCTGAAACCCTTCCGTCACCGGGGCAGCCCGGCAAGCCGCTCTCGACCCAGATGGGGTTCGGACAGATCCTGAACGACATCGCACGCGAGCGCAGTCTGCTTGCCGATCGCATTGTCACCACCTCGCCCGATGTGACGGTCTCGACCAATCTCGGTGGCTGGGTCAACCGGCGCGGCCTTTTCGCCCGGGAGACCATGGCGGACACCTTCAAGGCCGAACGCATTCCGTCGACCTTTACCTGGGAATTTGGGCCGAAGGGGCAGCACCTCGAGCTCGGGATCGCCGAGTCGAACCTGATGATCATGCTCGGGGCGCTCGGTCTCTCGCACTCGATCAATGGCGTGCGCCTGCTGCCGATCGGGACAGTCTATGATCCCTTCATCTACCGATCGGCCGACCAGCTAAACTACGCCTGCTATCAGGATGCGCGCTTCATGCTGGTCGCAACGCCCTCGGGCGTGACGCTAGCGCCCGAGGGCGGAGCACACCAGTCGATCGGCACCCCATTGATCGGCATGGCGCAGGATGGGCTTTGCGCCTTCGAACCGGCCTTCGTCGACGAACTGTCCGTGATCATGCGCTTTGCCTTCGATTACATGCAACGTAATGGCGAGGGGGATCCGGATGAGACGACGTGGCTGCGTGATCAGACCGGAGGATCGGTCTATCTTCGCCTGTCAACCCGGCCGCTCGAGCAGCCGCCGCGCGACATGAACACCCGGCGCTCGCGCGGGACATCGTCAATGGCGCCTATTGGCTGCGTCCGCCTGGGCCCAACGCGAGTGTCGTCATTGCTTATCAAGGCGTCGTCGCGCCGGAGGCGATTGCCGCGACGGGTCTTCTGGCGGAGGACCGGCGCGATGTCGGGCTGCTCGCGATCACCTCCGCGGACCGGCTTAATGCGGGCTGGCAGGCGGCGGAACGTGCCCGGCAGCGTGGCGCGATTGGCGCCCTGAGTCATATCGAGCGGCTGCTCGCGCCGCTATCGCGTGACTGCGGCATCGTCACCGTGATCGACGGCCACCCGGCGACGCTCGCGTGGCTCGGTGGGGTTAACGGGCATCGCGTGAAGGCGCTCGGGGTCGAGCAGTTCGGCCAGACGGGGACTATTGCGGACCTATACCGTCACCACGGCCTGGACACCAACGCCATCGTACATGCGGCACAGGCGGTGAGTGCGGGACCGGCTGTTCGCTACCGGAAGGCGCTGCCTTGACCATGAGCTACCGGATGCTCCGTGGCTGGTACGGATCGGCTGTTTCCACGGGCGTTCCGGTTTGCTTCAAAGCGGACAGGGCCGGGACACTGTGGACGTTCTGATCGCGCTTGAGTAGCTTGTGCGACCCCCAGGGTCACCTGGAATACGCAGGGAGGCGGCTTTTATTTAGCCTTGCGTCCAATTACGAATTCGATCCAATCCAGTCCGGAGCAAAAGCTCCGCGTCCTCCCGATTTTCGGCTTCGACGTAGCACCGCATTTCCGGGGCATTTCCGGATGGACGCAAATGCAAGACACGCTTATCCGCGAGAGTGATACGAAGTCCGTCAACATCGCTAACCTTGCTTACCACTCCTATCGACCCGACGAAGGCGGCGATGTTAGTTTCCGCTGTACGAAGGTATGTCATGAGGCGAGTGCTGCTTTCGACGGAAAAATTTTCCAAGCGATCCGCCGCCGCTGCCGGCAATTGAAAGGAACTGCCAATCTCCGACAGTGGCTGCCCACTTGTACTAACAAGGGAAAGTGCCGCAAGGATGGGGAGAAAACTGTCGCGTGTAGGTAGCGCTGTCAGTTTAGTTCCGTTCGGGTCAAAGTCCGTGCCGGTCAACAAACCACCGTTTGCTTCGAAACCAACCACGCGCTCGTGACCCGACGCAACCAAATCGAGCATGGCAGCAATAACAAATGGCGATCCAACCTTGGTACGCACGACTTTAAAAGAACCTGCGGTCTCGATACCAGAGTTTGATGTGACCGGCGTGACGACTGCCTTCGCTTGCAGGAAGTTCGCCGTAATCAGGCCTAACAAATCACCGCGAAGGGGGTCTCCGTGGTCGTCAGCTACCAGTGGGCGGTCACCATCGCCATCTGCCGAGACGACCGCATCAAGCCGATGCTCTTTGGCCCAGAGCTTGAACTGTTGAGCAGTCTCGTCAGAGACCGCTTCAGTGTCGACAGGAATGAAACCTTCCGAACGTCCCAGGGTTACGACCGTCGCACAGTGATATGAGAGAATGTCAACTAAGAGATCGCGCGCGACTGTGCTGTGCTGATATACGCCCACCGTTAAGCCCTTTAGAGCATTAATCTCCATAAGCTTTCGATTGCGCGCCATGAAAAAGGCCTTGCATTCGGCCTCCCGGTGCTGCCGACGTGCAACAGCACCTTCAAGGACGTATCCGCGCTTCTCCAACTGCAAGGCGATGCGCGTTATCTCCCGCTCATCACCCTTGTCGATCTCACCGTCGGGTCGATAGAATTTTATTCCATTACGGTCGGCCGGAATGTGCGAGCCTGTGATCATCAAACAACCACTCTTACGCGCCTGAGCATACAGTGCCAGGGCAGGGGTGGGGACTGCGCCGCAATCGACTACGATGAAGCCGAGCGCGGACAGTGCCGCCGCACAGACGGCGGCGATGGCCGGACTCGAGGCGCGAAAGTCGCGCCCTATGAGTATCTCGTCGCCAATTCTGGCCAGGCCGGATTCCAGCAGGAATGTCGCGAATGCCGTTGCATATAGGGCAGAGGCGGCTCCTGCCAATTCTGTCGCCAGGCCCCGTAATCCACTTGTTCCGAATTTCATACCAAATCCGACGTTGCTAACCGGGTTTTGAAGGTAACATGCTCAAACTTTGGCTCGTCCGGAATGCCCATCGACAGATCCCTCGGACGAGAACAAGAAGTACATTCGGTTACCGTAGACGCGTTCGGTTATCGACGGTTACCCTTGTGAGGATTGACGCAGTCGGCGTCGGCGTGGGCAGCGCACCGTGACCTTCACGGCGACGAGGTTGGAGCGGATGGGGTCCGGGTCCGGCGGGGCTCCTCGCGGCTGGCTCACATGAGCGCTATCGCCATCGAGTGATTGTCTCAGTCTACATTAGCTCTGGGTCCCGAAAGCGCGTACAGGCCTGAGACGCAGCAAATCCTCTTATCTATCGCCGTTCGGTGTAGCTCCCGTTTAGAAATGCATGATAGACACTCTCGATGCCTTCCATGAGAGTGATCTTTGCTGCCCATCCCAAAGTGCGCAGCTTGTCGACGCTCATCAGCTTTCGCGGTGTACCGTCAGGTCTAGAGTGATCATGCGCGATCTCCCCGGTAAATCCGACTACACGGCAGATCATTCTAGTCAGCTCTAGGATCGTGATGTCCTGTCCGCAGCCGAGATTGACGTGATCATGGTCAGAGTAGTTCTTCAGAAGGAAGACTAATGCGTCGGCGCAGTCGTCGACGTGCATGAATTCCCGACGTGGTGTGCCCGTGCCCCAGATGGTGATTTGCTTATCACTTATGAGCTTAGCTTCATGCGCTTTCCGGATCAGCGCTGGGATGACGTGGCTTGACTGCAAGTCATAATTGTCGCCTGGCCCGTAGAGATTCGTCGGCATAGCGGAGATGTAGTCGCGGCCGTATTGCTGGCGATAGGCTTGAGCCATTTTGATGCCGGTGATCTTGGCGACGGCGTAGCATTCGTTGGTGCGCTCTAGTGGCCCGGTCAAAAGCGCGCTTTCAGGAATGGGCTGTGGTGCCATCTTCGGATAAATGCAAGACGAGCCGAGGAAGAGGACGCGGTCGACATTGTTTTCGTGGGCTGCCGCGAAGATATTGGCCTCGATCATCAGATTGTCGTAAAGAAAGTCGACCGGATAGGTGGCGTTCGCGAGAATACCACCTACCTTTGCCGCCGCCATAATGATAGCGTCCGGTTTCATCACTGCCACGAAGTTTTCAACTTCGGTCTGTCGCTTGAGGTCTAGCTCTCCCCGAGGGGCGGCCACAACTTTGCAGTCTTCAGACGCGAGTCGGCGTACAACAGCGCTGCCCACCATACCTTTGTGGCCAGCGACCCACACGGTTTTTCCGTTCAGATCATACATTACGCTTCCTTCATGACTACAGATGTCTGCATGACCTTCAGGTCTTCGCGTACCATTTCCGCAGCAAGCTCGCGCACGGATGTCTCATGCACCCAGCCGAGCTTCTCCTTCGCCTTGGTAGCGTCACCCAGGAGAAGATCGACTTCCGTGGGGCGGAAGTAGCGTGGGTCCACTTGGACTAGGCATCTGCCGCTCGCTACATCATAGCCCTTTTCGCCGACACCCTTGCCACGCCATTCGATCTCGACGCCGATATCTTCGAAAGCCCACTCGACGAATTGGCGGACAGGAGTCGTTTTGCCCGTAGCCAGCACGTAATCATCCGGTTGATCCTGCTGTATCATCATCCACATACCTCGCACGTACTCACGCGCATGGCCCCAATCGCGTTGAGCATCGAGATTGCCGAGATAAAGCTTGTCCTGCTTGCCCAGGTAGATAGCAGCGGCAGCGCGGCTGATCTTGCGCGTCACAAAAGTTTCGCCACGAAGGGGGCTTTCGTGATTAAAAAGAATGCCGTTGGAAGCGTGCATACCATAGCCCTCGCGATAATTGACGACCATCCAGTAGGCGTAGAGCTTGGCGGCGGCGTAAGGGCTGCGCGGATAAAAGGGCGTCGTTTCGTTCTGCGGTACGGACTGCACGAGGCCGTATAGCTCCGAAGTCGAGGCTTGATAGAAGCGGGTCTTGTCCGTCAGACCGAGGAGGCGAATCGCCTCAAGAAGTCGCAATGTACCGATACCGTCCGCGTTTGCTGTGTACTCAGGTGTTTCGAACGACACCTGCACATGGCTCTGAGCAGCCAAGTTGTAAATTTCGTCTGGCTGAGATTCCTGAACCACGCGGATGAGGTTAGTCGAATCAGTGAGGTCACCGTAATGCAAGATCAGGCGCGGATCGGATTCGTGCGGGTCTTGGTAGAGGTCTTCGATACGACCCGTGTTGAAGGAAGAGGAACGTCGCTTAATCCCATGAACGATGTAGCCTTTTTTGAGAAGAAGACGGGCAAGATAGGCACCATCCTGTCCAGTTATGCCCGTAATAAGAGCAACTTTCCTGCTATCGCCCATTCTATTCCTGCCCTATTAAAGTTTAAAGTTTCGGCTCCGGCTCGCCAGGCCGACAGAATGTGCGGCCAGCCCCGTGCGCTATGGAGCACTTCGACAGATGCGGCGCGAAGCTCGTCATTGACAGTCCGCCAGCCGAGCACACCTCTTGCTTGGAGTCACAGCAAAATAGAGTTGCGCCGCTAACCTGTCGGCTTCGTACATGCGGTCTGAGTGCCGCTCAGCTCACGCCGTGAGCGACATGTACTCCCAGCACCTTGCAGCTGATTTGCTCATCCATCAGCGAGTGAGGACGCCTTTCTTTCTTGCTTCAGCGTCTTCTAATGGGAATTGTTTGGATCAGTGAAATCGATTGTTTGGATAAAGTGCATCCACAGAATGGATGGTCCGACCGAGCAGCGGGGGCGCATCGCCGGCCCGGAGTCGTAGGCGCGAGCTTCCGTTCGGGGCGAGGACGACGTTCGTGGCCGCGAGCCCTCACCACAGCATCCGGCACAGGTCGTGCAGAACTTTGGGAGCAGACTGCAGATTCTGTCGATCAGCTGGTTCCAGGCGCGTCGAGCTGTCGACCTCATCTCGCCCGGTACCGGTTGCTGTATGCAGCCTTGAACCCTTGGCGTATGGCGTCGACGGAACGATTTGCTCCGGCAGGCAGTGTCGCAGCGTTTCCCGGCTGTTTCGGCTCTATTGGCCGGGCCCGCGTCAGCCGAGCCCCTTCATCATGGCATCCAACACATGGATGGCCGGCATCCACTCAATAGATTTTACATATGCCGCGGAGGCCCAGTAGAGAAGGCGGAACCGGAAGCGAGGGCATCGGCTTCAAGCTGTGCGAGCGTCACGGGATTAGTGGGCAGTGCTGAGTGAGCTCTTCTGCCCTATGGCCCGGCCTCTGCCAAGCGCCCGGCGTCAGGGTCTACGTGTCGACTAAGGATACCAAACCGGGCAACCTCCTCTCTGAACGAGATTTCCGAAAATGCATGTTAGTGGATTGGAAAAGCGCCGGTTCGTCGTCTCTCGGAGGCGTACGGGGTTCGGTGACTGTCTGTGGTCATTGGCGGCCGCTTGGCGCTACGCGCAGCGGTCGGGACGAACTCTAGTCATCGACTGGCGGGGGGCCTGCTACCTCGACCAACCCTTCACAAATGCGTTTCCGGTGTTCTTCCAGCCGATCAATGACATCGCTGGCGTGCCGGCTATTTCCGACGACCGGATCAACGACGTTTCCTTCCCTGGTCCATTCTTCCCGGAGTGGTGGAACAGGCCGGCGATCGAGTGCCTTTACCGGCCAGATGAGCAGATTTTCCAAGAGCGCGATGAGTTGGGCGAGCTCTTTCAGGCCGAACACGATGTCGAAGCGAACACAGTAGTGTGTGACGCTTGTCTGATGTGGCGGTGCGATGAGGATGCAGAGCGGCAGGTGTTCCAGAGTGTCCAGCCTCGGCCAGAAATTCAAGCCCGCATAGATGCCATTTATCAGGAACGTTTTGAGGGGCACAGCATCATCGGGATTCATGTTCGGCACGGTAACGGTGAAGACATCATGGAGCATGCGCCCTACTGGGCCGATCCGGAGCTCGCCGTTCGGCAAGTGTGCGCTGCAATTGACAAGGCTAAGGCGTTACCGCACCCCAGGCCTGTGCGGCTGTTCTTATGCACGGACAGCGCGCGGATACTGGATCTTCTGTCGGCCAGGTTTCCCGATCTGCTCACTGTCCCGAAGCACTTCGGACCCAATCAAGCTGGCCCCTTACACACTGCAGCACTCGGGATTGACGGCGGAATTTCCGCCCTCGTTGAGATGTATCTTCTCGGGCGCTGCGATACCGTAATTCGGTTTCCCCCGACGAGCGCCTTTACACGATATGCACGCCTTTTCGCACCACGGGTAATTGAATTCGATCTGAAAGAGCCAAGTCGTTTGACTTTGATAGAAGACAGCCAAGTCTCTGATCTCAGTTATGACCCGCCACCTGCGCAATTCGGCAGACGCAACCAACAGGCATAGTTGAATGCGCATTTCTCACCGACGCCAGTGGAGGCGTCGTACATTACCGATAGCGTCGTCATCTGACGCCGCCCGCAACGCGCCAGAACTTCGCTGTTACGCGGGGGCCGCAGACAAGCCAGAGCGACGGCGATCGTGACGCTGACGCTCGAAAGAACGCGGGCGATCACTCCAGAGACGAGATTGAGGTTGGTTATGAAAGTCATTCCCGTGATCATCAGCGGCGGAGCCGGATCGCGGCTATGGCCCGCCTCAAGGCAATCGCACCCCAAACCTTTCCTCAAAGTAGCGGATGGATATTCTCTCATTCAGCACACTGTGCTGCGCGCCGCTTCGATAGAAGGTGTCGTGGAACTCGTCGCTGTGACATCCGGGGACCACCTCTTCCTGACCAAGGACGAATTTGACGAACTGGATTCCGTGGTCCTGCCACGCACCTTTCTGCTCGAGCCCGAAGCTCGGGATACGGCCGCCGCCGTGGCTGCAGCCGCGATCCATGCGAGGGCAACGCAAGGCCCTGACGCGATCCTGTGCGTCTTCCCGGCCGATCACCTGATTAGCAACCTGCCTGCGTTTCTAGACGTCATGGGCCTGGCCATGGAACATGCGAAGCTCGGGCGGATCGCCACATTGGGCATCACCCCAACCAGACCGGAAACCGCATTCGGCTACATCGAAGCAGATGGTGAGAACGTCGTCCGTTTCGTTGAAAAACCGGATCTGGAGACAGCCAAAGCCTATGTCGCGTCCAAATGCTTCTTCTGGAACGCCGGCATCTTCTGCTTCAGTGCGCAAACCATGCTCGACGAGATGGTTTTGCATTGTCCCGAGGTGCTCCAGGCCGTCGCCGACAGCTACGAGAACGGCCGCGCCAGTCAATGCCAAGGCTTTGCCAAAATCGAACTCGCGCCTGAGCATTTCGGTTCCGCGCCGCGAATCTCGCTCGACCACGCTGTCATGGAGAAGACTAACAGACTTGCCGTGGTTCCCTGCGACATGGATTGGAACGACATCGGATCCTGGAACGCAATGGCCGATTTGATCGCCCCCGACGAAAGCGGGAACAGGATACGCGGCGATGTGCATATGGTCGACACGACCGGCACCTATGTGAGCTCCGACAAGCGCGTCATCGGCACGGTGGGCGTAAGCGATCTGGTGATCGTGGATTCTCCGGACGCTTTGCTTGTCACATCCCGCGACCGCGTTCAGGACGTTAAGAAGCTCTTCGAGGGCCTCAAGGCTTCGGGACATGAAGCTCATCTGGTCCATAGCACGGTACACCGGCCCTGGGGTACCTATACGGTTCTGGAGGAAGGCGAGCGCTTCAAGATCAAACGCATCGAGGTGAAGCCCGGTCGCCAGTTGAGCCTGCAGATGCACTATCATCGTTCGGAGCACTGGGTCGTGGTCAGCGGCTCCGCCAAAATCGTCAATGGCGAGCAGGAGTTGTTCCTGGGGACAAACGAATCTACTTACATCCCCTGCGGCCATAAGCATCGGCTCGAGAACCCAGGCAGAATTGACCTGGTTATCATTGAAGTGCAGAGCGGCGATTATCTCGCCGAGGATGATATCGTTCGCTTCGACGACGAATATGGTCGAACGTAGATAACAGTACAAAAAACGTTAAACGGCGAGCCGTCGCTCAAGGATCTCTGTCGTGGGTTCTGGGCCTGACATTGGCAAGCAGCGGGCCGAGCGTGTCATAGTATCCGCCCGCACTCTCATCAGGCACTCGATCGTGGTCGAAAACATCGGTGAGCGCTTGACAGCTCGCCGTCCGCGGTAACGAAGACTTCAGATATTTCTTAGGCGGACCCGTTGCTCAGCTGTCCAACGGCACAGCCGTGTTTCAGCCTGTAGGCGGCAATGAAATCCTCATCGCTGCAGATGCAGCGGCCGCTGGAATCTTTGGCTTTCGGATCATGGAGGTGAGAACCAAGGGGGCGCAGTAGATTCATGCGAGTGCTGGTTGTCCGACTCATCGGAAAACCCGCACTATGCTTGACCAGGTCTGCGGCAAGCATGATCCCGGCAAGCGCTGATTGAAAGGCCATCGGAACCACGGTTCGAACGAGACGACTTCCATCGCTAAGCTGGAACACCAGACCGCCGCAGATATCCGGAGGCGAACGTCACTGTCCTCACCGACGACGCGTCCACGCTCGAAAACATCCGCAAAGCGCTTGCCTACCTCGCGGCGACCGCGACCGCCGACGACACCGTCGCGATCTTCTTCTCGGGCCACGGGGCGCGCATCGGCAGTGGCGCCGAGGCGACGAGCGCGCTCCTCCCCTACGATTGCAAGCTCACGGACGTCGCAGGAACGTCGCTCGGCGAGGCCGAGCTGTCCGCTGCGATCGCCGCCATCAAGGCACCGCGGGTCATCCTCGTCGTCGACGCGTGCCATGCCGCCGGCACCGCCACGCTTAAGTCCGGCCTGGGCGATGATGGGCAGGACGGGAACGACGAAGGGTTCGACGAGAAGTCTCTGCGGAAACTGGCGCGGGGGACAGGCCGGGTTGTGCTCGCGTCGTCGCGTGCGACCGAGACGTCTCTGGTGCTCAGACGCGAGCGGAACAGCGTGTTCACGACCGCGATGCTCTCCGGCCTCAAGGGCGCTGCCACCGCCGCCAGCGACGGGACCATCGGGTTTGACCTGTTCAACCACGTGTCTGAGACGGTCAGGCAGTCCGTCCCGGGAAGGCAGCACCCAGTGTTCAAGGCTAGCGACCTTGAGGAGAACTTCCCCGTCGCACTCGCGCTCGGCGGCACCAAGTCGATCTCGCCGGGCGTCAATCAGCGCCACCGGGACCTCGAGCAGATCATGAGGGGACCTCTTCCCGCTCGGCCCGACGGACCAGGACATCTGGCTGCGGGCGGGGGGCGACGTCTCGCGCCTCAGGCTGAGCGGCAACGGACGAGCGCAGTGGTTCGCCGCGCTCCGCCTGATCTCCCTGGGCGGTGGCGGCAGCATTTCGCGCGAGAGCGTGATCGACGCGGCACTGGACGAATTCCCTGCCCACCGCGAGCTCAAGGCGTTGCGCTAATCCGCTCGGCCCCGGGGTCAGCGATGTCTCGTTCAAGCCAATGTCGCATGCCTTCGGCAGGAAGACGGAAGTCCAGCTTCAGAAATGGTCAAGCAAATGGCGCAGCTGGACAATATCTTTTGGGGAAACCGCGAGCAAGATTGCGTCGATGTTCTTCAGTCTGTCGATCGGCGGCGGCGACTAGCCTTCGAGGAAAGAGACGGGATGGCGGCGGTACATCATCAAACCATGATACAACTTGAGGAAAGCATCCGACTTGGGGTCAAAAGTGGTGGTTCCTACCAGCATCTAATGGCAGCTATTCGCCAATTCACAGCCGAAAGAGGACAGTCCGCAGTCGGCCCCAAAGCTGCCAGGCGGGAACGCGCCCAATGTCGGTCATAGGCCCGGGCGTTACCATTCCCCGAAAGCGGACATTGCTGATGTTCAGCGATGGCAGGTAGCGGTTGCGCCCTCTATCGTCATCAGTCCGACGGCTACCCAAAGCGCATGGGCGTCGATCGACATTCATTCAAGCAACCGACAGATAGACACGCTACATTTTGAATCCAGCGCGTCTTTCAATTCCACCATACCCGGATGCAACCAGCCAGTCCGTTCATGGTCTTTGCAGGGACCCCCGCGACTCCTGCGTGGCTCCCCGATCGCGTATGTGCCACAACGTGTTCGATGAAGTCCAGAGCGGTTTCGCAATGAATTCTGTGCGTTTCAGCTTGCTCAAAGCCGAACGATGCCGGACGATTTTCAATGCAGCCCGCACGCGGGGGTCATGACCATCCATGCTTGGAGCGCCTTATGGTTCGTCTCATCGGAGCTTTGCTCAGGTTTGCCATCGAACCGGCCTTTATCGAACTGAAGGCAGCCCTACTCGCCTACTTGTTAGCGAGCGCCACCTGGAGCGCTGCGGCAGTAGCGTTTGCCGGGTTCCTTTTCATTGTATCTGTTCCAAATGCGGTAGCGATTTTTGAAGGGACCAAGTCCCTTTGGTCGATCTATTGGATAGTCCACAACTCCGAAAAGAACTCAATCCGGACCGCAGACGTCATCCCCAACGAAGTTCTGGCGACAGAGTACGGCTACCTGCATAGGGCATTTAGGTTTGGACCGTTTGCGAAAAATGCGGGCAACATGACAATACTTTATGATTCGACAGGTCGATTAATGGATTATCAATGCGGTTTTAACATGTTCGGAAACTCGTACCTATTTATCGCCAGCGACCTAAGTATGAAGACTATGCCGGTCTTGCAGAAATACCTTATGCTTCACGAAATCGCTCACGGATCTATGTTGGGAGGTGTCATATGGGTTGGCGCAAAATGGGTGATCTTGAGTGGAGTCGTCGCGTGCGTCTTTGGCCTCGCGGTTGCTAGACTCTCATGGTTCGGCGGCGCCTCCATAGCGCTGACGCTGCTTGTCGCATTTGTGTTTTCTCGAAAGGTCGTAGTCGAAAGCGCAGCCGAGACCTTCGCAGACGGTTATGCGCTCACTCATATCGCTCGCGAGAGTCCGGAGTTAGCGATGGCCTTGATTCGGAAACTTCTGGAGCGAATTGTCGATTCAAATAGCTTCACTTCGCAATATGATCGACTGATTAACAAATCCCGTGTTGCTAACCTCGCGGGCTATCTCAATAGACTAGAGCGGGGAATTTCCGTCGAGAAATTTGCCGGACATCGTCCGACAAATTGGCCGCACTATGCGTCAGCCTGCCTATTGTTCTTATGGATCTATCTGAATGCCGATATCCATCGTCCCGCCACCGGACTGTTGGCTACAGTATTCGCCCTCCTCGTGATACTAACGATCTTCGCTCGCAATCAGGCCGTCCGGAAGATGCTCACGCTCGACATGGCCATCCAAAAAATGCTGGGAGAAAGTCACCATGCCATCTGAAATCGACCAATGTCTAGAGATTGTGAAGGCGTTGCGCCCTGAGGCGGCCAGTGCGATATCATCGCAGTCGCTCGATCGCCTCCTGACGGAGTTCTATGAGGGCGATCCGAAATTAGGCGAGGCGATAAAAGCACGCTCTGGCCAGTACAATCCGAGGGCGCCGATATACCTTTTTCTCTATGAGATTGTTACGTTCTGCTCTGTCGTCTATTCCATATATGATGTTATCGATAAGGTAGATAAAATTACTGACATTATAGCCGATCGAAGTATCCAGCTTAGTATCGTTGAGCGCGCTATAAAAAAACTCCGAAAATTTGGATTGTCTTATCCGGCTGACAAGCTGGAGCGGATCCTAGATGAGGTGCTGGACCATCTCACAAGGCCACAGCCGAGCAGCACGGGTCAAGGTGAACCACCCTCGGCAGCAACGTAGTCGATGTCCACTGGATCGGTGCCCTTGCCGTGTTCGAGGTCGAAGGGGGTGAAATCTACAACCGGATTTCTCAGTTGAAGAACATGGAAGAGGAGGCCGACAAGGCTGCCAAAGAGTGGCTGGAGCAGAGCGGCGACCGGCTTATGTTTCGGAATTGGTGACCCAGCGGGTCTGTCTGATAAACCTTTCCCGCTCTTTGAAGATATAGTTGAAAAGTTCCAACTTCTCGTCGGATAGGAGCGAATTGTCGCCCCACCGCTCATAGCGAGATCGGTCCGCTCGACGAACTGAGACCTGAAGTTTCTCATCTGCATTGGTGATGTGGCTGCGGACGATCGAGAGAATCTCGTTATGGGGGTAGTCGCCTCCAAACTCAATATCGGCGGTTGTTGTCTCTTAGATCCCGCGACTCCTGTTGTGGCACCTCAGGCGCGTACGTGCCACACCCCGTTCCGCGGTTCGCAGCGAAACTCTTGCTTTTATGCTCGCTCAATCTAGCCATTTTTGGGACCGCAGACGTTCATTCCCCAAAGGCTGTGCATCGGCCCGCGTCAGGCGATTGTTCTCTATTAGAGCTGTGATGCTGGGCGATCGGACAGATCGACAGCAGGTCCTTTTTGACGCACATTACCTTGGGGAAACGAGGGGGCAGCCAAATGCGCAACTTGGTTGTGGATGCTGTGGGCATCCCAAATCGACGGATACTGCTACAGTGGCTGGGTGGTGCGGCAGCCGCCGCGATACTGCCCGCCTGCGTAACGCGACCGCTACCCCCGGGAATCTGCGTTGCAGATGGACGGGGCAACATCATTGATGTCCACTGCCACCTCTTCAACGCTTCGGACGTGTCAGTTGAAGGCTTTGTCAGATATGTCGTGCTCGGCGAGCACCGGGAAGAGGTCATTCCGGAACTAAAAGTTGCCCGGGCGGGCGGTATTGTCGACGCGCTGGTTGTGTTGCTGGTTTTAATCCTCAGTGCCAATACGATTACCGCGAAGCGAGAAGCCGCCAATCTGCGCCGCCATCAGCCGATGGAAACACCCGAACACTTGGACAACCGCCAGACCGAGGCAGTGGCAGATGCACTGCTGACTCTTGATCAAAGCCAGCGCACGCCAAACAAGGTCGTTCAATCGATCGCCGGCGACCAGGCCGAGCCCGACTACTCTGATCTGCTCAACCAGATCTACGCCGAAGCCGGCGTTGTGACGGCCAAGGCACGTGGAGAGCCGCTCGACAAAGCCAAATCGGTTGAGGTGGCCCGTCAGCTAAAGGGCAAAGGTTCGAAAATCGCACGTTATATAGATTTCGCTCGTCTGCTGCTGGGCAGCCGTGAGGCCATCGCGCGGGAATATATCCGGGTCTTCGCAGACAAGCGCTGCGTGCAGATGATCACGCCGAGCTTTCTCGATATGCATCGTTGGTTGGGCAAGCCGCCAATCTCGTCCATCGCCGAACAAGTGGATGTCATGGATGCGCTTCAGGTTTCCATAGCGCAATCTACCGGAATGCACATGCACAGCATGGTGGGCTTCGATCCGCGCCGCTCGGCAGAAGACCGCGACGTTTTAAAGGTAGTCAAGCATGCCATCAACGACTGCGGCTTCGTTGGCGTCAAGCTCTATCCGCCGATGGGATTTCAGCCCATTGAGAACCGCAAGCTCGGCGTTCCGAAAGTGCCAGAAGGCCCAAAAGGGGAGAGCATTGAACACGCGCTTATGGAACTATACGATTGGTGCGCGGCCGAAGATGTGCCGATCATGGCGCATGCGGAAAACAGCCTTGGTTCAGTTTGCGGCTATGGGCGTCGTGCAAGCCCCGAGTGGTGGCGCAAAGTGCTTGCCAAGCCGAACTATGCTCACCTTCGAATCAACCTTGCCCATTTCGGCGGCTTCGACGAAGCACTCGACATTGGGGCCAATGCCCCTCAGGGACTAAGATGCGAGGCAGATAAGTACTCTGGGCCAGTGTGGGAGGAAATTATCGGTGAGACGATCAAGGACGATGGTCGTGACTTTCTGTTCGCTGATTTGAGCTATCTCAGCGAACTGACAATCCCGGATAGCCAAGAAGAAGAGCGCCCTGAGATCCGCCGCCGTTTGGAAGCGTTCCGTATTGCTTACGATCCAGACGTGCGCCACCTGATGTACGGCACCGACTGGACTATGATCGCCAAGGAACTCGACAACAACAACTATCTCGCAAATCTCGACGCGCAACTTCGCCTCGCCGGCTTCACGCCGGACCAGTTGCAGAATATCTACTGGCGCAACGCCGTCCGGTATCTGGGCTTGGGTCGCGGAGAAAGGACACGCGGTCGCTTGCAGCGCTACTGCGCCAAACGACACCTCCCTGACGCTTGGCTGATGGCCTTCGATGCAGGTTGAGCGCTTCAAATTGGATTTCGCGGAACATGTGGTTGATCATCTCGCGGATAGCGAACCAGCCGAAAGCCAACAATGCGCTCGCAAGCGCAAGCAAAGGGCATAACAGAACAACCACAATGGGATCAGAAATTGGCCTCGGGTTGATGAATATACAACGCAGGATGCAATTTGCAGTCTGAAGTACCTCTTAGCTGTCTTAGTGCGCCGCAGCAAAATATGAAATTCTTAAGCAAATCAAATGGTTGGTCAATATTTCAAAATCCACTGAGAATGCATATCAGTGCAGTCGAGATGCATATCTTGACTTTCTAATGTGGCGAGTTCAGTTTGTCGTCGCCAATGTTAAGGGGGAGGATGAGTTATGGTAGCAGAGCTCGAGGGCCTCGATCTTGATATCTCTGAGTATGAATATGACGAATTTGTAATCGAGTACCAGAGATTGGGAGGGAAATTTCCGATCATAGATGCCAGCAGTAAAACGACAAATATCACTAAGTGCCTAAAGAAGGAGGGTATAAACACAGTCATACGTTATTATTGTCGCGCCTCACAGGGATCGTGGAAAATCATCAGGGAACCGGAAGCAACAAAGCTTATTGCGGAAAAGCTGAGCATTGCGGTCGTCCATGAGATCGGAACGAGCCTTTCGCTCTTTTCTTATGCATCTGGGAAGTTGGATGCCGACTATTCGATTAAGTATGGGCGTGAGGCGATCGGCCAGCCCAGCGGCTCAGCCATCTATTTTGCCATCGACTTCGATGTCAGCGAGTCAAGCATAAAGCAGCGCATTGTCCCGTACTTTCAAGGTATCAGGGATTCAATGGCTGCTGCCGGCTCTATTTACAAAATCGGCGTGTATGGAAGTGGGCTAACTTGCTCGACGCTGCTCAAAAAGGGCCTTGTTGAGTTTACATGGCTTGCACAGTCCACTGGTTGGAGCGGTTATGGGGCCTTCAAAGACAGCAATCTTTGGAGCCTTCTGCAGAAGTACCCGTCCACTAACCTGTGCAGGATCGGCGTTGACTATAACGAAGCTCAAGGTGGCAAAGATTTCGGCGCGTTTAGCAGTCTTGCTGCTCTCGTAAAGCCAACTGCGGCGGCCGCTGACGAAGAGTGGGAAATCCTGCTCGCCGCGGGTGCACTACAAGGTCTCGATCCGGACATGGAAGCCCGCACCCTTTTGCTCATCCAGGAATGCGCGAAGCAGGGCGTCAAGATGGTGGCGTCCGGCGGAGTTAGAACGCCTCAGGTTCAGGCCAAGCTTTGGAAGCAATCGCGAAGTGCTACGCAGATCAAGGCGGCTGTTTCCTCCCTTCGGGCGCAAGGCGCGCCCTTTCTTGCAGATGTGCTTGAGCAGACGAGTGCACCCAAAGGGCAGCATGTGACGAACGCGCTACCAGGCATGAGTTGGCACCAATGGGGCGAAGCGGTGGATTGCTACTGGGAAGTCAACGGCAAGCCCGAATGGGATCCTGATGCCGTTCATGGCGGGGTGAAAGGGTATCACGTTTACGCCGACCTCGCCGAGACCAAGCAGATCGGGCTTAACGCAGGGGGGCATTGGTCGAGCTTTAAGGACTGGCCGCATGTCCAGCTCAGAAAGGCGGCAGGCCCTAAGAGCCTTTATACTGTTAAGGAAATCGATAAGCGTATGAAGGATCTGTACGGCGAGCGCCTCGACGTCGGACCCGACCTCTTCGAGCCGCATGAGGGCGGTTATGCACAGGCGGACGAGACTGGATTTGTGGAAGCATTCCGGAATGTCATAACCGATCTACGCGAGGCGAGCGGCACGGCCGTGAGCAACAAACCCTATTTGTTCCCGGATGGCATCTACAAGGTCGAACTTACCTTGGGGATAGGTGGAGGAGCTTCGTCGGAAGAGGGAGCAAACAACCCAAGCTTGGCAATTCCCGGGTCTGCCAAGATTATGATCTCCGGGATCAACAAAGAGTAGAAATCCCAAGTCGCGGGCGTCCTTGCGTCGCTCGCTCGGAGTAGCATCATGCCGCTCCTGTATCGATACCCGGAGATCGTGCCGTTCCTCGACGACACGGATGACTACGAGACGATGCGACGGAGGCGCGCGTCGGCGACGTGACGTACTAGTCGTGACGCAGCGCGGGCTCCACGACGGGGGACAGGTGCTCTTCGAGCAACGCGAGGAAGGCTGGGTCGTCGTCGCCGGCGACACGATCGTGCGCATTACGGCCAAAGAGGAGCCCAAGGAAAAGCCGTCGATAGGTCGCCGAAAGAAAATCGAGGAAGAGGAAGTTTCGACGAGGGCTGCCGACGATATGGCGAGCATTGCGAAGCTCCTCCCGGTTGCCGTGGATAAGCTTTCGTCGAAGACGGGTCCTGACGGGATTGGAAATTGCCCGGCTGATGGTTGCTATGGAGCGGGTCACGTTCACGTACGCAAAGATCCTTGTCGCTTTTACGCCGCGCCCGCTGCTGGCCGAGGGTTTCGATCCGGCGATGATTGCCAACGTGTCTGAAGACCAACTGGGCGCGATGACGGCTGAACTTGGCGGGCTAAGCAGTGAGTTTTTGAGCGCTGTGGAGCGACGTGGCTCCGTGAGCCTGATACTGGTCGTGGCCAGTCGCTATTTTGACCGACTGATGGATAATGCCAGGGTAGTGCGATATCTGGCGCGCAATTTTCCGTGCCATTTCGAAGAGTTTCACAATTTGGCGATGCCGCGCCCAAATGAGTGGATTGGCGTAACCATCATACGTCCTGGCTAGTCCGCACGGCGCATGGCAGCGACGGCGGCTTTGCTTCGATGTCGAGGCGACGCGACTTTCAAATCGATCGATGGCAGGTAACTGCAATGCCATCGGTCCGCGTCGGGCCCCAAACCGGTCGTCAGATAGTTCTACAATTCGCGATCGACTGGGGTTCCCGGAAGCTTTTCGAACTTTCTGGGTCGCTTCGCAGTCCGAATTGCGGGTGCTCATGGACAAAGTAGGATACTAGATTCGGCTTTTGCATGGCTCTGGAAGGGATCGACCCCTTGGCGCGTTGCGCCCGATAGCGCGACGGCACGACTTCCAAGTACCATGTTTTGAACGGCCGCTTCGCGCCGCATGCCGGTCATTCAGAAACACGCCGCTTCTTTCGCTGCCATTGCGATGGTCGGCCGGGCGATCTCAGCTATCGACCCCGGCTCGCTACGTATGCATTTTAGCTATACGATAATGAACCAGTATTGTTTGCTCTGATACACTGCGCGCGGGCAACACGCCTAGGACTTTTTTGCTTCGTCTCCAACTATGGCTGTTGATCATGTCCGAACGAGCCACGAGCACAAAATCCAAGCTAACCATCCTGGAAACGGTCTATCCGCCGATTTCCAATCAGGAGGCCGTCTGGCTTCAAAATGATCCAGAGGTTGAGGCGCTGTTCAGGCAGAGCGACTTCTACGTGATCGCCGGTCGCGCCGAAGCCAAATACTTGAACCTCGTCATCGACCCCGACACCTACGTTATAACCTTCGACTTCGCGATTGGGGACGATTTCCGCGACCCCGTCGAGATCCGCATCCGCGACCTGCCGGCCGTTGGGCTATCGGAAGCCGAATCCTTTTGGATCGAAGCTGGCGAGAAGGGTATCAGGGTCTGGGACGGACCTATCGGCGAGCTCGGCTCTAACGTTCTGGAGTGGTTCACGACCGAGAAGTTGATCTGGAATCGGTCACGGGGTCGCGCCGGTATCCAACGCTTCGATCGTTACCGCGAGGCCGCGACCTACGATCTCCTCTATGTCGGCATCGCCAAAGTCGGAGACAGCTTCGACCGCCTCATAAGCAATGGGCACAAGGCCCGCACGGCGATTCTTGGCAACGAGCCCCAGCGCTATCCCGGAGCGCGGGTGACCGACGAAATCTATTTGTTCCTGTTCAACGTCCAGCCGCTGATCATGACGACCTTCGAACCGGAGCATGACTTCGAGAAAGAGGATTTCAGCGGCGCCTACGATCATAAGCGCATCGTCGCCGACGCCGAGAAGGCCTTCGTTAGCCTCCTGAAGCCCGATTACAATGTGGTGAGGTTCGCGAGCTACCCGAAGGGCACGGACGGCCTCTACGGCTCCGACTTCGTTCGCTACGGCTACGCGATCTGCGAGGCAGTTTCCTTCGACACGCCGCATGGGCGGATCAGGGGAAGCCGGGACGCAGCCACCGGCTTCATTACCAATGATGCTGACAGCATCTTCATCGAAGGAAACACCGTGAAGCTGTTCGTCTCGGGTGTCGACTTCCCGGCCGATCCGCCGCTGGCCGCAACGGACGCGGCTTCGCAAGACAACCAGAAGGAAGAAAAACAGGGGGGTGTATGATCAATCGCGGTTCCGAATGGCATCGATGGGAGCCGCATATCCATGCGCCCGGCACCCTGTTCAACAACCAGTTCAAAGGCCCGAACGCCTGGGGCGACTATCTAACCAACCTTGAACAGGCGATGCCGGTTATCCGCGCGATCGCGGTGACAGACTATTATTGCGCCGACACCTATCAGGACGTCGTCCGGGAGATGAGGGAGAACGGCCGCCTGCCAAAGGTTGCGCTTGTTTTCCCCAATGTCGAGCTCCGGCTCGACGTGGCGACGGTGAAAGAACGCTGGACCAACATCCACCTGCTCGTCTGCCCCGACGATCCGAAGCATGTGGCGGAGGTGGAGCGATTTCTCAGCCGACTGAGATTCGAAGCCTTTGGCGACAACTTCGCCTGCACGCGAGAAGACCTCGCGAAACTGGGCCGGAAATCCAAGCCGGAGCTGAGCGACGAGCGGACCGCGTTCCGCCACGGGGCTTCGCAGTTTAAAGTCAACTTCGGGAAGTTGCGCGAAGAATACGGCAAGAGCGATTGGGCGAAAGAAAACATCCTGATCGCCGTCGCAGGGGCCGAAACCGATGGCACTTCCGGCATCCGGGATGCCAATGACGCAACCTTGCGGCAGGAAATCGAGAAGTTCGCGCACGTCATTTTTGCCAGCAGTCCGGCGCAGCGCGATTTCTGGCTGGGGCGGAAAAGCGGCGTCGGAGAGGACGTGCTTCGCGAGCGATACGACGGCTGCAAGCCCTGTCTGCACGGCAGCGACGCGCATGAGCAAGCTACCGTCGCCAAACCCGTGGGCGACCGCTATTCCTGGATCAAGGGCACGATGGAATTCGATGCGTTGCGCCAAGCCTATATCGATCCCGCCGGTCGGGCCTATGTCGGCCCTCATCCCCCGCTTCGGGCCACCCCCGCACGTGTCATTGCGGAGATAGAATTGATGGGTGCGGACTGGGCACAGACGCCTAGGCTCGCCCTCAATCCGGGTTTGGTCGCCATAATTGGTGCGCGCGGCTCGGGCAAAACCGCGCTCGCAGATGCGATTGCGGCGGGCTGCGACGCCACGGACGGCCGCTTGAGTAACGCGTCGTTTATCGTGCGGGCCAGTGAGCATCTCGACGGCGTCGGCGTCCGGCTGAACTGGGAGACCGGGGATCCATCTGTGCGCCCTTTGCTCGACGATGCCTTCGATCCGTCGCTCTATCCGCGGGCGCGCTATCTTTCACAGAAATTCGTCGAAGAGCTGTGCTCGGCCGACGGGCTCAAGGACGAATTGCTGAGCGAGATCGAGCGGGTCATCTTTGGAGCCCACAGCACGCTTCAACGCGACGGCGCGACCGATTTCGGCGAACTGCTGGAGCTGAGGACGACCGTGTTGCGCGACAACCGCAGCCGCGACGAGGACGCCATCGCGACCCTCTCCGACCAGATCGGGCTCGAACGCGAGAAGCAACGCCAGATCACCGGCCTCAGGTCGCAAATCACTCAGAACGAAGCACTGATCGCCGGCTACATCAAAAGCCGAGACACATTGGTGACCGTCGGCAGCGCGGAACGTATCGCGCGGCTGAACGCACTGACCGAAGCGTCCGATCACGCCCGGACCCAGATGCGGTTGTGGTCGCAGGAGAGCCAAGCCCTGCGGTCTTTGCAGAACGACGTGTCGGATTTCCGGACCAACCGTGCGCCGATGGCGCTGCGGATGACCAAGCAGAACTTTGTCGGCGCGCATCTGGATGACAACGCATGGGAGGTATTCCGGCAGACCTACGCCGGGAATGTCGATGGGACATTGACCGAGCGCCTGGCCAAGGCCGAGCAGGCAACGGCCGGGTGGCGGGGTAAGGAGATGCCACGTAAGGCGAGCGACCAGGAGCCTTATGTAGCCGACGATGCCGACCTGATGCGATTGTCGCTCGGCGAACTTGAGGCTGAGATCGGCCGTATTCAGCGCTTCATCAACATCGATACCGACACCGCCAATCGCCTGCGAACGATAACCTCCAAGATCGGGGACGAGAACGCTGCACTGAAGCGCCTGAAGGAAGCGCTGGCGGATTGCGAAGGCGCCGCGGTGCGGACCACCCAACTTCAGTCCGATCGAGAGCAGGCCTATTTGCGAGTCTTCGTGTCCATCGTCGCGGAAGAGCAAGTGCTCCATGCGCTGTATCGCCCGCTCATGGATCGCCTCGCGCAGGCGTCCGGCACGCTGCGCAAATTATCGTTCTCGGTGTCTCGCCATGCGGACGTTCATCGCTGGGCGACTGAGGGCGAAGGCTTGTTCGACAAGCGGCGCACCGGCCCTTTCAAAGGCGTGGGCACGTTGGAGACCTGGGCCAACGCGTTGCTGAAGCCGGCGTGGGAATCGGGCGATCCGAAAGCCGTAGCCGATGCGATGGTGGAATTTCGTCAGGCCCACCAAGCCGAGCTTCTCGATCTCTCCGAGGTGCCGCGATCACAGCAAGCGGATTACCGCTCCTGGTTGAGGCGGTTCGCCAAATGGCTCTATGGCAGCAGGCATATCGAGATCATCTACAGCATCGACTACGAAGCCGTTGATATCCGCAAGCTCTCTCCAGGCACGCGCGGCATCGTCCTGTTGCTGCTATATCTCGCCTTGGACGACAGCGATGACCGCCCGCTAATCATCGACCAGCCGGAGGAGAACCTCGATCCGAAGTCGATCTTCGACGAGCTGGTCGAGCTGTTCATCGCCGCGAAGAATGTGCGCCAGGTCATCATGGTGACGCACAACGCGAACCTCGTCGTCAACACGGATGCCGACCAGGTCATCGTCGCGTTTTCCGGCACGCATACGCCTGGCAAGCTGCCACCCATTCGCTACTTGTCGGGTGGTCTCGAAAGCGCGGAGATGCGCAAGCATGTCTGCGACATCCTGGAAGGTGGCGACCGCGCCTTCAAGGAGCGCGCACGGCGACTTCGCGTCCGTCTCGATCGATGAGGACGGACGACATGGAGAGCGAATTGGATTCCGATCGCATTGGTCGCATCGGCGAACGGCAGTTCGAAGTGCTCTGCGAGCGCGCAGGCCTCTATTGCAACAAGAGCGTCGTCGACGTGATGGGCTGGGATTTCATCGTGGAGTTCCCGATGGCGCCGGCCGGTCAAGCGCTACCTCTCGATCAACGCCCCACCAACGCCGCCCGGGTTCAGTTGAAGTCGACGCTCGGCCGTACCGGCAATCGTATCCGCCTCAGCCTGTCCGCCATCGATCGCTTGGCCAAGGACCCTCGGCCGGCGCTCATCGTTGTGTTTCGGCTGCGAGCCGACGGTGAACTCCAATCCGCTTATCTTGTCCACCTTGTTGGGAATGAGCTCGCGCGCGTACTCAGGCGATTGAGACTGGCGGAGGCTAGCAAGGCCCACGACATCAACCACACCGATATCAGCTACGATTATGAGAAAGTCGGGGTGCGCTTCGAGCCGACCCCCACAGGCTTATTGGCGGCCATAAGTGCAGCCTGCGGTCAAAATCCTGGCGCCTACACGATTGAGAAGCAACGGCAGCTCGCCGAACTTGGATATGAGAAGGGTCAGATCGAGGCCGAGGCACTTATCCAAATCGAGGGTCCGGAGCATTTCAGCAGTCTATTGCTTGGCCTCGCGCCCTTGAAGCCGCACCGGCTCCGCGTGTTTGACAGCCGGTTCGGCATACGCCTTCTTTATCAGGGCACGCTGTTCGACGACATCGAGGAGCTGCGTCTTACGCCTCCTACTCTGGGTTCCTGCGAGATTTCGATCCGGGGACCCGGCTTCGGACAAGCAGCGCGATTCGACGGCGAAATGTTCATCGGCCCTCCGATGGCCGAGCCGCATGGAGCAGAGCTTCTCATCCGCGCCCCAGACTTCATCATCCGGCTGACACGGCCGGCGCTCAGGTTCGAGACCGTCGGCTCGATCGATGACACGGAGCATTCGCTGGAGGAATGGGCGGAGCTGCTTCGCGCGCTCACGCTCATGGCGACGGGGCGAGCGACCCTGACGATTGCCGGAAATGACCGCATCCCGTCAATTACCTTCCCAGTCGATCAACCCATAACCGGACCGTACCTCAAGGAGATTCCGCTGATCTCCGCATTCTTGGATGGGTGGCTTCAGCTCCTCACGAATGCAGGCCTTCGCTCCACCGCTAGATTCAAGTTCGATGCGTTCTGGGAGGCAAATGAAGCACGTATGGCGGTGGACATCCTGCTCAATCCGAAATCGCAGGCTCGCTTCGAGTTCCAGACCCTCGAGATTGAAGAACCGTCGTCGCCGCCCGAAGGCCTGTATTTCAGCAGCTCGTCGTTTGCCGACACCAGCATAACCTTCAGCGCGAAGGTCTTCTTCGAGCAGTCCGATGATCCGGAATGGCAGTATCGGTCGACCCGTTTCGAAGCTCTCGATGTCCGACCACAGGTCGATGACCTTGAAGAATACGGTAGGGAGCAGGCCACGGCCTGCGATCTGAGGCTCCTTATCGACCCCAGGAACATGACATTGGCGCCTCGGATGGATACGCCCCCAACACCCTCGCACCATGAGTGAGAGGCGGCAACGGGCGCATACGGGCTTCGTTCAAATAGTAGTCAGTCAACCAGCGTGCGAGCGTCGCTCCAGGCAGCGAGTAAGCTAAACAGCGGATGCCGGGGGATACGTCCTCATATGGCCGCTATGAGCCAATCACAACCGGAAGCAGTCAGTCTGCTTGCGGCCCCAATGCTCCTGGCAGCGATGCGCCGCAAATCAGTCGTTCCTCAGACATCCACCGCATGCATCTTGAACAGACATCAGTTCTCGACCCTGACTGGCTTCTTGCTTGAACGTCGTGCAACCCGGCAGTGACGGTGGTGACCGCTAATGTCCTACAAGGATTCCAGTATTTGCCGACATTGCCGTGCACTAGTTGGCTGTGCCTGTGCGCTGCGATCCATTGAGCCCGCGGAGGCGATCTCGCCGCGCTGCGTCATTGCGCAGCAAGATCTGACGCTCCAAAAGCAGCCCGGCCGTCGCTGAGGGTGCCTACTTCGCTGCCGCGCCAAGCCACCAGGGCGACGCGTGAATGTCAAGCGGTGACGCGAGGCAGTGCGGGCAGTGAAAGAGGTTCGCGGCGATCTCAACTCCGGTAGACGATCGGTCGCAATGCAAGCAAAACCAGATGTCGCTCACCCCATGACCCAAGGGATGCTCGGCTCGGCCCGCGCTGTCCGGCACGGTTGAGCGGCGAGGCCAATCGGAGGCGATCCGGGCGTGGACAAGCTTGCGCCAACCCGAGGCTACATCGAGCGCGGCATTCCGGAAGTCCGTACCATCAATCGGGTTTGCTCTAAGTCGACGATCCGTGACGCGGAAGCGAGGGGGAGCCAAGGGGGCCTCAGGCAAGGTGAGTTCCCAACCTCGTCCCCACATGCGAACATCATCTGCCTGAGTGCTCACCCGATAGCTGTGCCCCTGCAGTTCGCCCTCGAACCTGTCAGCGCCAAGTGCGCTCCAGGGATCAGTGTCGATGGAGATCAACGGGTTTTCGGCAAGTACCAGCGCCTCCGCGGTGGCAAGATCCTCCGGAGACGGGCGCCATCCTTTCTTGTTCGCGTTGGCGAGGGCGTTCCAATGTGGATAGCCCAAGGCCTGCGCAACGACTTCCAGTGCGCCGACGTGTTTGATCCGCTTGGCATGCGCGATATTCCGTGCCGCGGTCTTCAGTTCTTTCAGTTGATCGCTATTGCTCATGATCCATCCCTATCGAGGTCACGGATCCGACATGTGCCCACTGCTGACAGACCCGTCCCAGAGGGAATGGTGGGTTAAAACTCAGCGAAAGCGCACTGCGAGGCTTAGCATGGTGGGCACACAGGCCTGTGCGGGAGGCCATCACCACGTTGCAGTCAGCGCCAAAAAACGTCAAGCCACTTTTGCATGATTGTAACTAACTTAGGACCACACCCGTCGATTCACTCGCGGCCCCAAACCGCGCTGCTCTGCGCCGCATTCCGGTCACCGCCGCAGTGTTGAAAGCTTCCCGGAAGCGGACATCGGCGTAGACGCGCAAGTTGGCACCTTTGCACCACCAGCGGAAATCCTTGAATCGCGCGTCGAATAAGGCCATCGAGGACGGTGTCGCGACTCGGAAATGTAGGTCTCCTCTTCAGCGATGCTGTGCACTGCAGCAGGGTGAACCCGAAGCGCCGTCGCAGCAATTCGGGCTTAGGCGAGTAAACGATGGCCAAGAGGGCAACCGAAAACACGAGTTTACTGGCGAAGGGCGGCGGGAATGCGCCCGCCGGCGGCGTCACCATACAAGCTTCGGTTGCCGCCTCGATTGCGGTCCGGCTTCTAGCCGCTGTCGCGTTAGATAAGCGGCTCGGACTGGGCGCTGCCAAAGCGACTGCGATCCGGTTCGAAACCGAAGTACCCGTGGACGATGTCTTGATAGAAACAGATTCCGGCGGGTGGGTGTTTATCCAGTCGAAAAACTCGCTCACGGGACGTTTCGTTCTGACGAGCGAACTAGGAAAAACCTGCGATGAGTTTGCACGTCTGTGGCTGCTGACCAAAGACGGCCAAGGCGAGAGAGGATGGGATCGCCCTCTCGTCCGCGGCAAAGACGCGATGCTTCTTGCGGTCGGACACGAAACGTCCGGCCCCATCAAAGTGGGCCTCGCAAAGGCGCTCGATGCGCTGAGGATGCAATCGACCGCAACGCTCACGGACGCAGAGCGGACACTCCTGACGTCTTTCAAGAAGTTGGTGCGTTCGGCTTTCGATGCGCACGGCGCGCCTGCCGACCTCGATCTCGAGGCAGTCCTAAGGTTCATTCACGTAATCGACTACGATTTCGGCGGGCCGCAGCGCGAGCTTGCCGAAGATAGGCTCAAGGGGCTGCTTGAGCTTCCGGACGAGGCTCCGGCTGCGTTCAAGGCGATCGAGCGCGATTGCCAAAATGCGATGACAGAGAGAGGCCGCCTCGATGGCGAGAGCTTTCGAGCGTCCCTTGCCGCCGATGGCCTTCTTATCAAGACCGCTGCGAAAGGCCTTCTGGAAACGCAGGCCGCCATAAGCGCAGACACGCAAGCAATTTTGGTAGGCCAGCGGGAGATCGCTCGCGCGCTTTCCGGAGCTCCGGCAGAGAACTCGGTTGTCACCGATTTTGCGGAAAGACGGCTTCGCGAACTACGGCAATCGCGGTTCGCCGGCGGGTTTGATTCAACGGCTGCCTGCAATTCGCTTCTAACGGCCGTCGATACCGGCGAGCTTACCGCTGCTTCGTCGAGCGTCCGTCAATCGATCTTTGCCTGGTGCGCGCGAATTCTCGCTTCAGTCGATCACGAAAAGGCGCGGCATGCTTTATCGAAAGCCCAAGCGTTCGGCCCCAGCGAAGAAACGACTATTGCGGGCGCCTTCGTCGAAGCCTTCGCCCAGAACGGCGACAGGGCGAAGGCGCTCGCCGCTCTGGGGCCTCTCAACACACCGGAGTCTCTTGCAGCCTCGCTCATCGTAGCCATTCACGATCTTTCGCCGGTAGAAGGCCTTCAATGGCTGGAGAGAACCGGTCTATCGCTCGACAGATTTCATCCGGACGGCAAGTTCCGAATTCTCGGTATGCACCTCACAGCGGACGACATCGAGTCCGCGGTTAAGGTCGTCGATGCGATTGGAGAGGCGGATTTCGAGACAACACCTGCGCTCCTTGTTCTTTCCGGGACGGCGTATCTGGAGCGGACCGTCCATCCTGAGCTTCGAGGTGCGCTCCAGGCGCCGCTACCTCCCAATCTTGCCGATTTCCCATTGGCCGAGGATACTCAGGCGATGGCGCATCGCGCGAAAGCGATCGGCTACTACAAAAGAGCTGCTGCAGCCTTGGGACCTCTCGGCGCCAAACAGGCAGCATCGACGGCGGCGGATAGAGTGCTGTGGTTGCAGTTGCGCGACCCCTCGCTGGTGGGAAAGGCTCTCGAAGATCTGCAAGCGAGCATGGCCGACGAGAAGATTAGGCTTCGTAGAATACCGCTCGCTTTGGCATTCCAACTCGATCTGAACCTGCAGGCAGTCGAAGACGACATAGAGCGGGCGACAGCACTCACAGGCGGGAAATCGCTCGACGCCGCGGTTGCGCGCTTCGAAGTGGCCTTGCACCGAAAGGCATCGGACGTTGCCGCCTATATCGACCGGCATCGTGAGCAGCTCCTGGAATATTATCATTCGAATTTCTTGACCTCGATTGAAATTGAATCGCTGGTCAAAGCGGGACGCACCGAAGAGGCTCGATCGAAGCTCGCCGTTCTGGAAGGCAAAGATGTTCCGCCCAGCGCTCTCACGACATTGCGTAATCTCGTCGAGGGGGCGACGGGTGCCGATGTCGCAGCGCTTAGGGAGTCAGAATATCGAGCGAACCCAACAGTACCCGCCCTTCTCAACCTTGTGGGTGAGCTAGAACATATCCGGGATTTTTCGAAGCTTGCCGAATTCGCGGAGATTCTCTTCGAACAGGTCAAGAACGTTCCCAGCGCCGAAACCTATACCTTCGCTCTCTTCGAGACGAATGCCGACGACAAGATCATTGCGTTCGCGGACACGTATCCGGGGATCGTCGCCGCATCTCTCAAAATTGCCGCGACGGTGGCGTGGGCCAACTACCGCCTTGGCAGGCTCGGCGACGCTAAGGCCGGCTTAGAAAAGCTTTCCGCCGGACGGGACATTCAAAACGACCGTCACCTTGCAATGAACATCGCGATTGCATCCGGCGATTGGAGTTCACTCAACACCTTCGTCGAAACCGAATGGCAGAATCGCGAGAAGCGGGGCGCCACAGAACTGCTGCGCGCCGGTGTGCTGGCCCAACGGATTGGAGCCACGGCTCGATCGCAAGAGTTAGTTCGCGAAGCTGCGGGCAAAGCGAACGGCGATGCCGACATCCTTTCAACGTCTTATTCCACGGCTTCCTCGGCAGGCTGGGAAAACGAGGAAGAAATTCACGGCTGGCTCGAAGGAGCGATCGTTGCGTCGGGCGAAGACGGTCCGGTTCGGCGCATGGATATTCGGGAGCTTTTGGACCTGCAGCCCGATTGGGATGAGCGGATGGATCGGACCTGGGACCTCGTCGTTCGTGGAGAGGCTCCTCTGTTTGCCGCTGCAAAGGTCGCCCGGCGCACTCTGCTCGATGTGTTCTTGCGCCCCGCTCTGCGCAACTTAGGACAAGCGGACCCTCGGAGACGGTCTCCGATCTTCGCTTTCGGCGGCACGAAGCCTGTACGCTTGAATGTGGGTAAACGCGTTGCTATCGATCTTACAAGCCTCCTTACGCTCAGCCTAACGGACCGGCTTCGAAAGTTCCTGAACTGGGCGGACAGTGTCACGATCGCCCACACGACGCTCGACTGGCTCTTCGAAGAACGAGATAAATTGGCGTTCCATCAGCCAAGTCAGGTGCGGAGAGCGCGAGAGGTAAAGCAGCTTATCGATGCGGATCGAGTGCACCGATTTGAGGGAGCAGTTCCGCCGCAAGACCTGGAGCTACGGGTCGGAGGTGACATCGCGCAATATCTCGTTGCCGCCCAAACGCTCGACGAACAAGACAAGTCGCAAAAGCTCGTGGTTCGGCCCGCGCCTCTTCCCAAACCCGGTTCTCTCCTCGAAGAGACTGCGGATATTTCGGGGTACGAGTCTTTTTTTGCCGGGGTGGGCGATGTGTTCGTGGCGCTCAAACTCAGCGGACATCTGTCCGATGTCGAGAATGCGAATGCCAACGCATACTTACGCCTTCACGAACAGGCTTGGCCTCACAATCCGGTCGTACAGCCGGGCGCCACGGTCTATCTAGACGATGTCGCCCTATCGTTCTTTCAGCATCTGGGCCTGCTGTCCCGTCTGCCGATGGCTGGGTTTAAGGTTTTTGTCACCTCCTCGGAAGTCGACCGTGCGAATGAGCTTGTCAGCTATGATGCCTCGGCAGATGACGCCCGGCATATGGTTGAGGACCTACAAGTCGCCCTCCGCGATGGGATCGCATCCGGGAAGGTGAGCCTCGGTCGGTTGCTGCCAGCAGAGGACGACGACGAGCATTTCGATCTGCATCCCAGCCGTCTGCTCTTTGCCGGGCGGCCGGAGGTCGACGCTCTGATCGTCGACGATCGATTTGGAAATCGGTTCGGGACTCACGAGACCTACCCCATCGCGACCTCAATCGATCTACTGGCAACGATGACCGAAAGCGGGGAGCTCACCCCCGAGGAACTGACCGAAGCCCTGACAGTTATTCGGCAGGCAGGAATGCTTTTCGTTCCGCTACGTCCCGGCGAGCTCGCCGCACTCTTGAATGCTGCTCCCGTTATCGAGGGCCTCGTTCAAGAGACGGCCGAACTCAAAGCCATCCGCGAAAGCATCGTTCGGGCAAGAATGACCGACGGTCTTCAATTGCCCAACGAAGGCCTCTGGCTCGATACTCTTACGCGAGAGGCAGCGGCGGCTTTGCGCAGCCAGTGGCAGGGGTCCGTTCTGGACGAGACGGCACGCGCGAGATCGAGTTGGCTCCTTGAACTGTTCGATGCGCGCGGCTGGGCACATAGGTCGGCCGCAACAGGGCTCGGCGCGATCGAGCGATACCGCGCGCAAGTCCTAATGCTTTTGATCCTTCCAACGCCAGACGAAGATGTCCGAGCGCGGTACCGGGATTGGCTAGAGGGCGTCGTATTGAAGGGCTTCAAAGAAGAACAGCCAGAATCGTACGCCGAGCTTCTCACGTCAATCCGCGAGATTGTCGGGCAACAGATTGCCCGTACCCTCGAAGGAGGAGACGATGACGAGCAAGCCTGACCGTCGCGGTCATGTTGCCCTGGAGCTGCTTAAGCTGTTTCCGAAGTCCATTCGGGAAGATATCTCTTACTCTGAGAGTTTCCGCTCAAAGTACGAGCTGACGGTGGACTCGGTGTTGACCCTCAACGGTCTTGGGATTGCATTCCGAAGCTCCCAGCTGTTGCCAGCGATCCGAACCCTCTTCAAAGGACCAGATTCTTCGATCCTTGTTCAACCTATCGAGGGAGAGCCTGTCGAACTATCGATCGAAAGGGGCGCTAAACCTGAGCTCTTCCTGAGGCTGGGCGAACTGCGTCATCGCATGCCTTCGTTCTGGATGCTCGCTGAGGATCGAAGCGTACGTCTTGCTTACTTCGAAGACGAAGTCGGTTCTGCCAATCTTCTTACGAACGTGATCGAGGCCTGGAGGGAGAAGATCGAGAAGGGTCCGCTCAGCGAAGACGAGATGGATGCACTGAGCGAGGACCTGAAACTAACGCCGCAATCGGTTGCAGCTGCAGTACGTGGCGAGCTCACCGTGCCGGACGGCCAAGTTTCGGTGATCGTGCCCGGAAAAGCGAGCTACTACCGAGGTCTTATCGGAGAACGTGGCGACGCGAACAATGTCGAGGCTTATGCGGCTGGCAATGCAAGGGATCAGATCGGCCGGCTGTTAAAATGGGATTTTGAGCGCGGCCTCGCCCAGTGTCTCTTACGTTGCGCCAATCCGAGACTCAGTGCGTTGATCGATATCTCGCAAACCCCCGCAGCTGATGTCGAAGCCTTCTTCGCCTGGCTCTCGGAGCGAGGCGATCTCTTTTCGCAGATTGCCGGCATTGAGATCGGCATCCGATGTTTGAAAAGCTTTCCCATCCTTGAGCCCGTTTTGGTTCGGATGCTGGAGCGAATACGAGACGAGGATCCCGAGGACAGAACGGGACGACTAGCCCTCACCGTCAATCTCTTTGTGTTCGTGGATGGGGAGTTGTCACGCCTTCGCCTCTTCGCTGCCGAGCCCCCGTTCTGGCGCCGTCTCGCTGCGAGCGCGCAAGCGTCTATGATCGAAAGGGAGATCGTTGCGCTCGGAGGAACCGGAGATGACTCTTCCGTCTGGGCAAGCTTGCGAGCAGAGCCCTTCTATATGCAAACGCTCGCCGATCTACGGCAGGAACCACGTAGTATTCCCGATCTGATAAGCGCGAAGCAATTCCAGGTCGAGCTCTTGATGCGGGCCCGCATCGTAGCCAACGAAACCAAAGACACTCTACTGGAAGGCCCGCTCAAGACCCTCCTGCTGGGAGACGGTGAGAACGATCTCCAGAGCCGAACTTCTCATCCATGGGCTTGCGCGCCTAGCCCTGTCGAAGGCGGCATCGACGCCCCGCTGCCTTTCCCGGAAGACCTTCTGGAAGAGCTTCGCAAGCCGAGAGACGAGAAACCCCTTGAGGCGCGTGTCTTCGCGAGCGTTGTGAACTTCTCCTTAGTATTTCGGTTCGACACGGAGACCGTTGACCTCATCGCCGGCCTGCTCCGGAAGGTGAAATACCGCCTCAAGCTCGAGCCGGATTCCGATATCGGCTTCTCGCTCATATCAGGGCTCGCGATTATTGCCGCCTCGGCGCGGCATACCGGGCTTGCCGACGAGGTGCGCATCTTGTCGCGAGTTCTCCGGCGCCGCGGTGTCATAGACTCTGCCGCGGACAATCAGATGCGAATTGCACTTACAGCCTGCGCCTCTAGATCGGATTTGGAAGAGTGGTGCAAAGCGGTCGGTGAATGGTTCTTTGAAATCGCCGATGGCGAAATCGATCGTGGGGAAGCTCCGCAGCTGCGTTCCCACCTTCTTGCGCTTTGCCGCGCTGTTCCTCAGCTTTGGCCACATATATCGAAGGCCGATGCGGCTCTGGCGGCCATTTCGTATTAAGTGCATTTGTTGCGAGCCGCCGTGCAAGCGTGCAAGAAGGAAACTCGTCATTCGGTGGTAATTCGAAATGGCACCAGATTTTGCGCCGGGCCAGTTCCGCCCCGGCTTCCATCGACGGTATGTCCGCTTTCCTCTTGAACGTCCCCGGTGGCGGATCGTCCGCTGACGGCCTAATTCCAGACTTTTCATGGCGTCCGTTTTGCGCCTCATCTCGGACGTTTGAGCCGAGATTTCTTATCACCTGAAAGCCGACACGAGCTTGCCTACATCGCGCCACATCAAGCAAGCCGCCAACTTGCAGGCGAAGCCCCCGCTAAAGTCCGACCATCGTTGCCCTAGATGATCACTTAGGCCTGTCGACGGCTTACTATGAGATCCTTTCGGCGGCACCAAGACGCGATGCGCGCATTCACCGGCCAGAAGTAACCGACGCAGGCGACAGCACAGGTGGCGACCCTGGCGCATAGTAAGTCGCCAGTGCTTGGACTATCCCGACAATCACTAGCACGGCTGTAAGCCAGCCTATCCGCCGCTGCTGGGTATCGGCATCTCGAAACCTTCGCTCCTCCAACTCGTAGTTGGCCAGCGTGGTGAGGCCCTGAGACTGGAGGGAGTAGATAAGATTATCCGCTTTCTTCAGGTCGCCGCTGGCGATGAGCGAATCCAGCACCAAATCGTAGTAGGCTCCGGTGGTTTCTTGCTCCGGGTGCCGAAACCACCGACGGGTGTAAAGGATCTCCAACAAGGCAAACGAACTGGCTCTGAAGTCCGGGTCTTTGATCGTCTGCTGGACAAAAGTGGCCAGCACCTGCATCCGGTCCTGCCGCGCCAACGTCCGCTTGTTAAATCGGCCTTGCTCGCGCTTATCCTTCTTCTCGATTCTCCAAGAACCCAGGGTGTAGTAACTCCAAACGAAGGCGAGGGCGTTGTCCCACTTGATGTTATAGCCACGGTAGTGGTGGATGCCGAGAAAACTGAAATCCCGAAGGTTCTTCATGGGGATAACGCACTCAAGACCGTGTTCGTTATGACCATTGAACCACAGGCCCTCGGCGCCCTCTTTGACCAAGCCGGTCAGCAGGAACTTCTTGTCAGTTACCTTATCGATAAGCCGGACCGACAAAAAGTCGTTGGTCTCGTCAATGGTAAAGCCGCCGGGCGAAGCCTTAGTCAGGGCTAACCTGAAGGCGATGATAAAAACCTTCGTGCGAAACCAGCCGGCAATAGACATCTGCGCCCCCCAAGCCGCACTTACTGATACTCGTACAGCGAGTGGTGCATATAGATATCTCGCTTGATAAGCTTAGCGTCCCGAACCTTGCCGCTGTTTCGGTCAATCTCAACCATAACTCGTATTTTCACCGGCTCAGCCAGCGCGATTGTAGCGGTTTGGGCGCCGTGCCAAACGCCGTCCTCGCTATCGTAACCGCCCTCGCTGTGGTCTTCATATTCCAGGTCAACCTCAACTTCAGCCTCTGCCACCATTGTGGCGACTACCAGCTTGTCGCTCAAGGCAACGACAGCCTCGAACTCAACACTGAAGATTTTTAGCAGCCTGGGGTCGAAGGCGTTACCCTCGGCTAAATCCCCCATGTAGACGATATGAGCGTCCTTCAATTCCAGGCCCAACCTTCTCTCAAAGGTGGTGTCGAAATCGGGCTGATTGATAGCTTGCTCGACCGCCTGTTCGCCTTCCGCTCCCAGGTCTGCCGCCGCATCCAATACCTTGTGTATCGAGTTGAGGTGGAAGAACAGCTCGGGCTCAGCGAGTGCGGCGTTTGTGAATGCCTTATCCTCGGTGACGATATACATATGGCTGTCGTTTGCGCTGCACCAATCCGCGAGGGCCTTCAGCGCAAAAGCGTCCGGAAACTCCTTGCTGCTCGGGGCGTCGAATGGTGGCCGACGGTCGAAGTAGTCGATTAAAACGGCCTCGGCTGTCTGGTGAGATGCTTGGTGATGCTTGGCGTCACACTCCCTGAGAATAAACTCGTTGAACTGATTCTGGAGGGCAGAGGTCACTTCCTTCGTGTCGAAGTCGAAGTTGCCCTTTGGAAACCCCTTGGGCGCTCGCTTTCTCCAGATGGCAAGCTCCTTCTCGATGGCTCGCAACTCACGATTTTTGCTATTCACTTTCTCCCGGATTTGCCGGGCAACCTCGGCAAAGGTGATGTCGGTGATGTGGAGGACGACGCGGCCGCCCTGTATCAACGCCTGCAATTGTTGCAGGGCCGGATTAGCGGGGCTGTGCCCCAAGGCGCGGTAAACCTGGGTGTCCAGGAAAACGTGCCTGGTCTTCATCCGCTCTTCGTCAACTTCTTTTTTTGGAGACTTCATGCAAAGCGGCCTTTTTATTTGCGCTGTTGCCGGGACTGCGTTCTAATAACTTGTTCCGTACACGCGTCCAAGGTCGCGCGGAAGACTCCAATATCGGGAAGCGTACGCCATGCATGTATCCGGGAAAGGCTAGCCGGTTCTCGGGGGTCAAGCGGATTGCGAGCAGCCTGCGTCTCAAGCACCGCAGGCAGAGCACGGTGTTAGGCCCATCTTGGTCCGCTTGTCCTAGCCCGTACCAAGCCCGCAAGGGCCGTTCCTGGACTTCTTTTCGTAGCGCTCCAGCACGGTCGCGCGCTTGACTAGGATTTCCACCCTCGGCTTGTAGTGCTGGTCCTGGATATGGGGTTGGCTGATCGCATAGGCGTCCACGGCTTCGGCGGGAGATTTGCCCTCCCCGATGAGCGTCCTGGCTGCGGAATACCAGCACACGTCGCCGGTGTGCCTGGTTTCGTCCTCGTCAATCTCAAGCTTGTAGAGAAACTTGTCCGGTTCGTGGTCCCAGGTCCACCGCGCCCAACTCTCATCTCGCCATGTTCGCGAAGGTCGTGTCCATTTGGGATTCCATCCCGGAAAGCCTGCTCGGTCGGAGCGTGACCTGCATTCAGGGATGTCAGCGCATGGTCGCCGGCTGAGGTCATCTCGTCACCGGGCTCAAAAAGCCGGCCATCCGTTCTCCAAACGATTTTCTTTGCCATGTGCCACCATTCAAAACCCAAGAGGCCTCCGTCGAGGACCTTATACACGTCTGAAACCTACTTGCTGAAGTCATCCACAAAGATGTGGCTCTGCGAGTCCAGGAAGCTCTTGGCTGCCGGGTTAGGCGCACCTGAAGGCGCCGCCAAGCCGCTCATATTTCGAATGGTCTGTGAGTGTAAAATGCGATTTTCACACTTTCCGGCATGCCCGAGGAGTTTTTGACGTCAGCTCGCGGGCCAACAGCGGAACGGCTGCGTCCGAACATCATCATACTGTAAGCTGCCAGTCCGCTCTCGTGAAGAGTTTCGGGCGCCGGCAGGCGTACGAAAGTCCCCGAGGAAGGAACCCGCGGGCCACAGTCGATGGCTATGGGGATTTC
>NZ_JAMYLL010000016.1:0-115138 GCF_040318045.1 Mesorhizobium sp. M1338 | reverse complement strand
ATGCCGCCACTCAAGCCCGCTTGCGGGCTTGAGCAACTTGGATTCATGGGCGAGCTTTATGGACTTCTTAGAAATCCATGCCGCCACTCAAGCCCGCTTGCGGGCTTGAGCAACTTGGATTCATGGGCGAGCTTTATGGACTTCTTAGAAATCCATGCCGCCCATGCCGCCCATGCCGCCGCCGCCCATGCCGCCAGGCATGCCGCCGCCAGCCGACTCCTTCTTCGGAGCCTCCGCGATCATGGCTTCGGTGGTGACCAGCAGGCCGGCGACCGAGGCCGCGTCCTGGAGAGCGGTACGAACGACCTTGACCGGATCGACGATACCCATGGCGATCATGTCGCCATAGTCGCCGGTCTGGGCGTTGTAGCCGAAGGTCGCGCCCTTGTTCTCAAGGATCTTGCCGGCAACGATCGATGCTTCCGCACCTGCGTTGGCCGCGATCTGGCGGGCCGGAGCCTGCAGCGCACGACGAACGATGTTGATGCCAGCGGCCTGGTCGGCATTGACGCCGGTGGCCTTGATGTTGGCCGAAGCGCGCAGCAGGGCTACGCCACCACCAGCAACGATGCCTTCTTCGACGGCCGCGCGGGTTGCGTTGAGGGCGTCATCGACGCGGTCCTTCTTTTCCTTGACTTCGACTTCCGTCGCACCGCCGACGCGGATCACCGCAACGCCGCCCGCGAGCTTCGCGAGACGTTCCTGCAGCTTCTCCTTGTCGTAGTCCGAAGTGGTCTCTTCGATCTGCTGCTTGATCTGGGCAACGCGGCCCTGGATCTCGGCCTTCTTGCCGGCGCCGTCGACGATGGTGGTGTTCTCCTTGGAGATCGACACCTTCTTGGCGCGGCCGAGCATGTTGAGGCCGACGTTCTCGAGCTTGATGCCGAGGTCTTCCGAGATGACCTGGCCACCGGTGAGGATGGCGATGTCTTCCAGCATGGCCTTGCGGCGATCACCGAAGCCCGGCGCCTTGACGGCGGCGATCTTCAGGCCGCCACGCAGCTTGTTGACGACCAGCGTGGCCAGGGCCTCGCCTTCGACGTCTTCCGAGATGATGAGCAGCGGCTTCGAGGTCTGCACGACGGCTTCGAGAACCGGCAGCATGGCCTGGAGGTTGGAGAGCTTCTTCTCGTGCAGGAGGATGTAGACGTCCTCGAGCTCGGCAACCATCTTGTCGGCGTTGGTGACGAAGTAGGGCGAGAGGTAGCCGCGATCGAACTGCATGCCTTCGACGACTTCGAGTTCGGTCTCGGCGGTCTTGGCTTCCTCAACCGTGATGACGCCTTCGTTGCCGACCTTCTGCATCGCTTCCGCGATCATCTTGCCGACCGACTCGTCGCCATTGGCCGAGATCGTGCCGACCTGGGCAACTTCCTCGGAGGTCTTGATCTTCTTGGCAGCCTTGCCGAGCGCCGCGACGACTTCGGTCACGGCCAGGTCGATGCCGCGCTTCAGGTCCATCGGGTTCATGCCGGCGGCAACGGCCTTGTGGCCTTCCTGGACGATCGACTGCGCCAGAACGGTCGCGGTCGTGGTGCCGTCGCCGGCGATGTCGTTGGTCTTCGAAGCAACTTCGCGGACCATCTGCGCGCCCATGTTCTCGAACTTGTCTTCAAGCTCGATTTCCTTGGCGACGGTGACGCCGTCCTTGGTGATGCGCGGCGCGCCGAACGACTTGTCGATGACGACGTTGCGGCCCTTGGGGCCGAGCGTGACCTTCACCGCGTCGGCGAGGATGTTGACGCCGCGCAGCATGCGCTCGCGGGCATCACGGGAAAATTTTACGTCTTTGGCAGCCATTTTTAGCTCCTGGCAGGGGCTTTGATTGAGCCCGGGAATTCAGTTGATGAAAAGGCCTGATATCAGCCGATGATGCCCATGATGTCGGATTCCTTCATGATCAGAAGGTCTTCGCCATTGAGCTTGACTTCGGTGCCCGACCACTTGCCGAACAGGATGCGGTCGCCAGTCTTGACGTCCAGCGGGACCAGCTTGCCAGCTTCGTCACGAGCGCCGGAGCCGACAGCGATGATCTCGCCTTCCTGCGGCTTTTCCTTTGCCGTGTCGGGGATGATGATCCCGCCAGCGGTCTTGGATTCGGATTCGACCCGGCGAACGACCACGCGGTCATGAAGCGGGCGGAACTTCGACTTTGCCATTTTTTCTTCCTCGATGAGAACGGTGAGAACAGTTCCTCCGTCCGGCGGCGCCGGACATATGAGTTAGCACTCACCAATGGCGAGTGCTAACGTGGCGCTGAAATAGGCCGCCGCCCTGCCAGAGTCAAGGCGGTCGGAGCGCCTCTTGGCACCTCGATGACGAACTTATCGGGGCTTGGCCGAACCGAACACCAGCAGCGGGCAACGCTCCGCCAGGGGATAGCTGCCGCTCGGCACGACGCGCACGTCGTCGAACCAGTTGCTCGCTTCCTCGATCAGCATTGCCAGCGTCGCGAAGCTGTAGCTTATGTCCGAGCCCGCATAGACGTCTATCGTGTTGATCGACACCATGGTCCAACCCGTCCTCGCGGCAAGAGCTTCGCGGTTGGGGAACAGGCTGTCGAAGGTGTCGCGGATCGTTCGCACCTTGATTGCGAAATCGCGGTCGTCGGTCGTGCACGCCATCGCGATCCGCCATTTGAGCGCGTGGAAATTCTCGACCCCGCCGGCCAGAACCAGAGCTTCGATGCCGCGCGGATCATCCGCCGTTTCCGGCCGAGCAAAAACGCGGATCGCCGCACGCCTGCCAGGCTTCAGCACCCTCGCGATTTCGCCAAACAGCGAACCGCGCGCGGCTTTGGAATCGACCGCCGACAGGCATCCGTCGCCGATGACGGCGTCGAAACTTGCCCGATCCACTGGCAGGTCAAGCCAGTTGCCGGCTATCGCCTTTCGCGATCCGTCGTCGCCGGCCCATACGCCGGAAATCATGGTGGCCGATTGATCGACCGCCAACATCGATCTGCCCAGGATTGCCAGTTCCGGCGTCACTCCAAGGAGCAGGACGTCGGCATTTTTCAGATCGAATTCGCGATCGAATATGCCGATGGTTTCCGCTGTTGGCCGGAGCGGCGCATCCAGAAGTTTCCAATGGCGGTGATAATTGTCCCAGTGATTTGTCATGCAATTTATTGGGCCATGGACGTCTAGATTTAGATACCCATCGGGGCTTAATAGAGGTTGTTGTATAAGCCAAGAGGTCGATGATTGGCGCGTATTCTCGTGGTCACCCATGAGCATGACCGATTCCTGGGCAGGCGCGACATCCTGCTGCGCAGGAGCAGCCCATACATGCTTTTCGACATTCTCGCCGAATTGAAAAGGCGCGGCCATTCGGTTCGGGTTCAGCAAGGTCTGTCGACGCCATTCAGCGCCGATATAGCGGTGTTGCATGTCGACGCCACGGTGACGCCCACGGACTATGTCGACTATGCATCAAGTTTTGCATTCTGCCTCAATATCGGGGCGGTCGACATATCCAAGCGTCGGATCAGCGGTGCATTGGTCGACAGAGCTGACAGCTGGCAAGGTCAGGTGATCGTCAAAAGCAATCTCAACAATCAGGGTATTCCGGAGACGTTCCTCAATCGGCAATCGCAACGCGCGGGCAAGCCTCAGCTATTTCCGGACATGCCTGTTCAGGAACCTTACGCGATCCATGAGTCGATCGGCGATATTCCACAAAGTATCTTTGACCGCGCCGATCTGGTCGTGGAAAAGTTCATTCCGGAAAGAGAGCGCGATGGCTTCGCGGCGCGCTTCTGGGTGTTCTGCGGAGACCGCGAGCGCTGCACGCGTTATGTATCGCCCAAGCCGTTGATCAAGGCATCCGAAACGATCCGACGTGAGCCTGTTCCGGTCCCCGATGAACTGCGTTCGCTGCGGCGCGCGCTCGGCTTCGATTATGGAAAATTCGATTTTGTGGTGCATGACGGCAGGGCGGTGCTGCTGGATGCGAACAAGACCCCCGGCCGTCCCAGCAATTTGAGGAGGATGTTCGCGGCAGGCGCTTCCGATCTGGCCGATGGGTTTGAGAGCCTGATCCGCGGTGTGCGATAGATCAATGATGGGTGTTCTACAAAAACAACCGCAGCTGCGTGTGAATGATCGAACGATAATCTTCGATCGTGCGGCGGCTTTCCGCTTCGCCCTCGGCAAGCGCCAGGCGCACGACACCGCCGGCGAGCTGGAAGATCAGGATGACCATGCGTTCGAACTGCTCGCGCTTCCCGGGCTCGAGCAGGGTGATGACATGGTCGCAGAACATCCTGGCTTGATGTCGGGTTTCGGCGATGTCGAGATTCTTGAGCGCCTTGTCGGCCTGGATGGCGTTCTGCAGATCCTGGATGGCCGGATCGCCGGCGACGCGGCTGAGATAATCGTCAAGCAGCCGGTCGGCGGCCACGATCACGTCCTTCGCCTCGCGGACGTCGGCGATGATCGCCGTCAGCCGGGCACGGCTGACTTCTGAAAACCGCTCGTAGAGCATCGCCAGGATCGCCGATTTGTTGGGAAAGTAATGGTAGACGGTGGCGATCGGCCCGCCCGCCAGCATGCCGACTTCCTTCATGGTGACGGCGTCGATGCCCTTCTCGCCGATCAGCCGCATGGTCGTCGACAGGATCGCGTCGATGCGCTCGCGGCTGCGTTCCTGCTTGGGCCTGCGCCGGGGCTCGGTGGCTGTTCTGTTCACTTCCGTCATGCACCGATCTTTCGCACGGGTTTTTCAAAATCCGGTTGACAAGAAATATGATCAAGTATCAGTTTCTAGAAATGCTGACAGGTTGTCAGTTTTTTTGCCGCGCGGCAAGGACGTTGGGAGGCGCCTTTGGCTTCGACAAATACCGGGCACTCGGGCAATGGCGACTGGCTGGTCGGCAATCCGACCGGCGCACAGCTTGCCTCGGCACTGTGGATCGGTTCGGTCGGCCTGCTCATCCTCGGGCTGCAGCCCGTGTTGCTCGGCGCGCTCTACACCGAGGGCCATGTCAGCGGCGATGAACTGGCGCTGGTCGCGACCGCCGAGATGATCGCCATTGCCATCGGTTCTGCTGTCGTGGCGATGCTGCTTTCGGCCCACAACATGCGCCGGAAAAGTGCCGTCCTTTTGCTGTTGCTGGCGCTGGCCAATGTGTGGACGGCCTATGCCGCAACCGCCAACACGCTGATCGGGGCCCGCGCCCTGGCCGGTCTTGCCGAGGGCGGTCTGGTGGCGGTCGCCACGGAGTTGATCGCCCGTTCGCGGCGCGCCGAGCGCATCGGCGGCTATTTCGTCACCATGCAGACACTGGCGCAATGCGCGCTTGCCCTGTTGCTGGCGCTTTATGTCATCCCGGCAGCCGGATCGGCGGGCGGCTTCCTCGTTCTTGCCGTCGTCTGCATCGCGTCGCTGGCGGTCGCCTTCACCGTCCCCGGGGACTACGCCGATCTGCCCAAGGAAGAGAATCTGGCCAATGTGCTGACGATTCCTTCGCTCACCGCGCTGCTGTCGGTGTTCTGCTACTTCATGTTCTTCGGTGCGGTCTGGGCCTTTCTGGAACCGCTTGGCGCGCAATACGGCATCGATGGCCGCACCGTCGGCCTGATCGTCTCCGCCAGCCTCGCGGCGCAGGTCCTGGGTGCGATGACGGCAACCGTTTTCGAGGCGCGCATCGATTATCGCTTGGCCATCGCCGCGATCGGTGCCATCGCGCTTGTCAGCTCGCTGGTTCTCGCCAGCGGACCTGGCCCCGCCACATTCTGGATCGCCGCCCTGGTCATGGGCTTCATCCTCTTGTTCATCGTGCCCTATCAGATCCGGCTGGCGATCACCGCCGACGAGACGCGCACCGCCGTGCTGCTGGTGCCCGCGGCCCAGCTGTTCGGCCTGGCGATCGGACCGATCGCCGCGTCGCTGCTCATCGACGGCAAGGACTTCCGGCCGGTGCCGGAATTCGCCGCCGCCAGTGCTGTGGCCAGCGTGGTGCTGCTCGGTCTGTTTATCCTCGTGACGCGGCGCCGCCGCGCCGTTGCCTGAGCGGGGAGCGCCATGTCGAACAGATGGAGCAACTGGTCGGGCATTGTCACCGCCGAACCGCGGTTGATCGCCAGTCCCGCCGATGCCGGCGAACTGGGCGATCTGGTGCGCACAGCGCCGGGTCCGATCCGCGTCGTCGGCGCCGGTCATTCCTTCACCCCGCTGGTGAAATCCAAGGGCACCATCCTGTCCTTGGAGAAATTGGAAGGGCTGGTCTCGCACGACGCCGAGAAACATCAGGCGCGGGTGCGGGCAGGGACCCGGCTCGGGCCGCTCATGCACATGCTGCAAGGCATCGGCCAGGGCCTGCCCAATATGGGCGATATCGACCGCCAGGCCATCGGCGGCGCGCTGGGCACGGCCACCCATGGCTCGGGACCGACGCTCGGTGCCTATCACACGCAGCTGGAGACGGTGCGGATTGTCGACGGGTTGGGCAAGCTGCGCGACTTCAAGCGGGCAGGGGACCAGGAGATGATCCATGCCATTGGTGTCGCGCTCGGCGCCTTCGGCGTGATGACCGAAGTAACGTTGAACAACATTGCCACCTACCGGCTGCGCCGCCGCAAATGGGTGCTGCCGATCACTGAGATGCTGCGGGACTTCGAGACGATGATGGCCGCCCATCGCTCGGCCGAATTCTACTACATTCCGTTTTCCGGTTACGCGCAGTTCATCGCCAGCGATCTCAGCGACGCGGCACCGACCCCGCGACCGCCGGAAGCGGATGAGGCCGGGTTGAGGACGCTGCGCCGGCTGCGCACCGCGCTCGCCTGGCTGCCGTCGCTGCGCGGCCGCCTCATCCGCTCGGCGGTCGCCAAATTTCCGGCCGAGGACTACGTGCAGGACTGGCTCAACGTCTATGCCAGCGACCGGCAGACCAAGTTCAACGAGATGGAATACCATTTGCCGTTCGAGGAGGGGCCGAAGGCGCTGGCCGAAATCATCGAGCTGACGGAGAAGCGCTTTCCCGAGGTCTATTTCCCGATGGAGGTGCGCAGCGTTGCGCCCGACGAATTCTGGCTGTCGCCATTCTATAGGAGGCCGACCTGCTCGATCGCCATCCACCATGACGCAGCGAACGATCCGCTGCCGTTCATGCGCGCAGTCGAGCCGATCTTCCGCAGATATGGCGGCAGGCCGCATTGGGGCAAGATGCACAGCCTGACAGCGGCGGAGCTGAAAAAGCTCTACCCGCGCTGGGAAGACGCCATGGCGGTGCGCCGCGACATCGATCCGCAAAACCGCTTCGTCTCGCCCTACATGGCCGGCCTGTTCGGCATCGAGCCCAGTCCTTTTGGCATCGAACGATGAGCGCCTATTTTTCCGCCCTGTCGGACGCACTGAAGACCGCCGGCATCTTCCAGCCCTGCCTGGTGCTGGATATCGGCCGGCTGGACCGCAATATCGCACTGGTGAAAGAGCGGCTTGACCCCGCTCTTGCTGTGCGGCTGGTCGACAAATCGCTCGCCTGCCTGCCGCTGCTTGCTCATATCGGCAAGGCTCTTGGCACCAATCACGTCATGACCTTCCATCCGCCGATCAGCGGGGCGGTGGTGAAGGCGTTTCCGGATGCCGATCTGCTGTATGGCAAACCGATGCCGGTCGATGCGGCAAGGGCTGCGCTTTCGAAAGGCGCGGCTGACTGGTCGCGTGTCTGCTGGTTGATCGATACACAGGAGCGGCTGGCGGAATATGGCGCACTCGCTGACGAACTCGACATCGAGCTGCGCATCGCCTTCGAGATCGATGTCGGGCTGCATCGCGGCGGCTTTGCCAGCCCGGAGGCGTTGTCGTTGGCTTTGAGCGCAATGCCGGCCCGGCTGCGTTGCCAAGGTGTCATGGCCTATGAGGCGCATGCGCCGCACATTCCCGGCCTGTTCGGCGGGCCGGTGAAAGCGTTGGCAAAGGCGTCGGCGCAGGCCACGGCGTTCGTCGCTTGCCTCGGCGCGGACCAGCGCCGCATCTTGAACATCGGCGGCAGCAAGACCGCACTGCTCCACCATGGCGGCGTGGCCAACGAAGTGTCGATGGGCTCGGCCTTCGTGCTGCCCAGCGATTTCGATACGCCCGGCCTCGAAGGCTTCCTGCCGGCGGCCTTTATCGCGACGCCGATGCTGAAAGTGGTCGAGCCGATGCTGCCCGGCCCGCCTGCCGTCACGCGCCTGCTGCAGGCACTCGGCCGGTTTCCGCGCAAGGGGTGCTACCTCTATGGCGGCAAGTGGATGGCCGAGCCCGTGTTCCCCGAAGGCATGAAGACGAACGCCCTGCTCGGCCTGTCCTCCAACCAGCAATTCATGGGCTTGCCGGCCGATGCGACCGCAAGGCCAGGCGACCATGCCTTCCTGCGCCCGACGCAGAGCGAGGCCGTGCTGCAGCAATTCGGATCGATCGCGGTGTTTTCCGGCGGCAGGATCGCCGATCGCTGGCCGGCGCTGCCGATGGGGTGATCGCCTACGCTTTCACCGGGATCCAGATCTCCAAACCGCCATTGCCGCCGCGTGGATCGAATTCGGGGCCGTAGCGTTCGAATTCCGGCGCTGTGCTTTTGATGGCCAGCGATCTTCTGGCACGAACGCTGCTGCCGCCGCGGGAACTGCCGGTCGGCATCAGCTCGGTCGGTGCGTTCTTCGTCGTCGCCATGCTCATCCGCAACCGGCTTTGAGCGCGGTCGGAAACGGCCTGCTCAGACCGTCCAGAAATAGCGCACGATGTGAAAGAACACCGGGGCGGCGAAGACCAGGCTGTCGGTGCGGTCCATCATGCCTCCATGGCCCTCGATCAGATGGCCCCAATCCTTGACGCCCTGGTCGCGCTTGATGGCCGAGGCGACCAGACCACCCAGAAATCCCATCGAGCAGGCGACGAAGGCCACGGCCGCTGCCTGCAACGGCGAAAAGGGCGTCACGAACGACAACAGCGCGCCGAGCAGGCTCGCCGACACCAGTCCGCCGATCAGGCCTTCCCAGGTTTTCGACGGCGAGACGTTCGGCGAAAAACGGTGTTTTCCAAACAGCTTGCCGAAGATGTATTGCAGCACGTCGCTGCCTTGCACGACGATGATCAGGAAGGCGATCAGCAGCAGGGTGCGGCCTTCGAAGCCCGGCACGTCGAGTGTCAGCAGCGCTGGAACATGGCTGACGCAATAGACCGAAATCATCACCGCCCATTGCTGCGCGGCGATCCGCTCGAGGAAGCGTTCGGTGTCGCCATGCAGCGCCGTGATGGCCGGCATCAACAGGAAGCAATAGACCGGAATGAAGATGACGAAGAGCCCGTACCAGGCGGTCCACACCAGCCAGTATTGAAACGGTATGATGATGCCGAACATGCCAAGCAGCACCCAGTGGTCGCTGCGGCGGGTGTGCGTCAGCGTCACGAATTCGCGCAGCGCGGCGAAGGAAATCAGCGCGAACAGGATGGTCATGCCGTAGCGGCCGAAGAAGAAGGCGACCGTCATCATCGCCACCATCACCCACCAGGCGTTGATGCGCTGGGTGAGATTGACCAGGGTCGAGCTTAGCGGCTTCGGCGCCCGCGCCGAAAGTATGGCGGCGACGATGCTGGCGGTGGTCAAAACCGCCAGCAGGCCGATGATCAGGATGGAGATCTCGTGGCGCATCAATCGTCTCGCTCGGGACGCGGGTTGAGCGCCAGAAGCGTGGCGTGGGCACGCTCGAGAAAGGCGCGGCGCTCTTCGCTAGGCGCCACGGCGACCGGTGCGCCGAAGACGACGCGGCACAGCAGCGGCACCGGCAGGAACTGGCCCTTGGGCAGCACGCGTGACATGTTCTCGATCCAGCACGGGATCAGCTCGACCTGTGGCCGCGCCATCGACAGATTGTAGAGCCCGGAGCGGAAGGCCAGCAGCGGCTCCTCGGTCATGTTGCGGGTGCCCTCGGGAAACAGGATCAGCGAGTGGCCCTGGTCGAGAACCGACAGCATGATCTCGATCGGGTTTTCCTCAGGCTTCGTCCATTGCCGGTTGATCAGCACCGACGAAAGCATGTCCTCGGCAATGAAGCGGCGCAGCCGCGACTTTCCCCAATATTCGCCGGCAGCAACCGCATGCGTGATCGCGCGTTCCCTTTCGCTGAGGCACGCCGACAGCAGGATGAAGTCGCCATGGCTGGTGTGATTGGCGAAATAGATGCGCTGCCGGTCGGACGGCAGGCTGCCGCTCCATATCGGACGCACGCCGGTCACCATCCAGGCCAGCGCCGAGAGGCCGACGGAGGTTACCGTCTGCAGCAAGGTGAAGGTTTTCAGCGAAAGCTTGTTCATCGCGGCGCCCAAAACCCCGCCGCCAGAAGTGCTACGGCAAACAGGGCGAGGGCCGCACGCTGCTTGAACAGCAAGCGGCTTGTGCCAGCCATGCGGTCATCGAGCGTGCGTGTCGTGGACGCGGCGGGTTTCAGGCGCATGCGCGCCAGCATGTCATCCACCGCGGCGCCGCCGGAAACCTCGTCGTCGTGGCTCGCCATCAGCCGGAAGAGCAGCGCATCGAACGCCAGCAATGCCGACAGCGTCAGCACGGCGACAGCGCTTGCGGCGGTGATGGACAGGGCGATCGCCGCAGGCAAGGTCTCGAAGGCTCCGCGCGCCGACGCGGCCAGGGGCCCAAGGATATTTGCAGCCACCACGACTGCGGCCGGCCATGCGGCCTGCTGCATCAGCATGCGGGCGAAGCGGTCGGCGCGTTCCTGGTAAGCATTGCCGGTCATGACGCCGCCTGCTCCGTGGTCTCGGCAAGATGAACCGGCCGGCCGGCTGCTATCAGCATCTCGCGGGCAAGCGTCGGCGCCTGGGCTCTGCCGGTCGCAACCAGCCATTCGGCGACGACGCCGGCGCTCCGCTGGAAGCCGAGCGCACAGCACACCAGCACGGTGCCGTCGCGGCGCGCACTTTCCAGCGCACTGGCGGCCTGTTGCTGTATCGCCGTCGGCGGCGGCAACAGGTCGATCATCGGAAAGCTGATCCAGCGGCAATCGGCTCCTGCCGGCTTTTCAAATTCGGCGGCGAGGTCGATGATCGTGCCGAAGCTGTTGGCCTCGCTTGCCGTGGGAAAGCGCCCGAGAAAAACGCCGTCGGCAATCGCCACCTGGGGAGCAAGATTACGCGTCCAGGCCCACATGTTTGCCCTGGCGCCGAGCCGGTAGGGCAAGAGCAGAATACGGCTTGCAAGGGTGATGCTGCCATCGGCGGATTTCTGGAACACCTTCGAGCCGGACCCGGCATAGGCGAAGGCGACGATGGCCAGCGCCAGCGCCGGCCAAAGCAGGAAGAGCGCGACGGCGCAGAAGAAGGTGCCGAGCGCGGCACCGGCCAGGGCGAGGACGGCGCCCAGCGCATAGAACCGCGCCAGCCGCCGCGCCTTCGCATCGCTGGTCAGCCGGATGCCTGAAAACGGCAACGCGCCGCTGCGGGGAAACAGCCACAGCGCGAAAAACCCGAGCAGCGCGCCGGTCGGGATGTCGATGAAATGATGCTGCCAGGTCGTCAGCACCGAAGCACCGATGAGGAAGCACCAGCCATGCCAGACCGGCAGGAGAAAGCCGCCGAGCCGGTTGCGCCAGTGATCCCAGATGATCACCAACAGGGCGATGTGCAGCGAGGGCGCCTGGTTGAACGGCTTGTCGAAACCGCCGAGCACGGCAAACAGGAAGCCCGGCAGTCCGGTCGTTGCCGTCCGCACGAACGTCGCGGTCAGTGGGAACAGGATGAAGCAGGCAACGGCGACGATCTGCGCCGTGAGATAGCGCCCGGCCAGGCGGTCGACCCCTTGCCTGTTGTCGTTGAGCAGCAGCGACAGGCCGTAGAACAGGTTGATCGACCAATAGGGCACGATGGTCCAGGCGAGGAAGGGGATGCTGTGTTCCCAGGCGAATACGATGCTGCCGACGTCATCGCGCCGCGACGCCAGCCAGTTGGCGAAGCCGTAGCTGAGGTAGAAGAACGGCGCCAGGAAGGCCAGCCAAAGGGCTGCCCTGACGACCACCCTGCCATAGGGCTCGGTGCGCGCGGTGGATGCAAGCGATGACACCATCCTGTTCAGCGTCGCCGCGCGACCGAGACGGTGAAGATGCCCCACTGGTCGATGCGCTGGTCGAGCTTGTCGAAACCGGCGGCCTCGACGAGCTGGTCCATCTCGCCTTGCGTGCGCCGGCGCATCACCCAGGCCTCGCCGCCGCGATGCGAGGTCAGGCTGCGGGCGATCATCTCGAGCTGCGGATGCCAGGGCTGGTTGGTGTAGAGCAAAAGACCCCCCGGCTGCATGGCGCTGGCCAACCCACCGAGCGAGCGGGCGATCATCGCATTGTCGGAGAACAGCTCGTAGAGGCCGGAGACGATGGCGAGGCCGGGCGCCGGATCGATCGAGCCGAGCATATCGGCATCGAAGGCGTCCGCACGCTGGAACGAGACATCAGCCGGCAATTGCCGTTCGGCGATCAACTTGCGGCCAAGCTGCACGTTGAGGTCGGAATAATCCTGCAGGCGCACGCTCGCCGGCTGGTCGGGGCTCTTGACGATGGCATCGAGAACATAGCGGCCGTGGCCGGCGGCGATGTCGAGAATGTGCGCCGGGCGGCCTGCGGCCTTGAGCGTCGTCAGGCAAGAGCCGATCAGTTCTTCGAGATGCAGCTTGCGCTGGCGGATGCCGCGCCAGCCTATGGCTTCCAGGAAGATGCGGTCGATGACACGGCCAAGGGGTGTGAGACCCCGCGCGTCGTTCTCATAGACATAGTCCAGCGTCGAGCCGGAATCGAAGCCGGTGGCGATGCCGGTTTTCATGCCCTGCGAGATCCAGGCGCCCATGCGGATGGAGGCACGGCTGAATGCCCAGTAGAGGCCTTTGGGCGACAACGGATCGAGCGGCGAGGCAAGCCTGTCGGCCTCGTCGCGGGTGTAGCCGGCAATATCCGCCTGCTTCAGGTCGACCGGCGCGTCCGGCGTGGCGAACTGCCTGGCCAGGAACGGCCGGATCAGGTCGAGGGCCCGCGCCCGGTCGCGCTCGCCCAGCGTGTCGTGGAAGAAGCCCGGCAACACATGGCGTTCCTTGGCGCGACTGCCGAGATTGACGAAGAACTCATGCTGCGGACCGTGACGCACCACCCAGTCGCTGCCCGAAAGCAGAAGCTGCGTCGGCACGGTGATGGCGCGGGCGTCAGCGACGATCCGCGCGGCATACTGGTACAGTTCGACCAGGATGTTGGAGGCGATCGGCCGCGTGATCAGCGGATCGCTCTCGAAGGAGGCGATGCGCACGAGATCATGGGTCAGGAATTTCGCCTTGACGTAGGAATTGACGAAGAAGCGGCCCTTGATCTTCTGCCACAACGCAATGCCTTCCCTGGCGAAGGGCACGTAGAGTTTCACCGAAAAGGCCGGTGAGGCCAGCACCATGGCGCGCAGCTTCGGCGCATAATCATGCACCCAGGCTGCGGCGAGCACGGCGCCGAAGGATTGCGCGATCAGCGCGATATCCCGCGTGGCGAAGCCATCCCTGGCGGCGATCTCGCGCATGAAGCAGTCGATGTCGCGCACCAGGGCCGAGAAGGACGGGGCATAGCCGCGCTCGCCGGACGAACGACCATTGCCACGGGCATCCCAGGCATAGAAGGCGTGGTCGGGCATCCGCAATTCATCGACGAGGTGGGCCATGCGGCCGCCATGTTCATGGCCGCGATGGAAGAGCACCACCGCGCCCTTGGTATCGGCGGACGCCGCCGGCCAGAACCGGTAGAAGATCTCCGTCCCGTCATGGCTGCGGAAGACCCGCTCCTGCGCTTGCCGCTCAAGGCTTTCCGTGGCCGCGGCGGCGATCGGCTCGTGCATCATGGTCTTTCCCTCTGGCGGCATGGCGAGCCTCGATGCTCAGCTGGCGCTGCCAATAAGGCCGGCGCGTATCCGGTTTATGGCGGTCAGCAGCGAAAGCGTTGCCATGGCCGGAAACACAAACGGCGCGATGGATGCCGGCCAGAGCCCGGCGGCGCACAGCACGGCGACCACGCCGAGCGCCATTGCCCTGTCGCTCTTGCCGAACGGCCCGGCATAGTTGCGTCCGACCTTGGCGGCGATGCCGAGCACGCCGGCGAACTCGGTCAGCACCGCCGATATCGCGAAGGCGATGACGCCCCATGCGCCAAATTCCGGAAAGACGGCAAAAGGGAGAATTAGCGCGAAGTCCGAAACGACGTCGCAAAACTCGTTCAGATACATGCCGAGCGTCGAGGCCTGCCCATGTTCCCGCGCCAGCATGCCATCCACGGCATTCAGCGCCATGCGCACGAACATAACCGCTGGGACAAGCAGCAGCAGCCAGCGCCATTCATGCAGAACCGCGATGGCCGCTCCTGCCGCCATCGACATCAACGCCGCCAGGATGGTTATGCTGTTTGCAGTGACCCCGATTGCCGCCAGCCGATTGACCAGCGGCCGCAGCCTTCCCTGGAAAGCCGGCTTGAGAGCGTAAAGCGTCGGCATTTTCGTGATCCCCCGATCCTGACCAACGGCTGTACATCAATATGTCAGACACGACCAGCATGACGTGGCGGAGCGGCTATGCCGACTGGCATGGAGACCAGGCGCTCACCAATCGCTAACCATGACTGCATCGCATGGCTGTCATGCGCATTTGCCGGCTTCTTGTGCAACGCGGCATCTTGAATAGTAAGCACGCTTATTATATATCCCGCTCATGGTTTCCGATGGCATCGACAGATTGGGCTTCTTGATCCACGACGTGCAGCGCCTTATGCGCAAGCGCTTCGAGGCGAGGGCCAGTGGCTTGGGGCTTTCTTCGGCGCAATGGCGGCTTCTGGTGCGCGTTGCCAAGGAAGACGGCGTCGCGCAGGCGCGGCTGGCCGAACTTCTCGAAATCGAGCCGATCAGCGTTTCTCGCCTGGTCGATCGCATGGAGGAGGGCGGCTGGATTGAGCGTCGTCCCGACGCCACCGATCGCCGGGTGCGCATGATCTTCCTGACGCCCAAGGCGAGCGAAGCCTACGCCGTGATCAAGAGCATTGCCGGGGAAGTCTACGAGGAATCACTGGTCGGCGTGAAGCCGGAAGCCCGCCGTGTCCTCATTGAGGGGCTTGAAGCGATGGTCCGGAACCTGACCGACGACGAGACGCCGTCCATTGAAAAAGTAAAGACAGAAGGCGCAGCAGCATGAACGCGGTAGCCAAGATAGACGAGAAAGTGACCGAGCTGGAAATGGAAGCGCCGGAGAAGCCGGCCGCCGCCCCGGTGACGGTTGCTCCCCCGGTGCAGCCAGCCCTGACCCCTGTGAAGAAGAAGCGCCGGCTGGGTCGCTTTCTGCTGATGGTCGCACTGCCTGCCGCACTGGCTGCCGGCGGCGGCTATGTCTGGGTCACCGGCGGCCGCTACCAGGAGACGGAGAACGCCAATCTGCAGCAGGCCAAGGTCTCGATCGCTTCCGACACGGCCGGGCGTATCGTTCAGGTCGACATCGCCGACAACCAGCTGGTCAAGCAGGGTGATGTGCTGTTTGCCATCGACCCTGAGCCATACCGGATCGCGCTGGCTCAGGCCGACGCGGCGGTTGCGGGAGCGCGTCTCAATGTCGAGCAGTTGCGCGCGGCTTATGGCCAGTCCATGGCTCAGCAAAAATCCGACACCAGTCAGGTCGCCTTCGCCCAGTCGCAGTTCGACCGCGCCGCCGACCTTGCCCAGAAGGGCATCAACGCCAAGTCGTCACTGGACGAGGCCAAGAACGATCTCGACAAGGCCAAGCAGCAATTGGCCGTTGCCGAGCAAGGCATCATCAGCGCCAAGGCAGCGCTTGGCGGCAATCCCGACATCGAGACCGACAAGCACCCGACCGTGATGGCCGCGCTCGCCGCGCGCGACAAGGCGGCCTACGACCTGGCGCGGACCACGGTCAAGGCGCCGGCCGACGGCGTCGTCAGCCAGGCTTCCTCATTCAAGGTCGGCCAGTATGTCGGTTCCGGCACGCCGCTGTTCTCGCTGGTCGAGACCGGCGACACCTGGATCGCCGCCAATTTCAAGGAAACGCAGCTCACCCACATGAAGCCCGGGCAGAAGGCTGATATCGTGGTCGACACCTATCCGGGGCGCACCTTCGAAGCGACGGTCAAGGCGATCGGCGCCGGCACGGGAGCGGAATTCTCGCTCCTGCCGGCCCAGAATGCCACCGGCAACTGGGTCAAGGTCACGCAGCGCATTCCGGTGCGTCTCGAACTGACCGATGCCGACGCCAAGATGGCGTTGCGCACCGGCATGAGCGCCACCGTTACCGTCGACACCGGCGTGGCGCGTGGCCTGCCGTCGATCTTCGGTCACGCCACGGCTGGCGAGACCGCGCAGTAAAGTCAGCGGAATCCCGCGGGGACCTGCGGGTGGAAGCGAGTAGCAGGATTGGTCTGATGGAGGAGTGGGAAGGATCAGCGTCTGGGCGAAGCCGCCGCGCGGCTTGACCGGAATCTGAAATCTTCGGCACGGACCCGTCGGTCCTCATGTTTCCGGGCGGCAGGCATCCGCTCATCAGAGACTTTCGGTCGATGTAACCCCCACATCGATAATCGCGTCCCACCGCGATGAAGGTCTCTCAACGGAAGGCTTTGCCGCCCGGAAACCCGTTGTACACGTTTTTGTTACCTGCTGGAAGTTTCACGTCATGAGCACGCCCGAACCCTTCAAAGAAGTGCCGCATCGCGGCCTGATCACGGTCGCCCTCATGCTGGCGACGATCATGCAGGCGCTCGACACGACGATCGCCAACGTCGCGCTGCCGACCATGACCGGCGATCTCGGCGCCTCGCCGGACAACATCAACTGGGTGCTGACCTCCTACATCGTCGCCGCCGCCATCATGACGCCGGTGACCGGCTGGCTGGCCGATCGCTTCGGCCGCAAGGAACTGTTCCTGGGGGCGGTTGTCGGCTTCACCGTGTTCTCGATGCTGTGCGGTATTGCCTGGAGCCTGGAGAGCATAGTGTTCTTCCGGCTGATGCAGGGCGTGTTCGGCGCCGCCATCGTGCCACTGTCGCAAACCTTCCTGCTCGACATCAACCCCAGGGAACGCCACGGCCAGGCAATGGCCATCTGGGGCGCCGGCATCATGCTGGGGCCAATCCTGGGCCCGACGCTCGGCGGCTGGCTGACCGAGAATTTCAACTGGCGCTGGGTGTTCTTCATCAATTTGCCGGTCGGCATCATCGCCTTCCTCGGCATGGCCGCCTATCTGCCGGCGGTTGCCCGGCGGGTGCGCGGTTTCGATTTCTTCGGCTTCGCCATGTTATCGCTCGGTGTCGGTGCGCTGCAGCTGCTGCTCGACCGCGGCGGCGAGGTCGACTGGTTTTCCTCGATCGAGATCTGGATCGAGCTTGCTCTTTCCCTCACCGGCTTTTGGGTGTTCATCATCCACACGATGACGGCGGAACACCCCTTCATCGATCCCAAGATCTTCCTCGATCGCAATTTCGTCACTGGGCTGGCGTTCATCTTCGTCATGGGTGTGCTCATCCTGGCCTCGATGTCGCTGCTGCCGCCGATGCTGTCGACCATCTTCGGCTATCCAACCGTCACCATCGGTGTCGTCTTGGGGCCGCGCGGTGTCGGCACGATGATTTCGATGCTTGTCGTCGGGCGGCTCATGAGCAGGATCGACGCCAGGATTCTTGTCGTCATCGGCTTTCTGCTGACAGCGCAGTCGCTCTACACCATGTCCACCTTCACGCCGCAGATGGACAATTGGCTGATCCTCAGCTCCGGCGTCATCCAGGGCCTGGGCATGGGCATGGTGTTCGTGCCGCTGTCGACGGTCGCCTTCGCCACGCTGGATGTGCGCTTCCGCACCGACGCCACGGCTCTGTTCAGCCTGGTGCGTAACCTTGGCTCGTCCATTGGCGTGTCGGTCGTAACCGTTCTGATGGTGCGCAACACGCAGGTCAATCATTCCGAGCTTTCGGCCTTCATCAATCCGTTCAACCCAAATCTGTGGGCGGTCTCCCCAGCGGCCGCAAGCGGCGATCCAATGGCGCTGTCGCAAGTCGACCGCATGGTCAATCTCCAGGCGATGATGATCTCCTACGTCAATGACTTCAAAATACTCATGGTGATGACGCTGCTTGCCATCCCGTTTGTTTTCCTGCTGCGCAAGCCAAAGCAGGCGCCTGCCGCTGGCGGACCAGCCGCGCACATGGACTAGATGCCGTTGCGCTGGAGGTTGTATGTCTCCGTGGCAGCCAGTCTGGAGATCATGATCATACAGCCTGCATTCTCAACTATCCCAGTAGCGGATGGCGCAGTGGCGATCGCCTCGGGCGGTTGTCGGCCGAATCATCCTGATGTCGAAGAATACTGAGTCTGGAAGCTCAAAAGAGGTTCGAGAACAGCCCTTGGCTTCAGGTATCGAGGCTCCGCAGCCTCGATCTCGATCCAGTTCATCTGTCATTAGTATATACGTAACACTATGGGGACTTCCGTCTGCAAGTGAGCGGTATTTTCCCATGCGCCAAATCGGAGGAACTCTGTTTGGTCACGAAATCATCCAGGCTAGCCACCGAGGTGCCCGAGTCGAGCGGCCTGGCCGCACTAGCAAAACTGGCTACGGCTTCCTACGAAACCCTTGAGCACGAGCTTCGAGCTACGATCGTCGGGCTCGAAGGCCAGGCACTCCGTTTCAAGACGGTGATCGACAACATATCGCAAGGCATTTGCTTTTTCGACGCCGATGAACGTCTGATCTTGTCTAACCGTCGCTATGCGGAGATCTACCGCATTGCGGTGGAGCAATTGCAGCCGGGCCTGACACTGGGTGAAATCGTCGAGCGACGCGTCGCTGCCGGAACATCCGCTATGGCTGCCGACGCCTATCTAGCATTGGCCCGGTCGGTCAATTCGAGTGTCACTTCAAGAATCTGGACCGCCAACCTCACCGATGGCCGGACAATCCAGGTCTGCCACCAACCTATGCCCGACGGCGGCTGGGTTTCCACGCATTCGGACGTTACGGAACTCGCGGCCAATCGCCAGATTGTCAATGAACGCATCTCGCTGCAGACGCTGATCGACTGGGTGCCGGGCTATCTATGGGTCAAGGACACCGAAAGCCGCTTCGTGATGGTCAACAGGGCCCTTGCGTCCGACAATGGCCGGGACAAGACAAGCGACATGATCGGCTTGACCGACTTTGATCTCCATGCTCCCGAACTTGCGCAGAAATTTCGCGTGATCGAACAGAACGTCCTCACCGGCGGACAGCCGATGATCGACGAGGAGGAGTTTGTTGTCGATGCGTCCGGCGCCGGCAAGTGGTTCTCGTCGACGAAGGTTCCGCTGCGCAATGTTAAAAATGAGATATTCGGTCTAATTGGCATCGCCCACGACATCACTGCCCGCAAGCAAGCCGACGTCCTCCGTGACGGGCAAGCGCAAATCCTGGAAATGATCGCGATGAGTGCTCCGCTCGAGGACGTGCTCGACCGCCTCATGCGTCTCGTGGAATCCCAGCTGACAGGCATATTCGGTTCCGTCTTGCTCCTCGACAAGGACGGCAGCCATTTGCGGCACGGTGCGGCGCCGAGCCTGGTGAAAGGCTATACGAACGCCATCGATGGCATCGCCATCGGTCCCAAGGTCGGATCGTGCGGGACCGCGGTCTATCGGCGGGAGCCGGTCATTGTCGCCGACGTCATACAAGATCCGCTGTGGGAGGATTACCGCGAACTGGTGGCGGTATACGGTTATCGTTCTTGCTGGTCGACCCCGATCCTGTCGCATCAGGGCGCGGTTTTGGGTGTCTTTGCAATGTATTCGATGACGGTGCGTGAACCGGTCGAGGCCGAGACCCGGCTGATTGATTTCACGACCCGCATCGCCGGTATAGCGATCGAGCGCAAACTGGCTGAAGACCAAATCCACTTCATGGCAAATCATGACGTGCTTACCGGGCTTCCTAATCGCGCCTTGCTGGAGGACCGGCTTTCTCAAGCCATCTTGTACGCGCAGCGATACGATCGCTGGGTGACGCTGGTGTTCATCGATCTGGACAATTTCAAGCTCGTCAACGACACGCTTGGCCACAATGCCGGAGACGAGCTCCTGAAGACCGTCGCCAGCCGTATGGTCGAATGCGTAAGGGCGACCGACACCGTTGTGCGACTTGGCGGCGATGAATTTGTGATCGTCCTGTTCGACCAGCCCACGGATGTCGATCTCATCTCCCAGAGCTTGCAGAAGATCCGGGCCGCGATCGCGGAGCCGGTTCATCTCGGAGAGCATCAGCTACGAACGACCGCCAGCATCGGCATCGCGAACTATCCCAAGGATGGAGCGAGCCCGGAAACACTCCTGGCCAATGCCGATGCAGCCATGTATCGCGCGAAAGAGTTCGGCCGCGACAATTTCCAATTCTACGCTCCCGAATTCAACTCAAGGGCTCATGAAAAATTCGTGCTTCAAGAGGAATTGCGAAACGCCTTGGCCGCCTCGGAATTCGCGCTGGTCTACCAGCCGCAAGTTGATCTTCGCTCGGGGCGTGTCTTTGCGGTGGAAGCGTTGATACGCTGGAACCACCCAACACTGGGCCTGGTAGCGCCGACCAGCTTCATTCCTGCGGCCGAGGAGACCGGTCTGATCGTGCCGATCGGCGATTGGGTCCTGCACGAAGCCTGTCGACAGAACAAGGCCTGGCAGGATGCGGGTCTGCCGCCGATGACGGTTTGCGTGAATGTGTCGGCTCGGCAATTCAGGGAAAGGAACCTGATCGGACGTGTCGTCAATGCACTCCAGGAGAGCGGCCTTGAGGCAAGCTATCTGGAGCTGGAGTTGACCGAAAGCCTCATCATGCAGGACACCGATTTGGCGGTCGCGACGATGAACGAACTGCAACATCTTGGCGTTCAGATATCGATCGACGATTTCGGGACGGGCTATTCCAGCCTCAGCGCACTCAAGACGTTTCCAGTTGCGCGGCTGAAGATCGACAAATCTTTCATCAACGACGTCGCCGATGACGAAAACGATCAGGCTGTTGCGAGCGCCGTAATTTCGTTGGGTCAAAAGCTGAACATGAGAGTTATCGCCGAAGGCGTCGAAACCGACGATCAAATCGCCTTCCTGCGCAAGAACAATTGCGATGAAATGCAGGGATATCACTTCAGCAAACCGGTCTCCGCACGGGACATCGAGACCTTGCTCAACCCCAAGGATTGACGGATCAGCCATTGGTCCGCCGCGCAGCTTGACGAAGAAGCCGGCGGCCGACGGCGATACGCCTGCTGCTATTTCCCGAGCACGAGGCTCCAGTAACGGAGGTTGCTATCGCTGCCATCGCGCACATAGGCAAGGCCGAAGCGGGTGAAGCGCGGATCGAGCATATTGCGGCGATGGCCGGCTGAATGCACCCAGATATCGAACAGCTTCTGTAGGTCGAAACGGCCCTCGGCGATGTTCTCAGCGGCCGCACCCGCAATGCCATTGCCTTTGACGCGCGAGGCAAAATCCTTGCCCCATCCGGTGGTGTGGCTCATGCGACGGCGTTGCGCCATGTAGCCGGCCTGCTGCAGGGCGGCCTGTTCGAGCTGCCGGTCGGGTACCAGCGCCGCGAGCCCGGCCGAAGCGCGGATGCCGGCCAGCGTGCCAGTGGCGGATGAGGAAACCCTGGCGCCTTCGCCGGCCGGCAGCGAAACGGTGCCGCAGGCGGCGAGCCCGGCCAAGGCTGCGAGGCCGACGCCCTTCAGCAGCATGCGCCTGTTCAGATTCGGGATCGGGTGGTTTTCGATTTTCGCAACGGTCATGCCCACCTGAAATAGTGGCGATCATGGCTTTTGCCGGGCAGGGCGGCGAAAAACGGGGTCGAATCGACGATCCTAGGCTGCTGTATCGAGATTTGTGTCCGAGGTTGGATTACCGCCCATCCGATCGTCTTCCGTATGCACCCACCAGGCGCCGAGCGCATCGATCAGCGGCACAAGCCCGCGACCCGGCGCGGTAAGATCGTATTCAACGCGCAACGGATAGCCCGAATACACCGTTCGCCGCACGATACCGGCGTCCTCCAGCTTGCGCAGTTCCAGCGCCAGAATGCGGTGCGAGACCGTTGGGTTGTCGAGGTGATCGATCGGTTCGCCGCCTGACGCGCTTCAGGTATTTTCAACCGCGCGGCGCCGACATGCCTGGCGCCGCGCCACTGCAAACCCGCTTGCTGATCCGAGGAGAGAACCGGAAATCAACTCAACCGATCAATGGACTTGGCGACAAGCGGCCCTAAATCGACTAGAATTGCGCTTGAACGAAAAGTGGCAGCTCCGGGCGGCCATCCTGGCGGTGACCGCCCCGACACACGGGAGGATGGTTATGGCCGGCTTTCATGTCATGGCGGACGCACGTGGGATGCATGTGCAGCCAGCAGTGCGTCGCATTACCACGTCGGACCTTTGGGATGCACTGCGCCTCGGCGCCGAGGATTTCTGGGCAAAGCCATCGCACTACGTGTTCCTGTGCCTGATCTATCCCATCGTCGGCCTGATCCTGACGCGGTGGACGTCGTCTGGCGCCAATGCCATCCAGCTTATCTATCCCTTGATGTCGGGGTTCGCACTTGTCGGCCCGTTCGCCGCGCTCGGTCTGTACGAGATCAGCCGCCGGCGCGAGCTCGGTATGAACACCTCCTGGTGGCATGCCCTTGACGTGCGCCGCTCGCCGGCGATTCCGTCGATCGCGGTGATCGGCATCATGCTGGTCGCGCTGTTCCTGTTGTGGCTGTACACCGCCCAGTCGATCTACACCGGCCTGTTCGGCGACCGGCCTCCGGCATCGATCGGCGGCTTCGTCCGCGAGGTGTTGACGACCGGCAAGGGCTGGACGCTGATCCTTGCCGGCAATGCCGCGGGCTTTGTCTTCGCCGCGGTCGTGCTGGCCACCACCGTGGTTGCCTTCCCGTTGCTGCTCGACCGCGATGTCGGCGCCGTTTCGGCCATCGAAACCTCAGCGCGGGCGGTCATGACCAATCCGCTGCAGATGGCGCTATGGGGGCTGATGGTCGCCGTGCTTCTGGTGATCGGCTCGATCCCGCTGTTTGCCGGGCTCGCGGTGGTCATGCCGGTGCTCGGCCATGCCACCTGGCACCTCTACCGCAAGGTGGTCGAGCCGGAGCGGGAGCAGCAGATAAGGCGACCGATGTAACGAAGCGCTCTCAGCGCTGCGCGTCGGTCGCCATCTTCAGCGCCAATGCCGCCAGCACGGTGCCCATCATCCAGCGCTGGATGACCAGCCACAAGGGCCGTCCGGCGAGGAAAGTTGCGATCGAACCGGCCGTCACCGCGATGATGGCATTGACGGTAAGGCTGATCGTGATCTGCGTGGCGCCCAGCACCAGAAGCTGCGACAGGACATGGCCTTTGCCCAGGCTGATGAACTGCGGCAACAGCGACAGATAGAGCACGGCCACCTTCGGATTGAGCAGATTGGTCATCAGGCCCATCGCGAACAGCTTGCGTGGCCGGTCCCTTGGCAGTTCGCGCACCTGGAATGGCGAACGCCCGCCCGGCTTCACCGCCTGCCAGGCAAGCCACAGGAGATAGAGCACACCGGCAAAGCGCAGCGCGTCATAGGCATAGGGCACGGCGAGCAGCAGCGCGGTGATGCCGAAGGCCGCCGCCAGCACATAGAAGAGAAAGCCGAGCGCCACGCCACCGAGCGAGATCAGCCCGGCCTTCGGTCCTTGCGACAGGGATCGCGAGATCAGGTAGATCATGTTGGGGCCTGGCGTCAGCACCATGCCGAGGCAGACCAGGGCGAAGGCGAGATGATTGGCGGTTTCGGGCATCGGTTCGTTTCCCTAGCGGGCTGCCGTGGGTACGTGATCCCGCGAGCGGTCAACATGTGCCTGTCCCGGCAGGCACGCGCAAGCGCATGACGACGCCAGCCGTTGCGCCAGTTGGTTGCCCGTGCCTCTGGATCAGCCGACGATGCGCAGGTTCGTTGCCGATTTCCTTGCTCGGATCCGTCGGATCCTCGCGGAAGCGTGAAACGGGTGTGCAACCCGCGCCTCACTATCGGCGGCCGCCCTAAATGTGGGCCAAACGTTCGGAGGCGTCTCTCATTTCGCGAGAGTAATGCGGCGGCTGGCATACATCTCGCGATTTCCAAGAGCGGCCGTGCAATCCGTTCTGACGGATGAGTTTCCCGTCATCTGCACGGTCTTGCCAACAAGCCTCAGGCAGTCGCCTTGGCTGCTCATATCTGAGTTGCCGGCGTAGGAAATGGGAGCGTCAGGCGCATAGATGAAACCGCTGATCACGGAATTCGCGCCGCCATTCAGCGTCAAGGCGGACGTGTTCCCGCGATCCTCGAAAATGGTGATGCCGGCATAGGGGCCGCTGGTGGGCGGGGAAAGGTTAACCTGCTCATTGGCATTTATGTAGATCTGTGCGCCTTCCGTGAGGAATATGGTCACGCCCTGGCCGGTCAGGCTACCGTTGCCTCCGGGCTTGATGGCGGTGCCGCGCAGGATGTAGACGCCCGGATCAAGTGTTATGTCTCCCGACAATGTTTTGTCGCAATAAGTGCCAGGTGACAGCGTGTAGGTTTTGCCGTTCGGGACCGGCAGACACAATGTGAAGGCGGGAGGGATGACGTCGGCCAAAGGATCAAACGACGCATATTGATGCTCGATCGGCGTTCCACAGGTGAGATTGGCGCTGGGTGGCGAAAGCCCGGAAGTGCCGCCGACAGTCGAGACGCAGCCCGCTGAAACCAGCGCGGAACCGCCTCTGCTCACGGCATCGGACGCATCGGAGTTTGCCGCGATTACGCAGTTGGCCATCGAGACATTGGTCGAGCCCTGCAGGCTCACGGCGGCCGATGCCTGCGGATCGAGCGCCAGCACGCAGGCTTGCGCGCCGGGCTCCAGTTTGACTGAGGCTGAGCGGTGAGCCTGCCAGGAGGGCGCGCCGCGGATGAAGCTTGCACGGCTGATGCTGGACGAAACCGAGATGTAGTAGGCGCTCGCGTCCCCACTTGCCGCGGCCGAAAAGGTGGAGACGCTGCCCGAATATTCTTGCTGGTCGGCGGCGCTCATGTTGGCCGAGAAAAATGTCAGCCCGAGCGCCCGGACATCACCTGCCGTCATGCCGGGTGAGTACTTCGTGGCGACGGCAAGCCCAGCCGCGTCCAGTGAGTTCTGCAATTGCGCGGCGTCGTCGCTCGTGCCCACCAGATCCATGATGCCGGCCATGCTAACCATTATCGGCAGCATCGCCATGGCGGTCGCCAAAGCAAAGTTGCCGCGCCTGTCGCGCGCGAATCTGAGGATCATCGCCTTCAGCATCCCTGCCCAGAAACCAGTTTTCGGCATGACAATGCTGACAAAATGCTAAATTTCATGTTGCTGGATGCCTCAAAGACCGGCCAGCTCTTTGATGGCTCGTTAACTATGCCGGCTCCGACGGCACAATACGCCGCGTGACAACCCGCTGAAGCTTGGAAGACACTAGCGCCGCGGTCCTTTGCGCGAGGCATCCACTACCGCTCTCACGGCCACGCCGAAAGCTGGTGACAGGCCGGAGCGGTTCGGCTAATCCGAACCGGCCGCGGCGACCGTCGGCCGTGGTGCTCGTATGATCATGACTGAAGGAAATGGCATGGCGGATTCGCCTGAAATCATCGGCTCGCTCGAAGACGTGTCGAAGGCCTATTCGGCAATCCTGTGCGATGTCTGGGGCGTGGTCCACAATGGCGAGAGGCATTTCCCGGTGGCGGCCTCGGCGCTTGCGAGGGTTAGAGAGGCGGAAATCCCCGTCGTCCTGATCACCAATTCGCCGCGCAGAAGTGCTGATGTCGTGGCGCAGATGAACGCGATCGGTGTTCCACCCTCAGCCTACGACAGGGTGGTCACGTCAGGCGACGTGACCCGGGATTTGATCGCCGAGGGCCCGCGCAAGATTTTCCATATCGGCGCCGACCGTGACTTCACCCTCTATGAAGGTCTCGACGTCGAGCTTGTCGAGGAGTTCGAGGCGTCCGGCGTCGTCTGCACCGGTCTGTTCGATGACGAGGTCGAGAAGCCCGAGGATTACACCGAGCTTCTGCGGCGATTGCGCGCCAGGAACCTGCCTTTCATTTGTGCAAATCCCGACATCGTGGTCGAGCGTGGCGAACGCCTCATCTGGTGTGCCGGCGCGCTGGCACGCGATTATGCCCAACTCGGCGGCCGCACATTGATCGCCGGAAAACCCTACGCGCCGATCTACGACGTCGCCATGAAGGAGATTGTGGAGCTACTCGGCCGGCCGGTCGAACGCGGCCAGGTGCTGGCCATCGGCGACGGCATGATGACCGATGTGAAGGGCGCCGCCGACAATGGCTTCGACGTTCTCTATGTCTCCGGCGGTATCCATGCCCGCGACTATGGCGATGCACTGCAACCGGATCCGGCAAGGCTGGCGACCTTCCTGGAAAAGCATGGATATCGTCCGGTGGCCGTCATTCCCAGACTGCGGTAGGTGACGATGGCAGCCTTCCAGCACGTTCTGGCAACAACTCCGCTGCCCGCCGACCTGCGCGGCGGCGTCGTGGCGATCGGCAATTTCGATGGTGTCCATCGTGGCCATCAGGCGGTGCTCGAGCGGGCATTGACCGAGGCCGGGCGGCGTGATGTGCCGGCCCTGGTGCTGACGTTCGAACCGCATCCGCGCAAGATATTCAGGCCTGATATACCCTTGTTCGTGCTGACGCCGCCGCCCATGAAGGCGCGCCTCCTGTCGCTACTGGGTTTTGCCGCGCTCGTCGAACAGCCGTTCACGCGCGACTTCGCCTCGCTGTCGGCGGAAGCGTTCGTGACCGATGTGCTGGAAAAGAACCTTGGCATTACCCACGCCGTGACCGGGTTCGATTTCCATTTCGGCAAGGATCGTCAAGGCGGTCCGGCCTACCTGATGGCGGCCGGTGAGCGTCACGGCTTCGGCGTCACGCTCGTCGACGCCTTCCGTGACGAGGGCGCCGAGGTGGTCTCATCCAGCCGCATCCGCGGGTTGCTGAGCGGGGGCGAGGTGGCCGAGGCCGCTGGACTGCTCGGCTATCGCTTCACCGTCGAAAGCGAGGTGGTCGGCGGACAGCAGCTCGGCCGCACGCTTGGCTTTCCCACCGCGAATATGAGGCTTTCAGCCGAAGCCGCTCTGAAGGAGGGCATCTATGCCGTCCGCTTTCGCCGCGCCGACGGCACACTTCACGACGGTGTCGCCAGCTTCGGCCGTCGCCCGACGGTCGACGACAACGGCGCGCAGCTGCTGGAAACCTTCGTCTTCGATTTCTTCGGCGACCTCTATGGCGAGATCTGCCAGGTCTCCTTCTTCGGTTTCCTGCGCCCGGAGGTGAAGTTCGAAGGGCTCGATGCGCTGGTCGCGCAGATGAAGCGCGATGAAGCCGAGGCACGCGCGCTGCTTGCCGGCGTCAAGCCGCTCTCCGACCTCGACGCGGCCATGGCTTTTTGAGCCAGGCGTGATCCCGGCTACTTCTTCAGTGCCAAACCAACGGCGATGAAGGTCCAGCCCTGGAAGATCAGGTCGATCGCCAGGAACAGCCCGAGCACCCACAGGCTGTTGACCGGCCAGCCCATGGCGATGACCAGGCCGGCAAGCGCGCTGATGACACCGGCCGCGACGACCCAGCCCCAGCCGCGCTGCGGCCGGTGGCTGTAGCCGACCCAAGCCCTGAGCACGCCTGACGCGACCAGCGCGATCGCCAGCAGGAACGTCAGTACCGCCGAGGCAAGCAGCGGGTTGTCGAAAGCGAAGAAGCCGGCGACGGCGTAGAGCAATCCGCTGAGCAGCCAGTAGAAGAAGCGGCCCCAGGTCTTGACGCCGAACGCATGCACGATCTCGATGATGCCCGCCATCAGCATCAGCCATCCCACGACATAGACCGAGGCCACCGTGGCGATGAACAGATTGCCGAAGGCAATTCCGCCGAAGATGAGCAGCAGTACGCCGAGCGCGACAAACCACCCCCATTTTGTCCGTGTCTGTTCGATCGCGATTTTCAAGGCGTCGCCATGCAGGGTCATTGTCGCGGTCTCCACCAAGGGCTGCGGGTACGGGCGGACGTTAGTCCCGGCGCCGGTCAACGTCCAGTCGATGGCCGGCAGTGGGGGATCCCCTGCAAACCACGAGCGGATGTGTCGGATTTTAAATCAAATTTTACCAAATGGCCGTCAAAGCTGGCATCGGTAACCGTGTGTGTTGTGTTAGTGGAGTGGCCATGAGTCCGGTCGGAAAAATCTCTCTGGTGTTGGCCGCTGCGCTGCTGGGTGGCGCGGGCGCTGCCAATGCGGGCGAGGGCAGTTGGCTGTCCGGCGACTGGTATCTGACCGTTGGCGCCACCGGCATGGTGGCGCCGAATTTCGAGGGCGGCAAGAAGTACCTGCTCAGCGCTTCACCGATCATTTCGTTGGGCAAGGCCGGACCGGCGGCACGCTTCTCCTCGCGCAACGACAACATCTCGCTGGCACTGGTCGACGATGACGGTGTCCGCGCCGGCCTGACCGGCAAGTTCCTGTTTTCCCGCGACGACGGCAACGCCGATGAGCTGAAGGGCCTCGATCCGGTGCGCTGGGGCGGCGAAGTCGGCGGCTTCTTCGAATTCTATCCGACGGATTGGCTGCGTGCCCGCGCCGAGCTGCGCCACGGCATCCGTGCCCACAACGGTTTTGTCGCCGACATCGCCGCCGACGCCTTCTACGATGTGACGCCAACCGTGCGGATTTCGGGCGGGCCGCGCGTGTCGTTCGCCTCGGCTGGTTATTTTGACGCCTATTATGGCGTCGACGCGCAGGAAGCCGTGGCCTCGGGCCTGAGCGAATATCACCCCGGTGGCGGCCTGAAATCGACCGGCGTCGGTGGCGCCATAACCTGGAAGGTGACCGAGCCGATGACCGCCAGCCTGTTTGGCGAATATTCCCGCCTGATGGGACCGGCGGCCGATTCCAGCCTGGTCAGGGAACGCGGCGACCGCAATCAGTTCATGATCGGCGTGTCGACCACATATCGCTTCGACTTCACGATGTAAGTGAATCGAACGAGACGCTTTATTCCTGCGCTCATCTCCGCTAAAAGCCGGGGCATGATGAGCTTTTCGCGCCTTTGCAGGCCGACGATACGAATTATGAGCCCGGTGTTCCGGGCGGCCTGAGCGCCGCCGGAGCCGCCGGGAATTTTGGCGTGCGCCATCTCGCGCTTTTTCCAGATCATAAGGCATGTCGCCCAAAAGTGGCCCCGGTTTTGGGAAACCGACATGCGCAAGAAGTAAAGTTCAACGCCCGAGCTCCTTTGCGGCCGGGCAATGCACATGGCAGACCAATGACCGATACCCCAATGACTGACACCAAAGAAACGATCGACTATTCCAAGACGCTTTATCTGCCGCAAACGGATTTTCCGATGCGCGCCGGTTTGCCCGAGAAGGAGCCGCTGCTGGTCAAGCGCTGGCAGGACATGGACCTCTACGCCAAGCTGCGCGAAAGTGCTGCCGGCCGCACGAAATACGTGCTGCATGACGGCCCGCCCTACGCCAACGGCAACATCCATATCGGCCATGCGCTGAACAAGATCCTCAAGGACGTCATCACCCGCTCGTTCCAGATGCGCGGTTATGACTCGAACTATGTGCCGGGCTGGGACTGCCATGGCCTGCCGATCGAATGGAAGATCGAGGAGCAGTACCGCGCCAAGGGCAAGAACAAGGACGAGGTGCCGGTCAACGAATTTCGCAAGGAATGCCGCGAGTTCGCCGCGCACTGGATCACGGTGCAGGGCGGCGAGTTCCAGCGGCTCGGCGTCATCGGCGACTTCAAGAATCCCTATACGACAATGGCTTTCCATGCCGAGGCGCGCATCGCCGGCGAGTTGTTGAAATTCGCCATGTCGGGCCAGCTCTATCGCGGCTCCAAGCCGGTGATGTGGAGCGTCGTCGAGCGCACGGCGCTGGCCGAAGCCGAGGTCGAGTACCAGGATTATGAATCCGACACGATCTGGGTGAAGTTTCCGGTCGCCAGCCTGGTCCGCCCCATCGATGATGGCGGGACCAAACTGACGGAGGGAGCCCTCGATCTGCTGCAGGCCCATGTCGTCATCTGGACGACGACGCCCTGGACGATCCCTGGCAACCGCGCCGTCAACTACTCGCCGCGCATCGCCTATGGCCTCTACGAGGTCACGGCGGCCGAGAACGCGTTCGGCCCGCAGCCGGGCGAAAAGCTGATCTTTGCCGACGCACTGGCCGAAGACTCCTCGGCCAAGGCCAAGGTCATCTTGAATCGTCTCCGCGGCGTTTCGGCGCAAGAGCTTGGAAGCCTTACGCTTTCGCATCCGTTCAAGGGCTTTGGCGGCGGTTACGAATTTGCCGTGCCGATGCTCGCTGGCGACCATGTCACCGACGACGCCGGCACCGGCTTCGTCCACACCGCACCGGGGCACGGCCGCGAGGACTTTGACGCCTGGATGGATGCGGCAACGGATTTGCGCGCACGTGGCATCGACAGCGCCATCCCGTTCACCGTCGACGATGGCGGCTTCTTCACCAAGGACGCGCCGGGTTTCGGCCCGGACCGCGAGGGCGGACCGGCGCGTGTCATCGATGACAACGGCAAGAAGGGCAACGCCAACCAGGCCGTCATCGACGAACTGATCAAGCGCAACGCGCTGTTCGCTCGTGGCCGGCTGAAGCACTCCTATCCGCACTCCTGGCGGTCGAAGAAGCCGATCATCTTCCGCAACACGCCGCAATGGTTCGTCTATATGGACAAGGACCTCGGCGACGGCTCGACGTTGCGCGGCCGTGCGCTGAAGGCAATCGACGACACTCGTTTCGTGCCGGCGGCGGGCCAGAACCGCATCCGCGCCATGATCGAGGAGCGCCCCGACTGGGTGCTGTCGCGTCAGCGCGCCTGGGGCGTGCCGATCGCCGTCTTCGCCGATGCCGACGGCAATGTGCTGAAGGACGAGGCGGTCAACCAGCGCATCATGGATGCCTTCGAGCAGGAGGGCGCCGACGCCTGGTTCGCCTCCGACGCCAAGGAGCGTTTCCTCGGCAATCACGATGCGTCCAAATGGAAGCAGGTGATGGACATCCTCGACGTCTGGTTTGATTCGGGCTCGACGCACGCCTTCACGCTGGAGGATCGTCCGGATCTGAAATGGCCGGCCGACGTCTATCTCGAAGGCTCCGACCAGCATCGCGGCTGGTTCCACTCTTCGCTGCTCGAAAGCTGCGGCACCAGGGGCAGGGCGCCTTATGACACAGTCGTCACCCATGGCTTCACCATGGACGAGGACGGCCGCAAGATGTCGAAGTCGCTTGGCAACACCGTGGTGCCGCAAGACGTCATCAAGCAGTCGGGCGCCGACATACTGCGTCTGTGGGTGGTGACGACCGATTACTGGGAGGATCAGCGCCTCGGCAAGAACGTGCTGCAGACCAACATCGACGCCTACCGCAAGCTGCGCAACACCATCCGCTGGATGCTCGGCACGCTCGCCCATGACGACGGCGAAGAGGTGCCGCTGGAGAAAATGCCGGAGCTGGAGCGGCTGATGCTGCACCGGCTGGCCGAGCTGGATGAGGTCGTGCGCTCGGGCTACGACGCCTTCGAGTTCAAGCGCATCACCCGCATGCTGCTCGATTTCATGGTGGTCGAGCTGTCGGCCTTCTATTTCGACATCCGCAAGGACGCGCTCTATTGCGACGCGCCGTCGAGCGTGCAGCGCAAGGCTTCGGTGCAGGTCGTGCGTCATCTTTTCGACTGCCTGGTGAAATGGCTGGCACCAATGCTGCCTTTCACCATGGAAGAGGCCTGGCTCGACCGTCATCCGGACGCCGTCTCGGTGCATCTCGACCAGTTTCCGCAAATTCCGGCGGACTGGAAGAATGAGGCCCTGGCGGAAAAGTGGCGCAAGGTGCGGCAGGTGCGACGCGTCGTCACCGGCGCGCTGGAGATCGCGCGCGCCCAGAAGGTGATTGGGTCGTCGCTGGAAGCTGTGCCGGTCGTCACCATCAACGATGCGGCACTCGAAGCGGCGATATCGGATGTCGACATGGCCGAGATGGCGATCACCAGCGATCTGGTCATCGCTCATGGGCAAGCGCCCGCGGGTGCCTTCACGCTTGACGACGTCAGGGGTGTCGCCGTGGTGGTCGAAAAGGCCGAGGATCGCGGCCTGGTGAAATGCGCGCGGTCCTGGCGCTACACCGCCGATGTCGGCCAGGATCCGGAATTCCCCGACGTTTCGGCGCGCGATGCCGCGGTGCTGCACGAATTGAAGGCACTTGGCCGGCTTTAACAGGCTGGCCAGCCAGCTGGATCGGTGCACAAATGCCACGCCGGGCGGGCGAAAACCGCCCGCGCGTTGCCCTTAACGAGTGGTTGAGGTAAACACGCGAAACTCCGGAAGACAAATTGTCGCCGGATTTCCGTCGCAAGTGCTTGGACGATGGGGACCGGTCATAAGACCGGTGGCAATCGAGAGGCTGTCTACAGTGGGACTTTTTGGCATGACCGAGAGATATAACGCGCGCCTGGCGCTGCTGGCGCCGCTTGTCGCATCGGGCCTGGCTTTGTCCGGCTGCATGGGCTCTCCGACCTATGGTACCGACAAGACCGCCGGCGAACAGCTGGCCGGTGATATTTCCGGCGCGTTTTCGTTCGCGCCGAAGCGCAAGGAACAGATCGATTACAAGCCGCGTCCGACGCTGGTGAAGCCGGCGCCGGGCCAGAAGGAAGCGCTGCCGGCGCCGCAGGACAGCATCGAGACGGCAAGCGCCGAGTGGCCCGAATCGCCCGAGCAGCGCCGCGCCCGCCTGCGCGCGGACGCCACCGCCCATCAGAACGACCCGGCTTACCAGTCGGAAATCGTCGACGACGTGCAGACCGACCCGGCCTCGGTGAAGAAGGCGATGGCGGAGTCAGGCTCGAGCCATCCGCCGGCGTGGACGCCAGCCGATTCAGACAAGGGTCGCGCCGCCGAGATCCAGCGCCGGCTTGCCGATAGCAAGCAGGGCGACCCGAACACCCGCAAATATCTCAGCGAACCGCCGGTGCAGTATCGTGTCGCTGCCGGCACGGCGCCGCAGAACGAGCTTGGCGAGGACGAGTACAAGAAGGAACGCCGCCTGAAGAAAGAGGCGCAAGGCAAGAAGGGCAGCGGCTGGTTCGACTGGCTGCCGTCGCTCTAAAAACGGACGGTCTGCGTTTCGTTGCTTTGCGTTGACGGGCCTTGCGCCCGGTCAGCCGCGCCGTTCCTGGAAAAATCCTTTGAGCAACAGGACCGCCTCGGTCTCGCCCATGCCCGGATAGATGTCGGGCGTGTGATGGCAGGTTGGCGAGGCGAAGAAGCGCACGCCGTTGACCACCGCGCCGCCTTTGTCGTCGGCGGCGCCGAAATAAAGCCGGCGCAGCCGGGCGAAGGAAATAGCGCCGGCGCACATGACGCAAGGCTCCAGCGTCACATAGAGATCGTGCCCGGTCAGCCGCTCGGCCGACAGTTTGCGGCAGGCTTCGCGGATGACCAGCATCTCGGCATGCGCCGTCGGGTCGGCAAGTTCGCGTGTGCGGTTGCCGGCGCTGGCAACGACCGTGCCGCCGCTGGCGATGACGGCGCCGACCGGCACTTCGCCGCGCAAGGCCGCCGCCTCGGCCTCTTTCAGCGCCATCGCCATGAAATCCGGTCGCTTCACGCGGTTTCCATTCCGATTATCTCCTCGCCACCCCAGGCTTTTGGTTTTCGTTTGTCTTGCCGGAAAAACCGGTCTCCACTTTTCCCTGACAAACTCTGATGATCCTGTTATTGAGCGCATCAACCCGAAAGTCGGACTCGATTTTCGGAAATGATCATGCGCCAAATCAAAGTGCTACAGCGTTCGTTGCGCGCCCGAAAGGATGCGCCACGCTGTAGCAGCGCAAACGGACAAAGGCCACATGGACGACAACGACAAGAAATTCCGACCCAAGAAGGGTCCGGCCAGGAACGGTTCGAAAACGGCGGGACCGCGCAGCCGTGATAGCGCCGCCGGCAAGGGCGGCAAGCCGTCCTTTGGCGCCAAGAAACCTTACGCACCGCGCGGCGATCGCCCGATGGCCGCCGATGGCGAGCGGCCGAAGCGCGACTTCAAGAGCGGCGACAAGCCATTCAGCAAAGGCCCGCGTCCCGAAGGCAAACCTTTTGAGAAGCGTGAGGGGCCACGCAAGCCCTACGCACCGCGCGGCGACCGGCCGATGGCGGCCGAAGGCGAACGCAAGCCCTATGATAAGCGTGAGGGGCCACGCAAGCCCTATGCACCGCGCAGCGACCGTCCGACGACTGAGGGCGAGCGCAAGCCCTATGAAAAGCGCGAGGGGCCGCGCAAACCCTATGCACCGCGCAGCGACCGTCCGACGCCTGAGGGCGAGCGCAAGCCCTATGAAAAGCGCGAAGGCCCACGCAAGCCTTATGCGCCACGTGGCGACCGGCCGATGGCGGCGGAAGGCGAACGCAAGCCCTATGAAAAGCGCGAAGGGCCGCGCAAACCTTATGCACCGCGTGGCGACCGGCCGGCTGCGGCGGCAGAGGGCGGCGAAAAGCGCTTCGACCGTCCCAAGCGCGACTTCGGCGATCGTGCGCCGCGCGACTTCGCTGACCGTCCGAAGCGTGATTTCGCTGATCGTCCCAAGCGCGATTTCGGCGATCGTCCCAAGCGCGACTTCAGCGATCGGCCGCAAGGCGCGTCGGGCGGCAGCTTCAAGCCACGCCCGCGTCCCGCCGACGCTGCCGAAGAGGCAGGCGAACGTATCGCCAAGCGGCTGGCGCGCGCCGGCCTGGCCTCGCGCCGCGATGCCGAGGAGCTGATCGCCGCCGGTCGCGTCAAGGTCAATGGCCGCGCTTTGACCTCGCCGGCCTTCAACGTCATGCCTGATGACGTCATCCATCTCGACGGCATGGAAATCCCGCCGATCGAGCGCACCCGCCTGTTCCTGTTCCACAAGCCGGCAGGCGTGGTCACCACCAACCGCGATCCCGAGGGCCGCAAGACCGTCTTCGACGTGCTGCCGGCCGAGCTGCCGCGGCTGATGACCATCGGCCGGCTCGACATCAACACCGAAGGCCTGCTGCTGCTCACCAATGATGGCGGCCTGTCGCGCGTGCTCGAACTGCCGGCCACCGGCTGGCTGCGCCGCTACCGCGTGCGCGTCCACGGCAAGGTCGAGGAGAGCGCGCTTGCCGGCCTGCGTGAAGGCATTGCCGTCGACGGCGTCTTCTACGGTGCCATCGAAGCGACGCTCGACCGCGAGCAGGGCACCAATGCCTGGCTGACCATCGGCCTGCGCGAGGGCAAGAACCGCGAAGTCAGGAACATCCTGGGTTCACTTGGCCTCGATGTGACGCGGCTGATCCGCATCTCCTACGGGCCGTTCCAGCTCGATGACCTCGCCGAGGGCCATGTGCTGGAGATCAAGGGCCGGGTGTTGCGCGACCAGCTTGGCGAACGCCTGGTCGAGGAATCCGGCGCCAATTTCGACGCCGAGGTCACCAAGCCGTTTTCCAACAAGCCGGTGCGGCGTACTGAAGTTCGCGAGCCGGAGCCCGAACGGCCGAAATTCACCCGTGACGGCGAGCGCCGTCCGATCGGCGAGGGCGGGTTGATCAAGAACCGCAAACGCCGCGAAGGCAGCCGCGACGAGGCGCTGGGCAAACTGTCGACCAGTCCCGACAGAAGCGCAGGGTCCGAGAAGAGCTTTGGCGAGCGCGGTCCGCGGCCCGAACGCAGCTTTGGCGACAAGCCACGCGGCAATTTTGGCGACAAGCCTCGTGGTGCTTTTGGCGGCAAGCCCGGTGGCAAGAAGTCCGAGCGCGAGCAGCGGCCGATCGAGCCGCCCGGCCAGCGCAAGGCCAATGTCTGGATGGCGCCGGGCGCGCGGCCGATCGGCAAGGGCAGGGCTGAGGCCGACGCCGCCAAGGCGGCTGACGCCAAGGCGCGCAAGGCGTCATTCAAGCCGTCTTATGGCAAACCCGCCGGTGCAAAGCCATTCGGCAAGCCGAGAGGCGAGCGTCCGGGCGGTGCCGGTGGTGGCGAGCGGCCGCGCGGTGGTCCCAAAGGTCCCAGAACGAGATGAGGCCCAAAGCGAGATGAGAATCGTCGGCGGTGAGTTTCGCGGGCGTCCCTTGGCGACGCCCCGCTCGAGCGCCATCCGTCCGACGACCGATCGCACCCGCGAGGCCGTCTTCAACGTGCTGGCGCATCGCTTCGCGGAGCAACTGGACGGCGCGCGCGTGCTCGACCTGTTCGCCGGCACCGGCGCTCTCGGGCTCGAAGCGCTGTCGCGCGGTGCGTCCTACGGCGTCTTCATCGAGGAATCGGCCGAAGGCCGTGGCCTGATCCGCGACAATGTCGAAGCCTTCGGCCTGACCGGCCGCACCAAGATATTCCGCCGCGATGCCACAGGCCTTGGCGAAGCCGGCACACTGGCGCCGTTCGGCCTGGTCTTCGCCGACCCGCCCTACGGCAAGGGCCTTGGCGAGCGCGCCCTGCGGTCGGCCAAGGCCGGCGGCTGGCTTCGCCCCGGCGCGCTGTGCGTGGTCGAGGAGGCGGCGGTGGCGCCCTTCGAGCCAGGCCCCGGCTTTTCCGTGCTGGACGAGCGCAGTTACGGCGAGACGGTGATCCGCTTCATCGAAGCGGCCTGATACGTTTTGCTCCCGGCCTCTTTGCCGCCGCCTTTGCCGGCAACATGACCAACAATTCACTTTGCTTGTCGTCCAGACCCTGCCTATCGTCCTGTCGAGAAACCGGAGCCATTGATGACCTCTAAAGCTGAATGGCTGCGCGCAACGCTGATGGCGACGTCGCTGGCTTTCACGATCACCGGCCCGGCGCTCGCGGACAGTGCGCCGGACGCGTTCAAGGTCACGGATTTCCTGCTCGACAACGGTATGGAGGTGGTCGTCATTCCCGACCATCGCGCGCCGATCGTCACCCACATGGTGTGGTACAAGATCGGCAGCGCCGACGAGCCGCCGGGCAAATCCGGCATTGCCCATTTCTTCGAGCATCTGATGTTCAAGGCGACGACCCATCATGCGGCCGGCGAGTTCGATCGCGCCATCTCTGACATCGGCGGCTCCAACAACGCCTTCACCTCTTACGACTACACCGCTTTCCACGAGACGGTGGCGCCGTCGGCGCTCGAACTGATGATGAGCTTCGAGGCCGACCGCATGCGCAACCTCATCCTCACCGACGACGTCATCAAGACCGAGCGCGATGTCATCCTCGAGGAGCGCCGCTCGCGTATCGACAACAATCCGCAAGCCGTGCTGGACGAGGAGGTCGACGCCACGCTGTGGCAGAATCAGCCCTATCGCATTCCCGTCATCGGCTGGATGCAAGAGATGCAGCAGCTGAACCGCACCGACGCCACCGCCTTCTATGACAAATATTACCGGCCCAACAACGCCGTGCTGATCGTCGCCGGCGATGTCGAGCCGGACACGGTGCGGGCGCTGGCCGAGAAGACCTATGGCAAGGTGGCGCGCGGCCCCGATCTGCCGCCGCGCATCCGCCCATTGGAACCGGAGCAGAACACCAGGCGCACGGTGACGCTCGCCGATGCCCGCGTCAGCGTACCGAGTTTTTCGACGCAATGGGTGGTGCCATCCTATCATTCGGGCAAGCCGGGCGAGGCGGAAGCGCTCGACCTGCTGGCGGAAATCCTCGGCGGCGGCAATCGCAGCCGGCTCTACCAGGCGCTCGTCGTCCAGCAAGGCATTGCCTCCAACGCCGGCGCCTATTTCCAGGGCACCATGCTCGACGATACCAATTTCACCGTGTACGGCGCGCCGCGCGGCGATGCCAAGATCGCCGACGTCGAGGCGGCGGTCGATGCCGAGGTCGCGCGCATCGTCCGGGATGGTGTCACGCCATCGGAGCTGGAAAAGGCCAAGGACCGCTATGTCAGGTCGATGATCTTTGCCCGTGACAAGCAGGATTCCATGGCCAACATCTATGGCTCGACACTGGCCACCGGCGGCAATGTGCAGGACGTCCAGCAATGGCCGGACCGCATCCGCAAGGTCACCGCCGAAGAGGTCAAGGGCGTCGCCGCGCGCTATCTGGTGCTCGCCCGGTCGACGACCGGCTATCTCTTGCCGCAGCAACAGGCGGGGAATTGATTTGATGTCGAGATTGAGCGTTGGCGCTGCCCCTCACCTGCCTGCCGGCATCCTCTCCCCGTATAGTGACGGGGAGAAGGGCGCTGTCATCGCCGGTTTCGCCAATCACCAGCGTTGCAAGACGGGCGCCGAGGTTGCGGCCAGCCCCCTTCTCCCCGTCCCTGTACGGGGAGAAGTGCCCGGCAGGGCGATGAGGGGCGGCGCCGACGTCGACGAATGTTCGTCTCGAACACAGATTGAAAGTAATCATTTGTCTGAAGCCCAAAGGCGTGCGGTTGCCCCGCTGATCACCTTGCTCCTCTCCATCCTCTTCCTGATCCTGCCGGCACTCACCGCGCGCGCGATGGACATCCAGTCCGTCACCTCGCCAAAGGGCATCACCGCCTGGCTGGTCGAGGATTATTCTGTGCCGATCGTCGCCATCCGATTCGTCTTCGGCGGCGGCTCGACGCAGGATCCGCCGGGCAAGGAGGGGCTGGCCAACCTGATGACCGGCCTGTTCGACGAAGGCGCCGGGCCGCTGGACTCGGAAGACTTCCAGATCAAGCTCGACGATGCCAGTGCCGAGATGAGTTTCGAAGAGAGCCGCGACGGCATCTATGGCACGATGCGCATGCTGGCCGATCAGCGCGACGAGGCGTTCGACCTGCTGCGGCTGGCGGTCAACGAGCCGCGCTTCGACCAGTTGCCGATCGACCGCATCCGCGCCCAGATCCTGTCCGGCATCATCGCCGGCGAGAACGACCCCGACACGGTCGCGCAGAGCAAATGGGCGCGCGCACTCTACGGCGACCATCCCTATTCCCGCTCCGACCAGGGCACCAAGGAAAGCATCGCCACCATCACGCCGGATGATCTGAAAGCCTTGCACCGCGCGGTGTTCGCGCGCGGCGGGCTGCATGTCGCCGTGGTCGGCGCCATCGACCCCGAGACGCTGAAGAAGAAGCTCGACATGGTGTTCGGTAACCTGCCGCAAGACCAGGCGCTGAGGCCGGTGGCCGATATCGACCCCAAGCTGGCGCAGCATGTCGAGGTCGACTACGACCTGCCGCAGACCTCCCTGCAGCTCGCCTATCCCGGCGTAAAGCGCAGGGCGCCGGATTTCTTTCCGGCCGTGCTGATGAACGAGATCCTCGGCGGCGGCACCTTCACCTCGCGCCTGTTCCAGGAGGTGCGTGAAAAGCGCGGACTGGCTTACAGCGTCAACTCCTCGCTGATCAACCAGGACCACGCCAACGCACTGGTCATCAGCACCGGCACCCGGTCGGACCGCGCGGCCGAGACGCTGGGGATCGTCCGCGACGTCGTCAAGCAGCTGGCCGATGAAGGCCCGACCGAGGCGGAGCTGGCGGCGACCAAGAAATACATGATCGGCGCCTACGCCATCAACAATCTGGACTCGTCGAGCGCCATCGCCTCGACATTGGTCGAACTGCAGCTCGACGATCTCGGCATCGACTACATGCAGCGCCGGGCCGGCTACATCGACGCGGTGACGCTCGACCAGGTCAAGGCGGCGGCGAAGAAGCTGCTGACCACCGAGCCGACCATCATGGTCATCGGGCCGAAACTGGCCGGAGCCGGCAAGGGATGAGAGCCGGCACGCATTTCTCTTTTCCGAGCGCTGGCGCTGCCCCGGCTGGCCGCAACCTCGACGCCTATTCTGCAACGCTGGCGATTGGCGAAATCGGCGATGACAGCGCCCCTCTCCCCGCCACTATACGGGGAGAGGATGCCGGCAGGCAGGTGAGGGGCGGCGCCGACCTTGCCAATTGGCGGTCTCCGACACCAGCCGGAAACGGGACAGGAGTCACGCAAAATGGCGCCTAGCTTCGGCATCGCCTTCGGCGGCGGCGGCGCGCGCGGGCTGGCGCATATCCATGTGATCGAGGCGCTGGACGAACTGGGCATCAAGCCGGTGGCCATTGCCGGCTCGTCGATCGGCGCCATCATGGGTGCCGGCATGGCCGCTGGCATGACCGGCAAGGACATCCACGACTATGCCCGCTCGATCCTCGGCCGTCGCGCCGAAGTGGCGAGCCGCATGTGGCGCGCGCGGCCGGGTACCATCGCCGAAGCTATGCAGAACGGCATCCGCGTCAGCCAGTTCAACGTCGAGCGCATCCTGAAGGCCTTTCTGCCCGAAGCCATCCCGGAAACCTTCGCCGAGCTGAAAATCCCGCTGAAGGTAACCGCGACGGACTATTTCGGCCACAAGCTGGCCGTCTTCGAGGATGGCGACCTGCACTCGGCACTGGCGGCGTCAGCGGCCATACCCGCCGTGTTCCGCCCGGTGATGCGCGACGGCAGGCTGCTGATCGACGGCGGCATCTACAACCCCGTGCCCTTCGACCTGATCGAGAACGACGCCGACATCATCATCGGCGTCGACGTCGTCGGAGCGCCGGAAGAGGCCGACCGCAAGCACCCGACCTCCGTCGACCTGATTTTCGGCGCCACACAGCTGATGATGCAGTCGATCATCGCCAACAAGCTGAAGCAATGCCGCCCCGACATCCTGGTCCGCCCGGCGGTGTCGAAATACCGCGTGCTCGATTTCCTGAAGATCGATGCCCTGATGAACGAGACGGTGGATATCAAGGACGAGTTGAAACGGCAGGTGGAGAAGGTGCTGGAGGCGCGGCTTAGTGCTGCCGTCAACGCGAGGCGGGGAAAGCAGGTCGGGTGAGGATGGTGGCGTGCCGGTAAGACCTGGCGCCCATTCTGCTTGCCGAACCGGCTTAAGCGAACAAAAGGCGACCTATGGGAACGGTCGCGTTTGATGCGGCCATAGGCGAGTTCACGGCCGAATGGCGACTTTGCGCCTAATGTCGGCCGAACGATAGCCGCATTGCTTTCGACAAGAGCACTCCTGCCGCAGACCACCTAGCTGGCAGACACCTGACTGATCCCGGCATCGACCCAGGCACGCGTCTGTTCCAGCACTTCATCCGAAAACGTTGGGTCGTCGATCGCCCGGGCGAGGATCACTGCCCCCACCATCGCCGCAAAGCTTCCGATCGCCACGTGGCGTCTGGCTGCCGCATCCAGCTTCGGGAGCGCCTTGCCGATATGGTCGATCTGCGATCGAAGGCCCTCTGTCATGGCTGAGCGGGCAGCCGGGGTCTGATGGCGGATAGACGCGGCAAGACCCGCCGTCGGACAGCCGCCGGCGGCGTTGTCGCGATGACGGGGCGAAAGATAGGAACCCACATAGGCGCGAAGATCGCCCCCTCCGACTGAGTCCGCGGCAAGGACATGGGCAAGGGTCTGCGCGATCAGGTCGTCCTTCGAACTGAAATGGCCATAAAAGCCGCCATGGGTGAGCCCGGCGGCGTTCATCACTTCCGCCACGCTGACTGCGTCGAAACCCTTGTCGCGAAACAGCCGGCTGGCCGCATCCAGAATCCGGCGACGGTTCTCCGCCATCTGCTCTCGACTCACCTTCATTTCAAAATTCTCCGATAGGCCTGTTGACTTTTACATGATGGCCATCATATTTAGCCGCAATCATGATGATCGTCATGAATGTAGGTTCCATCAGAGAAAAGAGCAATGCCATGACCGTCATTCCGTCAGTCCTCATCACCGGCGCATCCACCGGCATCGGAGCTTCCTATGCCGAGCGCTTCGCGCGGCGCGGGCACGACCTCGTGCTGGTTGCCCGTGACGTGGCACGAATGGAGGCTCTGTCGGCGCGCCTGGTTGAGGAGACCGGCGTGGCGATCGACATCATCCAGGCTGATCTTACCCAACCTGCCGAGCTTGCAGCGGTGGAGACGCGGCTGCGCGACGACGCCCGCATCGGAATCCTCGTCAACAACGCCGGAACGGCCATCGGCGGAAGCTTCGTCGAACAGAGCACCGATGACGTGGCGCGGCTGGTTGCGCTCAACACGACCGCACTGCTGCGGCTGGCCAGCGCCATCGCCCCGCGTCTTGCGAAGGCCGGCGAAGGGGCGATCGTCAACATCGGCTCCGTGGTGGGCCTGGCGCCGGAGTTCGGCATGACGGTCTACGGCGCGACCAAAGCCTTCGTGCTGTTTTTGTCGCAGGGGCTCAGCCTCGAGCTCGGGCCGAAGGGTGTCTACGTCCAGGCCGTGCTTCCCGCCACGACGCGTACGGAGATCTGGGACCACGTCGGCGCCGACATCAACACACTTTCCAACGTCATGGAGGTGGACGATCTGGTCGATGCGGCGCTGGTCGGCTTCGACCGTCGCGAACCGGTGACCATCCCGCCGCTTCCCGATGCCGGGCAGTGGGACGCGCTTCAGGCCGCGCGCCAGGCCATGCTTCCGAACTACCGGAACGAACATCCCGCCGAGCGATACCGCACGGCCGCCTGAGCGCCAAGATCCATTTGAAAACGACCTCGTCGCGACGGGGACAAACAAAGGTGACCTATGACCAACAAAGCACTTTTTGAGCCTTATTCTCTCGGCTCGCTGACCCTCTCCAATCGTATCGTCATGGCGCCCCTGACGCGCAATCGCGCTGGCCCGGGCTTCGTTCCAGGCGATCTCGCCGCGCAGTATTACGGCCAGCGCGCGTCGGCCGGCCTGCTGATTTCCGAGGCGACACAAATCTCGCGGCAGGGACAAGGTTACCAGGACACGCCCGGCATCTACACCCAGGCCCAGATCGACGGCTGGCGCAAGGTCACCGACGCCGTGCACGCCAAGGGCGGGCGAATCTTTCTTCAGCTCTGGCATGTCGGCCGCGTCTCGCACGTCGATCTGCAGGAGAACGGCGCCGCGCCCGTGGCGCCCTCGGCAATCCGGGCCGCGACCAAGACGTTCGTGAACAACGGCTTTGTCGAGGTTTCGGAGCCCCGCGCGCTGGCGCTCGACAAGCTTGCGGGGATCGTCAACGATTTCCGGCAAGCAGCCGCGAACGCCATTGAGGCCGGCTTCGATGGCGTCGAGATTCATGGCGCCAACGGCTATCTGCTCGACCAGTTCGCCAAGGACGGCGCCAATGTCCGCACGGATGCGTATGGCGGATCGGTCGAGAACCGCGCCCGGCTGATGCTGGAGGTTACCGCTGCGGTGGTCGAGGAGATCAGCCCAGAGCGCACCGGCATCCGGATTTCGCCCGTCTCGCCCGCCAACGGCGTCTCGAGCAGCGCCCCCCAGGCGCAGTTCGACTATATCGTCGATCAACTCGACGCTTTGGGTATCGTCTATATCCATGTCGTCGAGGGCGCCACGGGCGGATCGCGCGATGTCACGCCGTTCGACTTCGGATCGCTCCGCCGGCGCTTCAACAATACCTATATCGCCAACAACGGCTATGACCTCGAACTCGCGGCGTCGCGGCTCGCCGAGGGCAAGGCGGACCTGTTCGCCTTCGGGCGCCCGTTCATCGCCAATCCCGACCTTGTGGAACGGCTGAAGACGCGCACGCCGCTGACGGAGTTCAACTCGGCGACGCTCTATGGCGGCGGCTCCGCTGGCTATACCGACTATCCCGCGATCGCCGCCTCAAGCCGCCCATGAGCTATCGGAGGGCGGCGCCTGCGAGGCAGCCATCCAGCGCCTCAGGGCATCTCACTTTTCCCTGAGGGGTCGCTCGCTGAGGAATCACCGCCTTCGCCCTGAAGCTAAACGCCCACCTCAGTCCTTCGCCCGCTCCACATAAGCCCCATCGGCCGTCATCACCACCACGCGGGTGCCCGGCGCGATGTGCGGGGGGACCAGCGTGCGCACGCCGTTGGACAGCAGGGCCGGCTTGTAGGAGGACGAGGCCGTCTGTCCCTTGGTCGTCGGCTCGGTTTCCACCACTTCGAAGGTGGCGCGCTGCGGCAGCACCAGCGAAATGGCAATGCCGTTGAACTGTGACAACTGCACGGCCATGCCTTCCAGCAGGTAAGGCGCCATGTCGCCGACAACGGCTTCCGACACCGCCACCTGGTCGTAGGTTTCCGGGTTCATGAAGTGAAACCCTTCGCCGTCGCGATAGAGGAATGTGTGCTCGCGCTCTTCCACATAGGCGCGCTCCACCTGTTCGGTGGTGCGGTAGCGCTCCGAAACCTTCACCCCGTCGCCGATGCGGCGCATGTCGAGCTGCGTCACCGGCGTGCCCTTGCCTGGGTGGATGTTTTCGGCAAAGAGGATCACATAAAGCTTGCCGTCTTTTTCGACGACATTGCCTTTGCGGAGCGAACTGGCGATGACTTTCACCACGGTTTTAAATCCTGCGATAGTTGATTGGCGTTTGCCGGCCTGTGCGGCACTGGATGGGGGCCTAGCGCATCTTGGCCGCCGCCGCCAGCCCCATTCCATCATGATCTGCGCCTCATGACCGAAGCTTCGCCCTGGTGGACGCCGCATGTCCATGCCGACCGCCGCCCGCGGCTGATGCTGCGCAACGCCATCGCCGCCAGCCTGCGTGACTGGTTCGCCGCCCATGATTTCGTCGAGGTGGAAACGGCGGCCCTGCAGGTCTCGCCCGGCAACGAGGCGCATCTGGCGGCCTTCGCCACGCAAGCGATAGGGCCGGACGGTGCGCGGTCGCCGCTCTATCTCCACACCTCGCCGGAATTCGCCTGCAAGAAGCTGCTCGCCGCCGGTGAGGTCAGGATTTTCAGCTTCGGTCCGGTCTACCGCAACCGCGAGCGCGGGCCCTTGCACCATCCTGAATTCACCATGCTCGAATGGTACCGGGTGGGCGAAGGCTACGAGAGCCTGATGCTGGATTGCGCGGCCTTTCTGGCGCTGGCAGCGACAAGGGCAGGGGCGACGAGCTTTTCCTTCCGCGGCCGCGACTGCGATCCGTTCGCCGAACCGGAGCGGCTGACGGTGGCGGACGCCTTCTCTCGCCATGCCGGCATCGATCTGCTGGCCACGATCGCCGCCGACGGCGCCACCGACCGCGCCGCGCTGTACGCTGCCTTGACCCGGGCCGGCCTGCGCACCGCGCCCGACGATAGCTGGGCCGACCTGTTCAGCCGGGTGATGGTGGAAAAGGTCGAACCGTTCCTCGGGCAGGGGCGCGCGACCATCCTGTGCGAATATCCCGTGGCCGAGGCGGCGCTGGCGCGGCCGAGCCCGATCGCCCCGCGCGTCGCCGAGCGCTTTGAGCTCTATTGCTGCGGCGTCGAACTCGCCAACGGCTTTGGCGAACTGACTGATCCCGAGGAGCAGCGCCGGCGCTTCATCATCGAAATGGACGAGAAACAGCGCATCTATGGCGAGCGCTATCCGCTGGACGAGGATTTCCTCGCCGCCCTTGCCATCATGCCGCCGGCCAGCGGCATCGCGCTCGGTTTCGACCGGCTGGCGATGCTGGCCACCGGCGCGCAGAAGATCGAGGATGTGATCTGGACGCCGGTCGCGGCGCCCTGAATCGCTCTGCAGCCGGTCCTGACCTGCTCAATGCGCGAAAACCTGCTCCAAAGAGCGAAAGCCCTTGAATTCCAAGGCATTGCCGGAGGGGTCGCGGATGAACAATGTCGCCTGTTCGCCGGGCTCGCCCTTGAAGCGGACCATCGGTCGTTCCAGCCAGTCGATGTCGTCGCGTGCCTCCAGTCGCGTTGCCAGTCGTTGCCAGTCGTCCATCAGCAGCACGGCGCCGAAATGGGGGATCGGCACGGTAATGCCGTCGACCTTGCCGTCGCTGGGGGCCTGTGCCGCCCGCGGCCGCAGATGCGCCGACATCTGGTGGCCGAACAGGTCGAAGTCTACCCAGGTCGTCGACGAGCGGCCGATGGCGCAGCCCAGCACCTCGCCATAGAAAACGCGGGTTTCATCGAGATCACGGACCGGGAAGGCGAGATGGAAAGGCGTCATCGAAAATGCTCCGAGCAGGCTGCAGACTGATTATGCGTCGCAGGGTTCGCGGTTTGAACCCTCAACGCTGCATTTTGATTGAAGCCCATGCCATTGCACAAGCCGGACCGGAACAATAGATGGGTGGGCAACGACCGGACGTCGGCCGCACCAGCAGGATTTCAGGCATGACCGATATATCAGACGCAGCAAAATTGACCGACCGCGTCGCGGCTCTGGTCGAGGCTGCCAAGGAGGCTGGTGCCGATGCCGCCGACGCGGTGGCCGTGCGCGGCCGCTCGACCGGCGTGTCGGTGCGTCTCGGCAAGGTCGAGGGCACCGAATCATCCGAGAGCGAGGATGTCGCGCTGCGCGTCTTCGTCGGCGGCCGGGTGGCTAGTGTGTCGGCCACCGCAGCCTCGGATCCGAAGATGCTGGCCGAGCGCGCCGTCGCGATGGCGAAAGTGTCGCCGCGGGATCCCTATCAGGGGCTGGCCGACCCGGCATTGCTCGCCAAACAGACGCGCGATCTCGACCTGTTCGATGCCACCGAAGTGTCGGCCGACCAGTTGAAGGAAGCAGCCCTTGCTGCGGAAGCGGCAGCCCTTGCAGTCAAGGGCGTGACCAATTCGGCCGGCGCCAGCGCCAGTGCGGGCCTGGGCGGGCTGGTTCTTGCCACCTCGCACGGCTTCCTTGGTCACTATGTCGGCTCGCGTTTTTCGCGCTCGGCCAGCGTCATTGCCGGGGAGGGCACCGGCATGGAGCGCGACTACGAATTCTCTTCGCGCCAGCATTTTGCCGATCTGGATGCACCCGAGGATATTGGCCGCAAGGCCGGCGAACGCGCGGTGCGTCGCATCGGCGCGCGCAAGGCGGCGACCGGGCCGGTCGACGTGGTGCTCGACCCGCGCGTCGCGCGCGGCATCGCCGGCCATCTTGCCGGCGCCATCAACGGCGCCTCGGTCGCGCGCAAGACCTCGTTCCTGCGCGACATGATGGGCAAGCAGGTGGCCGCATCCGCCATCACCGTCACCGACGAGCCGCTCAGGCGGCGTGGCCAGGCCTCGCGTCCGTTCGACGGCGAAGGCGTTGAGGGCGAAAAGCTGTTGATGGTCGAAAAGGGCGTGCTCAACCACTGGTTCCTGTCGACATCGGCCGCGCGCGAGCTTGGCCTCGTCACCAACGGGCGCGGCGCGCGCAGCGGCTCTTCCGTCTCGCCATCCTCCACCAATCTCGCCATCGAGCCCGGCGAGCGCTCGCCGGAGGAACTGATCAAATCGCTCAAGACCGGGTTCTACGTCACCGAGGTTTTTGGCCAGGGCGTCGACATGATCACCGGCGAATACAGCCGTGGCGCCTCGGGCTTCTGGATCGAGAATGGTGAACTGGCCTATCCGGTCGCCGAGGTTACCATCGCCTCGAACCTGAAGACCATGTTCCTCAACATGGTGCCGGCTGATGATCTCGACCGCAATTTCGGCACCGCCGCCCCAACGCTCCTGATCGAAGGGATGACCCTTGCCGGAGCATGACCTGACCATTGCCGGCGCCACCGAGGATTTGCTGCTGCTGCGCGATGCCGCCCGCGAGGCTGGTGTCATCGCCATGCGCTATTTCGGTAACAGCCCGCAAGTCTGGATGAAGGGCGGCACATCGCCGGTCAGCGAGGCCGATCACGCCGCCGACGCCTATCTGCGCGAAACGCTGCTGGCGGCGCGGCCGGATTATGGCTGGCTGTCTGAAGAAACAGTCGACGATCCGGTTCGGCTTTCGGCACGCCGCACCTTCGTCGTCGACCCGATCGACGGCACGCGCGGTTTCCTGGAAGGCCAGCGCACCTGGTGCGTCAGCGTTGCCGTCGTCGAGCATGGCCGCACATTGGCCGGCGTGCTGGAATGCCCGGCGATGGAGGAGACCTATTGGGCGCTGCCCGGTCAGGGCGCCTTCCGCAATGGCAAGCGCATCGCGGTGCGCAAACTGGCGGATACGGCCGAGATTTCCGGGCTGAAGCAGTTGACCGACCTGATGCCGGCCAAGTGGCAGGCGCGGCTGAAGCGGGCGCCCTACAGCCCTTCGCTCGCCTATCGGCTGGCCATGATCGCCAATGGCGTGCTGGATGCCACTTTCGTCAAGCCGAACGCGCATGACTGGGATATTGCCGCTGCCGATCTCATCTTGCGCGAGGCCGGCGGCCAGTTGCTCGACCGGCATGGCCGCGCCCCGCTCTATGCCGGCGAGGTGACCCGCCACGGCGCGCTCGCCGCCGGCAGCGGTGAACTGCTGGACGTGCTCGCCGGCGTCATCGCCGGGCTGGATGCGTAAAAGCGCTTTCCTGAACGAGATGAATTCATCTGGGTCTAAGGTTCCAAAGTCGGCGGCTTTGGTCTAGACCTGTCACAAACTCACGATATGTGAAGGACCGACATGGCCGTGGAAGACGGAAAGAAACAGCTTTTGCATCTGGTGTTCGGTGGCGAACTGAAGAAGCTTGGCGGCAGCGAATTCCGCGATCTCGACGGGCTCGACATCGTCGGCATCTATCCGGACTATCAATCCGCGCACACGGCCTGGAAAGCCAAGGCGCAAGCCAGCGTGGACAATGCCCACATGCGTTATTTCGTCGTTCATCTGCACCGGCTGCTGGACCCCGACAACAAGGCTGCCGGTTGACTTCGATGGAGCATGATCTGGCGAAAGGGCCAGCGAGCGAGGCCGCACCCACGGGCAGGGGACGCAGCCGCACGACCAAGGCCTTCTGGCGCAAGATTCGCCAACCGCTGGCGGAGTCGCGCTTCGTCAAGAACGCCATCGCCAGCCTGTTCGCCCAGTTCGTCCGGTTCGTGCACCTCACCAATCGCGTCGTCGCGGGATCGGCGCGGTTTTCGGGCGGTGCCTATACCGAGTTCGAGCCCGTCATCATCGCTCTGTGGCACGGTCAGCATCTGCTGACGCCAGCCTACTACCCCAAGCGCAAGCCCCTGGTCGCCATGGTCTCACGCAGCGCCGATGCCGAGCTCAACGCATTGATGCTGGAGAAATTCGGCATCGAGGCGGTGCGCGGTTCGGGCGGGCGAGAAAATGCCAGGCATCTCGATAAAGGCGGGGCAAAAGCGCTTATCGCCCTGAAAAAGTCGCTCGCGACCGGCAAGAACGTCGCCATGATCGCAGATATTCCGCACGGCAAACCGCGCGACGCAGGGCTTGGCATCGTTCTCCTGGCGCGCCTCTCGGGCCGGCCGCTTGTGCCGGTCGCCATCACCACCAGCCGCCGCAAGGTGCTGGAGAAGAGCTGGGACAGGACCACCATCAACCTGCCGTTCGGCCGCTCGTCGATCGTCATCGGCCCGCCGATCTTCGTGGCGGCTGGTGCCGATGCCGCCGAAATGGAGCGCAAGCGCCAGGAAGTGACAGTCGCGCTCAATGCCGCGACCGCCGAGGCCTACCGTCTCGTGGACGCCACGCGATGAGCGGTCGCTGGGCGAGAGCCATGCTGTCGGCATACCGCTTCGCGGGTGCGGCCGCCTATCCGCTGGTCGGGCCCTACGTCGCCTGGCGCACCTCGCGCGGCAAGGAAGACCGCTACCGCCGCCGCGAGCGCTATGGCGTCGCCGGCCGCCCGCGGCCCGAGGGTCCGGTGATCTGGATCCATGCTGCAAGCGTCGGTGAGACCATAGCCGTCGTGCCGCTGGTCGAAAGCATTCTCGACTACGGCGTTAACATCGTGCTGACGACCGGCACGGTCACTTCGGCGCAGGTCGCCGACGAGCGGCTCGGTGATCGCATCATCCATCAATATGTGCCGCTCGACCTCAAGCCGGCGGTCAGCCGGTTCCTCGACCACTGGCAGCCGGATCTGGCGATCATCGCCGAATCCGAGATCTGGCCAATGACCATCCTCGAGCTTGGCGCGCGCCGCGTGCCGCAGGTGCTGGTCAATGGCAGGCTGTCCGACCGTTCGTTCAGGTCGTGGAAGAAACGGGCCAACATCGCCGAGGCGTTGTTCGAGAACCTGGCTCATGTGGTGGCGCAGTCGGATGTCGATGGCGAGCGCTTCCTCGCGCTCGGCGCCCGGCCGGTCACCGTATCGGGCAACCTCAAGGTCGACACGTCGCCACCGCCTGTCGACGAACGGGTGCTGGCGGCGCTGCGGCGGCAGATCGGCGCGCGCCCGACCTGGGCGGCGATCTCGACCCATGACGGCGAGGAGGTGGTCGCGGCGGAAGTCCACGCGACGCTGCACAAGCGTCACCCTGGTCTTCTGACGATCGTCGTTCCACGTCATCCCGATCGCGCCGAGGCGCTTGCCGCGCAGATTTCCGGCATGGGTCTGAAGGTCGCGCGGCGCAGCAAGGGCGACAGGATCACTGCCGACACCGACATATTGCTTGGCGATACGATCGGCGAGATGGGGCTTTATCTCAGGCTGACGGAAATCGCATTCGTCGGCCGCTCGCTGACCTCGGAGGGTGGCCAGAATCCGCTGGAGCCGGCCATGCTCGACACCGCGGTTCTCGCCGGCCGCAATGTGCAGAATTTTCGCGAGGCCTACCGGCGTCTGCTCGACAGCGGCGGCGCCAAGCTGGTGCGCGATCGCGACATGCTGGCCGGCGCCGTCAATTTCCTCCTGACCAACGAAGTGGCGCGCCACGAGATGATGGCGGCGGGCATTGCGACCGTCGACGAGATGCGAGGTGCGCTGGCCCGTACGCTGAAATCGCTTGAGCCCTACATCCAGCCGCTGGTCGTCAAGTCGCGCCTGAAGGGCGCGAACGGGCGCTAGCGTGACTTCCGAGGCACCACCATTCTGGTGGGAAGAGCCGGACTGGCGGGTCCTGGCACTGTCGCCGCTGTCGGCCATCTATGCGCTCGCCGCCGGCCGGGGCATGCGGCGGGCCAAGCGCGAGAAGATCGAGGCACCGGTTCTGTGCATCGGCAATTTCACCGTTGGAGGTACCGGCAAGACACCGGTGGCCATCGCGCTCGCCGAACAGGCCCAACGCATGCATCTGAAACCCGGCTTCCTGTCGCGCGGCCATGGCGGCTCCTTCGCCGAACCGCATGTCGTCGATATCAATCACGACAGCGCCAAGCATGTCGGCGACGAGCCGCTGCTCTTGGCCGAACACGCGCCGGTGGCGGTGACGCCGAACCGCGCCGCCGGCGCCCGGCTGCTGCTGGAAAAGCATGGCTGCGATTTCCTGATCATGGACGATGGCTTCCAGAGCGCGCGCATCCACATCGACTACGCGCTGGTCGTCGTCGATGCGCGCTACGGGATCGGCAATGGCCGGGTCATTCCGGGCGGCCCGCTCCGGGCCAAGGTCGTCGACCAGTTGGTCTTCACCAGCGGGCTGTTGAAGATGGGCGAGGGCACCGCCGCCGACGCCGTGGTACGCCAGGCGGCGCGCGCCGGACGGCCGATCTTCGAGGCTCGCACCGAGCCAAGCGGCAAGGCGGGGTTTGCCGGCAAGCGGCTGCTGGCCTTCGCCGGCATCGGCCATCCCGAGAAATTCTTCGACACGGTGCGCAAAGCCGGCGGCGAGCTGGTGTCGACGCGGCCGTTTCCGGACCATCATTTCTATGCCGAGGACGAACTTGCCGAACTGGCCGCGACGGCTGGCGCCGAGAGGCTCGGTCTCATCACCACCGCCAAGGACGCCGCCCGGCTGCGGCACGGCGCCTCACGGGACTTTCTCGACCAGCTCGAAGTGCTGGAGATCGACACCGTTTTCGAACTGGATCACGTGCCCGCGCGCATCATCGATGAAACGCTGGATGCCTGGCGCCAGCGTAAAATGAGGGGCTAGCCGCGCTTGCGCAGCTCCGGATGCACCTCGATTTCGCGGCGCAGGGATGCGGTTGCGCTGACATAGGGCTCTTGCCTGGCGACGCTCCAGTATTTCAACTCATCGAGCGGAATGCTTTCGCCGGTCACGGAGCAGCGGACGAATGCGCCAGGGCTGGTAACCTGGAAATCGCCATCGAGATAGCGGATGCGGGCTTCCTTGCTGCCGCCGGGGCCTTCGAAACGGTTCATCATGCAGGGACGCCGAGGTTCATGGGGGTTTCATCGCCATAAATTTCCGGCGAGGTCAAGCATGTGACAAGCCTGAGACAATGCTGAACCCCTAATGTTGGGAAGAAAAACGCTGTTGACGGGGCACTATGGATATTTCCTCTGCTCGTCTTGCCGTCTTGCTTAGGGAAGCGATGACGCCGCGGGCCGTGCCGTCGGCGAAGGCCGATCCGGTAAAAACCGCCCTCGTGAAGGCGCTGGTGGCGCCGCCGGCGCCATCCGGCGCGCCCGTTCGCCCGGCAGCGACACCGACACTGCCTATGCTGTTATCACCGGCAACAACCGTGAGAGCCCAGCAGACAGCATCGGCGGAGATGTTGCAGGCCTATCTGGCGCTCGCGGAACCGGACGGCGCAACAACCGGCGATGCCGCAGCGACTGCGGCGAGGACATCGGCTGACGGCGACACTACGCAACGTGGCCTGGCGCCGCCGCCGACAAGGGTCGATGAGGGAGCCGCGGCAAGGGCCACGGCACTGCCATGGGTTGCGCTTCTTTCACCCGAGGTTCCGGCCCTGCGCCGCTCAGCCGACGCCAATGCGGTTGCGGGACGAGGGCAGGCGGCTTCCCGGTCGAACGTCGTGGCGCAGCCCGAAAGCAGGCAGATGAGCGTGGGCCTAACGTCGTTGGCTGCCGGGCTGTTGGCCGTGGCGATCGTCGGGTTCATTCTTTTGGTGCTGCGCTAACCCTCGGCGTCGATGAAGGCTTCCATCTTTTCCGGCGCCAGCCCTGCCTGCACCGCGATACGGCGCGCCAGTTCCGCCGCAGCGGCCCGTGGCCGTCCCATCGGCCGGTCGAGCCAGTAGGACACCGGATTGAGAGCGGTGCGCTCGTCGACGGGAGCGATGCGGCCCGACTCCAACTGATGCCCGGTCAGCGGCGGACGCGCCAGCGCGATGCCGAGCCCATAGGCGGCGGCGTCGAGCACCAGGTTGTAATCCTCGAAGCGGCGGTCCTGCGGGCGCGGGCGGTAGTCCATGCCTTGCGCGGCAAACCAGGCGCGCCAGGCCGAAGCGTCGGAATCGTTGATCAGCGGAAATTTGAGCAGCCGGGCGGGGTCGCCGCGGCCGATCTCGCGGGCAAGCTCCGGTGAGGCGACGGGGAAGACATGTTCCTCGAAAAGCTGCACCGAGATGCGGCCAGGAATGCCGCCGCGGCCGCAGCGGATCGACAGGTCGATGCCTTCGTCCGCGAGGTCGGCCTGGCGGATGTCGACATCCAGCACGATGCGCAGCTTGGAGGGATTATTCTCCAGTGCCGCCATGCGCGGCATCAGCCACAGCCCGCTGACCGAGGGGATGGAGGTCAGCCGCACCACGGCGGTGCCGCGCGGTTCGACCCAGCGGTCGGAATGGGTCGATATCAGCGCGAAAGCTTCCGTGGTGCGCAGATGCAGCCTGTTGCCTTCGATTGTCAGCGAGACGCCGCGCGCACCGCGATCGAAGACTTTCAATCCCAGCCAGTCTTCGAGCTTGGCGATCTGCCGGCTGACGGCGCCGTGGGTGATGTTGAGCTTTTCGGCCGCCGCCGAAAAGCTGCCTGTTCGCGCCGCCGCGTCGAAGGCGCGCAGCGTTTCGAGCGGCACCATTGTGTCTGAGCTGTGATCCATAGTCACAGGTGATCCTCGATTTGGTCGTTTGTCAATCGGCCCCAAAAGGCGTTTTCTGCCTTTCAGGACCGAAGAACACGAGGACGGTGAGATGGGCGCGATGACGGGCACGTTGAATTTGACACAGCGGATGGATACCGCGGCAGCCATCGCCGTGGCGCTCACGGTGGTCGGCTGGGCATCGGCCTTTCCGGCGATCCGCGCCGGCCTTGCCGCCTTCGGGCCGTTGGAACTGGGCGCGCTGCGCTTTGCCATCGCCGCCGTGCCGGCGGCGATCTTCCTCGCGGTCAAGCGTCCGGCGCTGCCCAGGCTGGACGAAGTGTGGCGCCTCGTCTTCGGCGGCGCCATCTTCGTCGCGCTCTACACCGTAATGCTCAATTTCGGCGAACTGACCGTCTCGGCAGGTGCCGCCGGCTTCATCATCAACGTCAGCCCGATCTTCACCGCCATCATGGCGATGGCGCTGCTTGGCGAGCGCTTCTCTGGCATGGCCTGGATCGGAACGGTGATTTCCTTCGCCGGCATTGGCGTCATCGCCATGGCCGACGGGCAAGGTCTGCATTTCAATACCGGCGCCCTGCTGGTGCTTGGCTCGGCCTTGTGCTCGGCCGTCAACACCATCGTCCAGAAGCCGCTGTTTGCCCGCCATCATCCATTGACCATTTCGGCCTCGAACATGGTGCTCGGCGCACTCTGCCTGTCGCCCTTCCTGCCGTCAGCCTTTTCGCAGGCGGCGGTTGCCGACACCGCAGGCCTTGGCGCCGTCATCTTCCTCGGCATCGTGCCCAGCCTGATCGCCTACGCCGCCTGGGCGACCGCGCTGTCGCGTCTGCCCGCCGCACGTGCCTCGAATTTCCTCTATCTGGTCTCACCCATGTCGGCGTTGATCGGCTTCTTCTGGCTCGGCGAAGTGCCGACGCTGCTCGGCATCCTCGGTGGCGCGCTGGCACTCGGCGGCGTCATTGTCGTGAATTTGAGGCGTTGACACAAAAGGCTGGAGCCATTTCCGGACTCAAATCCCGAGCCGTACCCGCCGTGATGCAGACATGCGCCAGGCGGGCGGCTATGGTGGGCCGCTTTTGTGGAACACGGCGGGGTCGGGATGGGAAGATGGTTCATATCCGTAATTTCTTGTGTGCTGCTGCTGAGCGGGAAGGCCGCCGCGGGTTGGTATCACGTGGAGAATTACGAAGGGTCGATCGGCTCCCAGCCCGTTCATGTCTCGCTTCAGACATATGACGGCTTCGGCAGCGGCATGACCGTCGAGGGAAGCTACTTCTACGACACGAAACAAAGCCCGATAGCGGTGTTCGGCAAGCTCAACGGCAGCAGGCTCGCGCTCTGCGAGATCTCGAACGACAAGGAATTCGACCGGATATTGGTGGTTGGATCAAAGATCCCCGTCGACACCACCGGATGCCCGTTTTCCCTCGACATGGCTGAAAGCGGCGCCACAGGCACCTGGAGCAAGGGGGCAGACACGTATCCCGTCTCGCTCAAGAAAGTCGCGGGCCTGGACGATACTGGCGACCCAAAGCTCGACGGGACCGTCGAGATTCCCTTCTGGGCCGAAACAGCCGCCCACAGGTTTGCCGGTCTTTATACGAACACCGAGTCAGGCACTTGCATGGCGAAAATGCAGGTCATCAAAAAGAGCAGCAGGAAGGTCGTTCAGGAGATCGCCTTCGATGATGATGGCTGCAACGCCGGCATGTTGATGACGTCCATCTATGCGAACGTCCAGAAGTGGGCCGAGCGAGGCAAGGACATCATTTCGGTGAATTTTCGAGGTGGCGGCGCCGGATATGCGATGGACTATGCCTTTGACCGCAAGACCAAAAAGTACCGCCAAAGGAAATGAAGCGGGACGCCGATAGCAAGACCTCAACGCCGCCCGAACAGCCTTTCGATATCCGCCAGCTTGAGCTCGATATAGGTCGGGCGGCCGTGGTTGCAGGTGCCGGAGCCCGGCGTCGCCTCCATCTGCCGCAGCAGCGCGTTCATCTCCTCCGCCTTGAGCAGACGGCCGGAGCGTACCGAGCCGTGGCAGGCCATGGTCGCGGCGATCTTGTCCAGCCGCTCCTTCAGCGTCTCGACCGTGTCGTTGTCGGCGATCTCATCGGCAAGGTCGCGCACCAATTGCTGGACATTGGTTTCACCGAGCATCGACGGCGTCTCCCGCACCGCGACGGCGCCGGGGCCGAAGCGCTCGATACCGAGCCCGAAACGTGCCAGCGTTTCTGAATGGAGCGCAAGCCGCTCGGCATCCTCTTCGGGCAGGTCGATGATTTCAGGCAGAAGCAGCATCTGCGAGGGCACGGGGCGCGAATGCAGCGCATTCTTCAGCGCCTCGTAGACCAGCCGTTCATGTGCTGCATGCTGGTCGACGATGACGAGCGAATCCCTGGTCTGCGCAACGATGTAGTTCTCATGCACCTGGGCGCGCGCCGCTCCCAGCACCGCGCCAAGCAGCGTCTCGGCCGCCTCATCCTGCCCGGCGCGCGCATCGGCGCTGGCAAGCGGACCGGCATCGAACGCCGCCTGCTCGTTTTCGCGCAAACCGCGATGTTCGAAGCGCGCTCCCTCGAAACCCATGTCGAGAGGGCGCTGGGATGAACGGGCAGCATCGAAGCCGGACGAGCCCGACGCGTGATGGGCCGCGTCGTAGCTGCGGTGGCCGTTTGCCGGGCCGCCGTGACCGTAGGATGCGGCGCCGGGCCGGAAAGCCGCCATCATGCCGGCAGCACCCGTGGTGGCCGCGCGGATGCCTGAATCGGCGAGTGCCTGGCGGATGGAACCGACGATCAGCCCGCGCACCAGTCCTGGGTCGCGGAAGCGCACATCGGCCTTGGCCGGGTGGACATTGACGTCGACGATGGCCGGATCGAGCGTCAGGAACAGCACCGTCACCGCATGGCGGTCGCGCGGCAAGACGTCGGCGAAGGCACCGCGAATGGCGCCGGCGATCAGCTTGTCGCGCACCGGGCGGCCGTTGACATAGGCATATTGCTGCAGCGCGTTGGCGCGGGTGAAGGACGGGATCGACACGTACCCGGTCAGGTGCACGCCTTCGCGCATCGCCTCGATGGCAATCGAATTGTCGGGAAAGTCGGCACCCATTACCTGGGCGATGCGACGCAGGCTGCCTTCCTGGCTGCTGTCGGTCGCGGGCAATTCCAGCGTCGAGCGATCGGAGCCGGCCAGGGTGAAGCGCACGGTGGGGAAGGCGATGGCGATGCGCTTGATCACATCGCTGGTCGCCGAACTCTCGGCGCGCTCGCCTTTCATGAATTTCAGCCGGGCGGGCGTTGCGAAGAACAGGTCGCGCACCTCGACCGTGGTGCCGCGATTGGCCGCCGCCGGCCTGACGGGCAGGACGCGGCCACCTTCGATGCCGATCTCGGCGGCACTGTCGCCGGCGGCTGTGCGCGAGCGGATCGACAGCCGCGACACCGAGCCGATCGACGGCAGCGCTTCGCCGCGGAAGCCGAGCGAGCGGATGTCGTTGATATCCTCGGTGAGCTTGGAGGTGCAGTGACGCGCGATCGCCAGCGCCAGCTCCGGTTCGGGAATGCCGGAGCCGTCATCGGTGACGCGGATCAGGTTCAGTCCGCCGCCGGCAGTGACGATCTCCACCTTGCCAGCACCGGCATCGAGCGCATTCTCGACCAGTTCCTTGACCACGCTTGCCGGACGCTCGATGACTTCGCCGGCGGCGATCTGGTTGATCATCGTTTCGGAAAGCTGGCGGATGGGCATGGAGACACTATACGCGGATTCGAAGGCGATGAGGAAGCATTCGATGTCGGCGGAATAGCGGTGATGCTGGCGGGACAGCACCCCCCTCTGGCCTGCCGGCCATCTCCCCCGCAAGGAGGGAGATCGGATGTCGTCACGGCTTTCGCCAATCTGCAGCGCTGAAGGAAGGGCGGGGAGGTTGGAACTGCCAATCTCCCCACTTGCGGGGGAGATGTCCGGCAGGACAGAGGGGGGTGCTGTCCCGCCGACTTCCAAGGAACTGGGAGGCACTGTCCCTCACGCCTGCGCCGCCAGCCAGTCGCGCACCTTGCGGGCGTTGTCGCTGAGCTCGCGGTTCTTTGGCCAGACGACATAGAACGCCTTGCCGGTCCTCAGAACATGATCCGTCACCGTCACCAACAGTCCTGATGCCAGCAGGCGCTCGGCAAGATGCCGCCAGCCGAGAGCGATGCCTTGGCCTTCCATGACGCCCTGGATCACCAGGCCATAGTCGTTGATGCGCAGGCCGCGCGCGGTATCGCTGAGACTGGCGCCGGCCGACAGGAACCATTCGTCCCAGCTTGCCGCCTCGCGATACGGCTCTTCCAGATGGATGAGGCGGTGCGTGGCCAGTTCCGCGACGGATTTGGGCAGGCCGAACTTCGCTGCGTAGCTGGCGCCGGCAACGGGAAATATCTCCTCATCCGCCAGCGGCAGCGAATGATAGTCCGGCCAATCCCGCGGCTCGCCGCCGCGCACGCCGAGCGGGATGCCTTCCGCGATGATGTCGAGGTCGCGATCGGCGGTCTGGATGCGCAGGTCGATGCCCGGCAGCTCGTCGCGGAACTGCTGCAGGCGCGGCATCATCCAGAAGGAACCGAAAGCCGTCGAGGCGGCCAGCGTCACGTGGCCGCCGGTTGCCTGCAGGCGCAGATCCTCCGCCGATTTGCGGATATGCGAGAGGCCGAGCGAGACGTCGGCGTGGAAGCGCTCGCCGGCCTCGGTCAGGATGACCTGACGGTGGCGGCGCTGGAACAGCTTGGCGCCGAGCTGTTCCTCCAGTCCGCGCACCGCGTAGGAGACGGCGGCCTGCGTCATGCCGAGTTCGCGCCCGGCGGCGGTGAAGCTCGACAGACGCCCGGCCGCCTCGAAGACGATCAGGCTGCCGGCGGAAGGCAGGAGGTGGCGCAGGCTTCGCATAAGCTCAGCTTATACAAGAGATCAGGATTTTCCAGCGTCACATCGCCATTTTGTCCCGCTAGGCTGGTGCCAATGAGTGGAATGGAGTTGTCATGAACGCACCGGCCCCTGAAGTGACCGAACACGCCAATCGTCGAAGTGGCGGCCGCCTCGGGCGCAAGGCGCTGCGCGGGGCTCCCGTAACGTCGTTTCCGACCCTGGTTCGCCAGATCCCCGTCTATCAGATGGTTCCGGATGAGGCAGTCGAGCTGATCCACCAAGAGTCACTCTCAATCCTCGAAGAGGTGGGGTGCGAGTTCCGCGACGACGAGGCCATTGCGATCTGGAAGGCCGCCGGGGCAGACGTTTCGGAGACACGTGTGCGCATCGACCGCGCCTTGCTGATGGAGCTGGTCTCGAAGGTCCCGTCGGAGTTCACGCTCAATGCGCGAAATCCGCAGCGTTCGGTGCGCGTGGGCGGCAACAACTCCATCTTCGCGCCGATGTACGGCGCACCCTATGTGCGCGACCTCGACAACAACAGACGCTACGGCACGCTCGCCGACCTGCAGAATTTCCATAAGCTCGCCTACATGGCGCCGGCGCTGCACTCGTCGAGCTCGATCATCTGCGAGCCGATGGAAATCGCGGTGCCGAAGCGTCACCTCCACATCATCCACTCGGCGTTGAAGCACTCCGACAAGCCGTTCATGGGCATCGTCACGTCCAAGGATCGGGCGGAAGACACGATGGCGATGGCGGGCATCGTGTTCGGCGAGGATTATGTCCGCGACAACCCGGTCCTGGTGTCGATCACCAACTGCAATTCGCCGCTTGTGTGGGACGCCACCATGTTGGACGCGATGAAGGTCTATGCGCGGAACAACCAGCCGCTGATCCTCGCGCCCTTCGCGCTGTGCGGCGCCTCGACCTCGGCCTCCGCCGTGGGCGCGGTGGCGCAGGTCAACGCGGAAGCGCTGGCGGGCATCGCGTTCACGCAGCTGCTGCGCCCGGGGTCGCCGCAGATCTATGGACAGTTCATGGTGACGGTGGACATGAAGACCGGCGCCCCGATGGGCGGCACGCCGGAGGCGGCGCAGATGATGTATCTGATGGGAGCCCTGGCGCGGAAGTACCGGCTGCCGTGGCGCACTTCCGGATTCCATGTCGGGTCGAAGCTGAACGACGCCCAGGCGGGCTACGAGGCGAACATGCTGATGCATGCCGCCATCCTTTCTGGCGCCAATTACATCTGGCACTCGGCGGGATGGCTCGAGGCCGGGCTGACCTGCGGCTATTCGAAATTCGCGACCGACTGCGAACAACTGATCGGCTGGTACAAATATGCCGGCGGGCTGCCGTTCGACGATTTCAAGGAAGCGATGGCGGCGATCCGCGAGGTGGGGCCCCAGGGCCATTTCCTCGGCACCCAGCACACGCTCGAACATTTCGAGTCCGCCTTCTTCATGCCCAGCATCATGGACTTCAATTCATTCGAACAGTGGAAGGCCGAAGGGGCGAAGGACCACGACACGCGCGGCCGCGAGAAGGCGCGCAACATGCTGGCGGACTACGAGGAGCCGAAGCTCGACGAAGGCATCGCCGATGGCCTGACAGACTTCATAGCGCGGCGGGAGGAGAAGCTGCCGGACAGCGTCAGTTGAGGTGACCACGAAGATCAGACGGGAACCAGACGGGAGGAAAAAATGACATTCTTCAGAAGCAATGGCGATCGCGTGCCGAGCACTATCGAGGCAATGGCCGCCGAAGCACGCGCGGGTCGTGTCGACCGGCGCGAATTCCTGGCGCTCGCAAGCGCCTTCGGCGCGTCAACGGCGCTTGCCTATGGCATGATCGGCCTTGCCGTGCCCGATCGTGCTTTGGCCGAAGAGCCGAAGAAAGGCGGAACCCTGCGCGTCTCGATGTCGGTGAAGGGGCAGAAGGATCCGCGCACCTACGACTGGGTGGAACTGGCCAACATTTCGCGCTGCTGGCTGGAGCCGCTTGTCCGCTACACCAGGCAATTCACATTCGAGCCTGTTCTGCTGGAAAGCTGGGATATCAACGACGACGCCACCGAATATGTGCTGCATGTGCGCAAGGGCATTACATGGAACAACGGCGATGCTTTCAGCGCCGATGATGTCGTTCAAAATCTGACGCGCTGGTGCGAGAAAAGCGTCGCCGGAAACTCCATGGCCGCACGCGTCGGTGCACTGATCGACGCAAAGACCGGCAAGGCCAGGGATGGCGCGATCACCAAGGTCGATGACAACACGGTCAAGCTGAAACTGAACGAACCCGACATTTCGCTCATCCCGAACTTCACCGACTATCCGGCGCTGGTGGTTCATCGCAACTTCGATGCCGACGGTGCCGATCCGATCAAGAAGCCGATCGGCACCGGGCCGTTCGAACTAGTCTCCTACGATGTCGGCCAGAAGGCGGTCGTCAAGCGCCGTGAGAACGGCAAGTGGTGGGGTGGGGAAGCGCCGCTCGACAGCGTCGAATTCATCGATTACGGCACCGATTTCAATGCTTCGATCAATGCATTCGATTCCGGCGAGATCGACCTCAATTTCGAGACGCCCGCCGACTTCATCGACATCCTCGACAAGATGGGCCTGGTGAAATCGGAGGTTGCGACGGCGACGACGCTCGTTGCCCGCACCAACATCACTCACAAGCCCTATGACGACCAGCGGGTCCGCAACGCCCTGCAAATGGCCGTCGACAACAACGCGGTTCTCGAACTTGGCTATGCCGGGCGAGGCACCCCTGGCGAAAACCACCACGTCGCCCCGATCCATCCGGAATACTATCCGCTGCCCAAGAAGACACGCGACGCCGCCGGCGCCAAGAAGCTGATGGCGGAAGCCGGGCAGGCCGACTTCGAGCATGAACTGATCACCGTCGAGGACGATTGGCAGAAGAACACGGGCGACGCGATCGCCGGCCAGCTGCGCGATGCCGGGATCAAGGTCAAGCGCACGGTGCTGCCGGGTTCGACCTTCTGGAACGACTGGACGAAATATCCCTATTCCATGACGATCTGGTACATGCGCCCGCTCGGCGTTCAGGTGCTGGCGCTCGGCTATCGCACCGGCGAGGCCTGGAATGAAACGGCGTACTCAAATCCCGATTTCGACGCCAAGCTCAAGCAGGCGCTTTCGCTCATCGACGTGGAGAAGCGCAAGGAGGTGATGAAGGATGTCGAGCAGATCCTGCAGGATTCGGGCGTCATCGTTCAGCCGTTCTGGCAGAAGCTCTACAGCCACATGAACAAGAAGGTAAAGAACTACGGTGTCCACCAGACCTTCGAGATGGATCTGCAGAACGTCTGGCTGGATGGTTGAAACAAGCGTTACGGGGCTTCATGAGCCGAAAAAAAGCCGATATGCAGGATGCGTGGTATTGATAGGCTCAAGCCATCAAAAGCCGGAGATTCTGCATGAGACCGACAGTGCTCGTTGCCGCCCTTTCGATAGCCTTGCCGGCGGCCGCCGTCGCCGGACCGGCGTCCAACGCCGTGAAGTTCTTCTATGTTCCCGCAGTCAAGTTCGAGGCCGACGAACAATACCGGGATCGGTTCACCGAGCCGGTGACGAAACTGTTCGACCTGAACGACCAGGCAACGAAAAAGAACCCGGACCAGGTCGCCTGCATCGATTTCGATCCTGGCCTGGACGCCCAGGATTTCGATCAGAAGACCGTCTCGAAAACGCTGAAACTGTCTGAGAAGCTGGATGGCGACAACGCAGAGGTTACAGCGTCCTTCCGCCTTTTCTCCGAGGGCGAGGATTCCAAACGCGAAATGGTCTGGTCGCTCAAGAAGATCGACGGCAAGTGGAAGATATCGGACATCGCCTCGAAGACCAGCGACTGGAAGCTCAGCGCGCTGGAATGCGTGGCCGGCCAGACACCGGAGTGATGCGATGGCCCATCGCCCGATCCTGGCACTGTCGACCATGTGCCTGCTGGCGGTGGGTCTGAGTGGCGCCACCGCGCAAGGCTTGTTGGGTGCGCCGCCGGCAAACGCCCCGGTTGACACCGCGCCGGGCGACAGCGGGCCGCCGCCCGCAAATGCGCCCGGAGCGGCTGTGGAACCAACAACGCCGCCGGTCGGATGGTCGCCAGCCGAGGCAGCGCCGGCAGCACCCGTCCAGCCGGGCTCGCCAACAGCGGTGGTGCGGCCATTTTACGATAAGGTCGGGCTGGAGATCGATCCGGCGCAGCGCAGCCATTTCATCGATCCGGCAAAAACCGTGCTCGACAAGAGCGACGTCTTGCGCAAATCCGGGCAGGGCGAGTGTCTCGACCCCAACATGGCACTGGACAATGCGGACTATGACAAGGCCGAGATCGACAAGAGCCTGAAGACGCTCGAGGCGATCAATGGCGACCAAGCCAAGGTCATCGTCGCCTTCGTCATCGCTGGCAACCCGCACCGGCTGGAGTGGAAGTTCAAGAAGGTCGATGGCGACTGGAAGATCACGGATCTGTTGTCGGTGACCGGTGAATGGGCACTCAGCCAATATCAGTGCGAATGACGAGCGAGCTAGCCGCGCCCGCGATAGGGCGCGACGCCGGTGTCAGGCAGCCAGGCGCCTTCGGGCGGCGCGCCGGTCTGCCAGAACACGTCGATCGGAATGCCGCCGCGCGGATACCAATAGCCGCCTATGCGCAACCACAGCGGCTTGGTTGCCGCCACAATGCGGCGGCCGATCATGACGGTGCAGTCTTCATGGAAGGCGCCATGGTTGCGAAACGAGGTCATGAACAGCTTGAGCGACTTGGATTCCACCAGCAGCGCATCGGGCGCGTAGTCGATGACGATATGGGCGAAATCCGGCTGGCCGGTGACCGGGCACAGCGAGGTGAATTCCGGGCAAGTGAAGCGCACGATCGCCGGCGGCCCGTCGCCGCGCGCAAACGGCACGGTCTCCAGGACCGCTGCTTCTGGGCTCTGTGGCGTCTCGACGTGCGCGCCGAGCTGGGTGAGGGTCTTGGTGTCGATCATAAACGGGTTCCTTATCGCATGTCGCCGGGAAGTGTGGGGACGACATGCTTGAAAACGAATTTTGCCGCTCATTAGCACAATTTAAAACCGCAGGAAGACGATGACCAGCAGCGATCCGCTTCTCCAGCCCTATCAGCTCAAACATCTGACGCTGAAGAACCGGGTCATGTCGACCAGCCACGAGCCGGCCTATTCCGAGGATGGCATGCCGAAAGAGCGCTACCGGCTCTACCATGCCGAAAAGGCCAAGGGCGGCATGGCGCTGACCATGACCGCCGGCTCGGCGATCGTTTCGCGCGACAGTCCGGCGGCCTTCGGCAACCTGCATGTCTATGAGGACAGGATCGTGCCGTGGCTGGCCGAACTCGCCGATGCCTGCCACGAGCACGACTGCAAGGTGATGATCCAGATCACCCATCTCGGCCGCCGCACCGGCTGGAACAAGGCCGACTGGCTGCCGGTGCTCTCGGCTTCGCCCGTGCGCGAACCGGCGCATCGCGCTTTCCCGAAGACCATCGAGGACTGGGACATAGAGCGGATCGTCGCCGATTATGCCTCAGCCGCGCAGCGCTGCCAGGCCGCCGGCCTCGACGGCATCGAGTTCGAAGCCTATGGCCATCTGATCGACGGCTTCTGGTCGCCGGCCACCAACCACCGCGACGACGAGTTCGGCGGTTCGCTCGACAACCGCCTGCGCTTCACCAACATGGTGCTCGACGCCGTGCGTGCGGCGGTCGGCGACAAATTCGTCGTCGGCATCCGCATGGTCGCCGACGAAGATTTTGAAAAAGGCCTGTCGAAGGCGGAAGGCGTCGAGATTGCAAAGCGGCTGGCCGGCTCCGGCAAGGTCGATTTCCTCAACATCATCCGCGGCTCGATCGAGAGTGACGCGGCACTGACCAAGGTTATCCCGGTGACCGGCATGCGCTCGTCGCCGCATCTCGATTTCGCCGGCGAGGTGAGGGCGGCGACAAAATTCCCGACCTTCCATGCGGCGCGCATTTCCGACGTAGCCACCGCGCGGCACGCCATCGCCACCGGCAAACTCGACATGGTCGGCATGACCCGCGCCCACATCGCCGATCCGCACATCATCAAAAAAGTGATGGAGGGCAGGGAGCACGAGATCCGCCCTTGTGTCGGCGCCACCTATTGTCTGGATCGCATCTACGAAGGCGGTGAAGCGCTGTGCGTCCACAATGCGGCGACCGGCCGCGAGGCCGACATCCCGCACATCATCGTCAAGACCGAAGGGCCGAAGCAGAAAGTCGTCGTCGTCGGCGCCGGCGCCGGCGGGCTGGAGGTGGCGCGGGTCGCGGCCGAGAGAGGCCACAAGGTAACGATCCTGGAAGCGTCGAGCCAGGCCGGCGGCCAGGTTCGGCTGGCGACGCAGAACCCGCGCCGCAAGGAATTGATCGGCATCATCGACTGGCGGCTGGCCGAACTCGACCGGCTCGGTGTCGAGATTCGCTACGACACCTGGGCGGAGAAGGACGACGTTCTGGCCCTGTCGCCCGACGTGGTGGTGGTCGCCACCGGCGGCCTGCCGCAAAACCCGCCACTGACGGCTGGCGACAACCTTGTCACCTCGAGTTGGGACATCATGGCCGGCAGCGCCAAGCCGGCCGAAAATGTGCTGCTCTATGACGACAATGGCGGCCATCAGGGCATGGGCGCGGCCGAACTGATCGCCAATGCCGGCTCAAAACTCGAGCTTGTCTCGCCGGAGCGGTTCTTCGCACCGGAAATGGGAGGCATGAACCACGTGCCCTATATGCGCGCCTTCCAGGAAAAGGGCGTCACCATCACCATCAACACGCGGCTGCGCTCGGTACGGCGCGAGGGCAATCAGTTGGTCGCGGAACTGGCCTCGGACTTTGCCGATGGCTGGCGCGGCGAGCGGCGGGTCGACCAGGTGGTGGTCGAGCACGGCACGCTGCCGCTCGACGATCTCTATCTCTCGCTGAAGCCGCTGTCGAAGAACGGCGGCGCGGTGGATTACGAGCGGCTGGTGAGCGGCGGCGACATTTTTCCGGCGCGCAACCCAGAAGCACGCTTCGTGATGTTCCGGATCGGCGACGCGGTCGCCTCGCGCAACATCCATGCCGCCATTTATGACGGCATCAGGTTCGGCTTGCGGATTTGAAATTCGTTATCGCGAGAATTGGTGGCGCGCGGTCGGACCTGCGTACGAGAGCCCGTGTACTTCGGTCCGACCGCGCGCCCGCACGTCATTGGCTCGTCGCCAGACAACGTACGATTCCGTGAAGTTGTGCCGCGCCTCAAACCATCCGCGCGACGGCCATGCACAGCACGGTGATGACCAGTAGACCGCCGGCGATGCGCTCGCCTCTTGTCATTTTCGCGCGCAACCTGGCTTCCGTCGCCGCGTCGGCGCCGGCAAGCTTCCTGGTGGCGGAACCCACCAGCGCGCCCTGTACGCCGGCGGCAATTAGAGCCGTGGCGATGCCCAGCGCCAGCACCTTCTCCATCGGGCCGAAAAGGCCTTCATGGAAGAAATACCAAAGCAGTATGCCGGTGAGGAAAACGAGACCGGCCGCGCCCATTTGGGGCCGGAAGAACCGTTCCGCCCGGATCTCCGGATCGCGGCCGACCGCGATGGTGGTGCCGGCCCAGAACACGCCCGCCATGACATGAAGACCGAGGACGACGATGTAGACATATTGCATGACCGCATTTCCTCTTTTCTGCCCGCCGTTTGCATATAATTAGATATCAAATGATTAGATGTCAATGTATAACCTGTCACTCTGTTCCCTCTACGGAAAACACCGTCTAGTGTCCGACGATGACGCCCTTTGACCGCCCACCAGTCGGCATGAATCTTGGCCGCACAGCCAAACTTGTCGCCCAAGCCTTCGATGCTGCTCTTGTCGAAGCGGGCGGTACGTTGCCGGTCTGGCTCACTCTGCTGTCTGTCAAGTCGAGCAAGCTTGCCAATCAGCGCGAGCTTGCCGGCATGATCGGCATCCAGGGGGCGACGCTGACCCACCATCTCAACGCGATGGAGGCGCAGGGCCTGCTGGTGCGCCGCCGCGATCCCGTCAACCGCCGGGTCCATCTGGTCGAACTGACCGCAGCGGGAGAAGCGATGTTCGAGACGTTGCGCAAGGCCGCATTGTCCTTTGACAAGCGGCTGCGGGTCGGACTGTCCGACGAGCGGCTGGCGGAGTTCGCGCAGGTGCTGGCGGCATTGCGGGCGAATGTCGAAAGCTAGAGCAGGATAGGGCTCAGTCGTCGTAACCCCGGATTGTCCCAAAGGTGTAATGGCGCAGCTTCAGCGCGGTGATCAAGTTGGTCAGCTTCGTCTTGCCGTCGCACAAACAAAGACGCAAAGCGCGTCGCTCGACTCCGCTCAAGCGCCACGCGCTTTGGGCAATGGCTACGCCAGGCTTCCCTGCAGCACCGTCAGCTTGGCCTTCTTCGGCATGCGGGCGGTCAGCCATTCCAGCGCCTTGTCGTGCGGCATCGGGAAGGCGATGGAGTAGCCCTGCACCTGGTCGCAGCCGATCGCCATCAGCGATTCGAGTTCGGCTTCGGTTTCGGCGCCTTCGGCGACGATGGAGATGCCGAGGCCACGGGCAAGCTCGGTGATGGCGCGCACGATCTTCGAGTTGTCGCCATTCTCATGAATGTTCTGGACGAAGCGGCGATCGATCTTCAGCCGGTCGATCTCGTTCGGATTGACATGGCTTAGCGAGGCATAACCGGTACCGAAATCATCGAGTTCCAGATGGACGCCGGCTGCCCGGATGTGGCGCAGCTTGGCGGCGATACCCGTCTTCTCGTCGTCGAGGATGACGGATTCGACGATTTCCAGCGACAGTTTCTGTGGCGGCAGCCCGGCCTTTTCCAGTGTCTCGAACAGAAACGCATCGAAATCGGGCTCGCGCAATTCGGTGCCGGAAACATTGACCGCAAGGCGGCCGAAGGCAATGCCGGCGCGGTTCCATTCGGCGGCTTCCTTGATCGCCTTGGTGATGACGATGCGGCCGATCTCGGGCATGAAGCCGCATTTTTCGGCGACCGGGATAAATTCGCCCGGTGGGATCATGCCGCGCTCGGCATGGTTCCAGCGCACCAGCGCCTCGATGCCGCTGATCGTGCCGTTGGTCAGCGAAACCTGCGGCTGGAAATAGACCTGGAATGCCCGCTCCGCGATGGCGACCTTGATGTCGTGCTCGAGCTGCTTGCGATAGTCGAGCTCGCGGCGCAATTCTTCGGAGAAGAAGGAGAAGTTGCCGCCGCCCAGCTTCTTGGCGGAATAGAGCGCCAGATCGGCATGAACCAGCAGATCCTGAGCATTGTCGGCGTCGATCGGGTAGACGGCGATACCGGCGCTGGCGCCCGGGAGAATGGTCGTGCCCTGGAAGACGATCGGCTCGTTGATATGCGCCAGGATGCGCCGCGCCAGCATGTTGATGTCTTCGGTGCCGCCGGCGCCACCGAGGATCATGACGAACTCGTCGCCGCCCAGGCGTACGCAGAGATCCGAAGCCCGGCAGGAATCGCGCATGCGCTGTGCCGTGACAACCAGTACATAGTCGCCGGCGGCGTGGCCGAGCGTATCGTTGATCTGCTTGAACCGGTCGAGGTCGAGCTGGACGACGGCAAGTCGCTCGCGACGCCTGTGCGTGCCCTTGATCAGCGTATCGAAATGATCGGTCAGAAACGTGCGGTTGTGCAGGCCGGTGAGGCCGTCATGCACCGCGATGAAGGCCATGGAATTGCGCGCGTCGATCAGCTCATGCGTCTTGCGCAGGATAGCGTTCGACATCGGCCTGAAGATGAAAAGCGCCACCAGTACGATGACGCCCAGGGTGGCGTAGAACAGCGTGCGGTGGAGAGCGAGCAGCTTCTCGGAACGCTCGTCGGCATCGGCGCTGATGCGCTGGCCAAGCGCGGCGTAGCCCGACAAGCTCGCATTGGCGACGGAGGCGTCGAGGTTGACGCGCTCGTCGCCACCCTTGTAGCCACCATTGCCGGTGAACTGGGATTCATAGGCCGAGATCAGGCGGTCGCCATTGGCGATCAGCCCGACCGAGAAATAGTCGAGGTGGAAAGGCTTGGCGAAAAGGACGCTCTCGATCGACTTTGGGTCGAGCTTGGCCTGCGATTGCGGATCGGCTCCCGTCTGCTCGAGCAGCAGATCGTAATTCGTCTCGAACTCCGCCGTCGCCTGCTTGAGCGCGCTGACCAGCGCCGGCTGTTTGTCACGCGAAGCAGCGCCCGTTGCGCCGGCCAGGAAGACGATGCGCTGCGAAAGCGTCTTTTGCGTGCTGACGATGTCGAGCAACGTGTTGTTGTGCTGTTGGGTGGCCATCATCTGCTGCAGCAGGATGAAGGAGGCTATCACCATGGCGGCAATGATCAGGAGGGCCAGCCAGTAGCCAGCTTTGATCAGCAGTATGAGTTTGCCTGAAACGGTTTGCGCCGGCTGCTGCGACATTTTCGGGGGCGGTCCTCTCGCCAACGGATTCCTGCTGCGAAGACCAATGGCCTGCAAACATTAACAGGTCTGGAAATCGACAGCCGTCCGGCAAGGGGGAGACGTGGAAAGATCGCGAAATGGTTATCGGCCCGTTTAGCGCCGTGCCGGCATTTGAGCGATCCGCCAGAACCATTTGTAGTAGCGTTGCTTTTGCGACCATCGAGGCCGCATCGGGCCGCTTGCCACCGATCCGGTCGTTTTTGCGATGGATTTTTACCTCGGACGAGACGACAGTCGGCCCACATCAAACGAGGCCCGACCATGACCGCAGCATTCCTCTCTCACATCGACAGCGAGCTCGCGGGGCTCAAATCGGCCGGCCTCTATAAATCCGAGCGCGTGATCTCCTCGACCCAGTCGGCTGAGATCGAGGTCGGTGGGCAGAAAGTGCTCAACTTCTGCGCCAACAACTATCTCGGCCTCGCCGACAGCGCCGACCTGCGTGCGGCGGCCAGCCAGGCGCTCGACCGCTATGGCTATGGCATGGCATCGGTGCGTTTCATCTGCGGCACGCAGGAGGAGCACAAGCAGCTCGAGGCGACGATTTCATCCTTCCTCGGCCTGGAAGACACCATCCTCTATGGCTCCTGCTTCGATGCCAATGGCGGCCTGTTCGAGACGTTGCTCGGTGAAGAGGACGCGATCATTTCCGATGCGCTGAACCACGCTTCGATCATCGACGGCGTGCGGCTGTCGAAGGCCAAACGCTTCCGCTACGCCAACAACGACATGGCCGATCTCGAGGCGCGCCTGAAGGAAGCCGGGGACTGCCGCTTCCGGCTGATCGCCACCGACGGTGTGTTCTCGATGGATGGCATCATCGCCAATCTCAGGGGTGTCTGCGACCTCGCCGACAAATACGACGCCATGGTGATGGTTGACGACAGCCATGCGGTCGGCTTCGTCGGCCAGAACGGCCGCGGCTCGGCCGAGCATTGTGGCGTCGAGGGCAGGGTCGACATCATCACCGGGACGCTCGGCAAAGCGCTTGGCGGTGCATCCGGCGGCTACACATCGGGCAAGAGGCAGGTGGTCGATTGGCTGCGCCAGCGCTCGCGGCCTTATCTCTTCTCCAACACGCTGATGCCGGCGATCGCCGGCGCTTCGATCAAGGCGTTCGACCTGATCCGCAATGGCGATGGCTTGCGCGAGCACCTCTATGCCAATGCGGCGCGGTTCCGGTCGCGGATGGGCAAGCTCGGTTTCACGCTGGCCGGCGCCGACCATCCGATCATTCCAGTGATGCTGGGCGATGCGACGCTGGCGCAGGAGATGGCGGCGCGCATGCTGAAGCGCGGCATCTATGTCATCGGTTTTTCCTTCCCGGTGGTGCCGAAGGGTCAGGCGCGCATCCGCACGCAGATGTCGGCGGCGCATTCCGCCGCGGACATCGACCGCGCGGTTGAGGCATTCGAAGCGGTCGGCAAGGAATTGGGCGTGATTTCCTGAAAGGCCGCAATCGAAAAGCGATTCCGGATCAAGAGATTCAAGGGACAAAAGCATGTCGAACATGATGAAGGCGCTGGTGAAGGCCAAGGCCGAGCCGGGCATCTGGATGGAAGAGGTGCCGGTGCCGGAGATCGGCCCCAACGACGTGCTGATCAAGATCCGCAAAACGGCGATCTGCGGCACCGACGTCCACATCTACAATTGGGACCAGTGGGCGCAGAAGACGGTGCCGGTGCCGATGGTCACCGGTCATGAATTCGTCGGCACGGTTGCCGATTTCGGCGCTGCGGTCACGGAATACAAGATCGGCCAGCGCGTGTCGGGCGAAGGTCATATCGTCTGCGGCCATTGCCGCAACTGCCGCGCCGGGCGAGGGCATCTCTGCCGCAACACGCTCGGTGTCGGCGTCAACCGTCCCGGCGCCTTCGGCGAGTATCTTGCAATCCCGCAGCACAATGTCGTGCCGATCCCCGACGATGTGCCGGACGAGATCGCGGCGATCTTCGATCCCCTAGGCAATGCCGTCCACACCGCACTGTCCTTCGATCTGGTCGGGGAGGATGTGCTGGTCACCGGCGCCGGGCCGATCGGCATCATGGGCGCGCTCGTCGCGCAATGCGTCGGCGCGCGAAAGGTGGTCATCACCGACATCAACCCGGTGCGGCTGGCGCTGGCCAAAAAGCTCGGCGTCCAGCATGTCGTCGACGCCTCGCAGGAAAAGCTGCGCGACGTCATGCCTGCGCTCGGCATGACCGAGGGTTTTGATGTCGGCCTCGAAATGTCGGGCGCCGCACCCGCCTTCCGCGACATGATCGACACCATGAACAATGGCGGCAAGATCGCCATCCTGGGGATTGCGCCCACCGGTTTCGAAATCGACTGGAACAAGGTCATCTTCAAGATGCTGCATCTGAAAGGCATCTACGGCCGCGAGATGTTCGAGACCTGGTACAAGATGATCGCGCTGGTGCAAGGTCCGCTGGATGTCTCCGGCTTGATCACGCACCGCATCGGCATCGACGATTTTCAGGCCGGCTTCGATGCCATGCGCAGCGGCAGTTCGGGCAAGGTGGTGATGGACTGGTAGGTGATTAGAAACGCCGACGGGACAGCACCCCCCTCTGGCCTGCCGACATATCAACAATTCTTTTGGTACCTAGTCTTTCCCCAATGCCGTTTCTAGCGCTGCCAGTCCTTCTATGATCGCCCCACGCTCTTTGACGCTCAATTTCGACAGCAACTCCCGCTCGAACGCCTTCGCCAGCGGCACCATCTCGCGATAGGCGGCGAGGCCTGCCCTGGTCAGCGTCAGATGTTCGAGGCGGCGGTCTTTCTCATCTGGCGTGCGCGTTAGCCAACGCCGCCGTTCAAGCTCAGCCACCGCGCGCGAAACCTTGGTCTTGTGCATGGCCGACTGCTCACCGAGTGCGGACGCCGTCATTGTGCCGTGCTGCCCAAGCCCGGAAAGGGTGCGCCATTCCGGCCGTGTAAGGCCATGGCTGTCCTTGTATATTCGCGAAAATTCGCGGCTGACGGCGTCGGCAAGCCGGTAGAGCCGGTAGGGCAGGAAATTTTCCAGGTTGAGAATTTCAGGCGCGTCGGGCACTTCGCTCTTGATCGCCATTTTTCAAAGCCGCCATTGATGGTTACATTTTCGATGGTTACAAACGAAACCAGTTTCGTCAATTGAGATCCATTCCGGGAGGAAGCGATGGCCTTTTCCTACATGCCGGGCTTCGGCAACGATTTTGAAACCGAGACGCTGCCCGGTTCGCTGCCGCAAGGACGGAACTCGCCGCAGCGGCCGGCCTACGGGCTCTATGCCGAGCAGCTTTCGGGCTCGCCCTTCACCGCCCCGCGCGGCACCAACGAGCGTTCCTGGCTCTATCGCATTCGGCCGAGCGTCAAGCACACCGGCCGCTTCAAACCGGCGAGCTACCCACTGTGGAAGACCGCGCCCAATGTCGGCGATCACGAACTGGCGCTCGGCCAATATCGTTGGAACCCGGTGCCGATGCCGAAGGAGCCGACCGATTTCATCGCCGGCATGCGCAGTATCACCACTGCCGGCGATGTGCTGGGGCAGACCGGCATGGCAGCGCATGTCTACGTCGCCAACCGCTCGATGGTGGACGATCATTTCTTCAACGCCGACGGCGAGTTGCTGATCGTGCCGCAGGTCGGTGCCTTGCGCTTCGTCACCGAGATGGGCGTGATCGAATTGAGGCCCGGCGAGATCGCCGTGCTGCCACGCGGTCTGGTCTTCAAGGTCGAGCTGGTCGACGCCGAAGTGCGCGGCTATGTCTGCGAGAATTACGGCGCCAAGCTTACGCTGCCTGACCGAGGCCCGATTGGCGCCAATTGCCTGGCCAATCCGCGCGATTTCAAGACGCCTTGCGCCTGGTTCGAGGAGAAGGAAATGCCGTGCCGGCTGGTGGTCAAATGGTGCGGCAATTTCCATGTCACCGAGATCGGGCATTCGCCGCTGGATGTCGTCGCCTGGCACGGCAACTACGCGCCCTACAAATATGATCTGGCAACCTTTTCGCCGGTCGGCGCGCTGCTGTTCGATCATCCCGACCCGTCGATCTTCACCGTGCTGACCGCGCCGAGCGGCGAGGAAGGCACCGCCAACATCGACTTCGTCATCTTCCCGCCGCGCTGGCTGGTTGCCGAAGACACGTTCCGGCCGCCCTGGTATCACCGCAACATCATGAGCGAGTTCATGGGTCTGATCCATGGCCAATACGACGCCAAGGAAGAGGGTTTTGTGCCCGGCGGCATCAGTCTGCACAATCTGATGCTGGCCCATGGGCCGGATGCCCCTGGCTTCGAAAAGGCCTCGCGCGCGAATCTGAAACCGGTCAAGCTCGACAACACCATGGCCTTCATGTTCGAGACGCGATTTCCGCAGATGTTGACCCGCTACGGCGCCGAACTGGAAACCCGGCAGGATAATTACATCGACTGCTGGGCGGACCTGAAGAAGCGTTTCAACGGCACGCCAGAGGGCGACTGGTCTTGAGCACCGAGCCAATGCCGGACCAACTGGTGATTTTGGGCTCGAAGGGTGGCCCGGCGCTGCGGCCGGGTGGTCCATGGCCGAGTTCGTCGCTGCTGCAGATCGGCGGCCGCACGGTCGTTGTAGACTGCGGACTTGGCGTGACGCGCGGCCTGGTCGACGCCGGCATCAGCCTGAAGTCGCTTGACCTGATCTTCATCACGCATCTGCATTCCGACCACGTGCTGGAACTAGGGCCGTTGCTCCACACCGCCTGGACGGCGGGTCTGGCAACGCCCGCCGGCGTGTTCGGCCCGCCCGGCACAGGCCACTACTGGCGGCGCTTTTGTCAGGCGATGGAGTTCGACATCGAGATCCGCATCGTCGACGAGGGCCGGCCGGATATTCGCGATCTGGTTTCGATCGTCGAATTCGGCGAGGGCCACGTGGTCGAGCAAGGCGGCGTCGAGGTTTCGGCGCTGCGCGTCGACCATCCGCCGGTGACCGACTGTTTTGCCCTGCGCTTCGAACACGCTGGGAGAAGCGTGGTCTTTTCCGCCGATACGGCCTTTTATCCGCCGCTCGCCGATTTTGCGAGGGTCGCCGATATTCTGGTTCACGAGGCCATGCTGGAACAAGGCATCGAGCGGCTGGTGGCCAGGACCGGCAATGGCGCGCGGCTGAGAGACCATCTGCTCGCCAGCCACAGCTTTGCCGAAGAGGCCGGGCGCATCGCCAGCGATGCCGGCGTGACGAGGCTGGTGCTCAATCACCTCATTCCAGCCGACGATCCGGGGATCGGCGAAGCCGAATGGATCGCCGCTGTCAGGAAAACATGGGCCGGCGACTTGACGATCGCCCGGGACGGCCTTGTTGTGGAGTTAAGCAGCGCCAAAGCTGCACAAGGAGAGGAAACCGCATGAAGCTTGCCACATTGAAGGACGGAACGCGCGACGGAAAACTCGTCGTCGTCTCGCGCGACCTGACACGCTTCACCGACGCCTCATTCCTGGTGCGCACGCTGCAGGCGGCGCTCGACGACTGGCGGCGCATCGCACCGCACCTCACGACAATAGCGGAATCGCTGGAGAACAACGCGGTGCCGGCGGAGCGCTTCCACGAGCATGACGCCCACTCGCCGCTGCCGCGCGCCTATCAATGGGCCGACGGCTCGGCCTATGTGAACCACGTCGAGCTGGTGCGCAAAGCCCGCGGCGCCGAGATGCCGGCGAGCTTCTGGACCGACCCGCTGATCTACCAGGGCGGCTCGGACTCCTTCACTCCGCCACGCGATCCGATCCGGATAGTCGACGAAGCCTTCGGCATCGACATGGAAGGCGAAGTCGCGATCATCGTCGATGATGTGCCGATTGGTGCAAGCCTCGACGAAGCGCGCGCCGCGATCCGGCTGATCATGCTGGTCAACGACGTCACGCTGCGCGCGCTCACCGGACCGGAGTTGGCAAAGGGTTTCGGCTTCTTCCAATCAAAGCCGTCCTCGGCGTTTTCGCCTGTCGCGGTGACGCCGGACGAACTGGGCGACGCATGGGACGGCGGCAAGGTCAGCCTGCCGCTGCTCGCCGATCTCAATGGCGAGCCGTTCGGCCGGGCCAATGCCGGTATCGACATGACCTTCGACTTTCCGGCGCTGATCGTTCACGCGGCAAAGACCAGACCGCTGGTCGCCGGTACTATCATCGGCTCGGGGACCGTCTCCAACAAACTTGACGGCGGGCCGGGCAAACCTGTCTCGGCCGGTGGCGCCGGCTATTCCTGCATCGCCGAACTGCGCATGATCGAGACCATTGTGTCAGGCGAGCCCAGAACGCCGTTCCTGCGCTTCGGCGACACGGTGCGCATCGAGATGAAGGACAGGACGGGTCATTCGATCTTCGGCGCCATCGAGCAGAAGGTCGAGAAATACGAGAGGTGAGGGAATGACGGGGATGCATTCTATCTGCTGGCGGGCATCTGGGCGCTCGCCATTCTGGCCGTTTTCATCCTCGCCATCCGGCTGAGCTATCGCATCGAGGTGCGTTCGCCCGCTCTCACCAATCTCGGCGGCTTTCCGCGCAAGGCGATGATGTTCCACACCATCACCAACATGAACGTCGCGCGGGACGAGGAAACACAAGCCATGCGGCGACGGATGTACCGGTTGCTGCTGATTGTGCTCGCTGGATTCGCGGTGGGTGGGCTTGTATCTGATCCGTTCCTCAGGGTGAGGGCATGAACCTGCTTGATCATCTGCGCCGCATGGCCGCCAACAATCTTTGGTCGAGCGACCGGCTCTACCGGGCGGTGTTGTCCCTTCAGCCCGGCGAGTTCGGTGCCGTGCGCACCAGCTTCTTTCCGTCGATCGAGGCGACGCTCAACCACATACTGGCGGTCGATCTTCTCTATCTCGATTTTCTCGAAGAGGGCGGTCTCGGCGCGGCCGCCCATGACGATTTCGTGCCTTTCGACGAGCCGCGGGCCCTGTTTGCCGCGCAGACTGTGGCCGATCGGCGACTGATCGCCTTTTGCGACGGGCTGTCGGAGGCTGATCTCGACCGCCGCGTCATCACCGACCGGCGCCAGGACGGCATGATTCCTGAGCGCATCGGCGATATCCTCGCCCATGTCTTCCTGCACGACATCCATCATCGCGGTCAGGTGCATGCAATGCTGTCGGGCACGTCAGTCAAGCCGCCGCAGCTCGACGAGTTCTTGCTCGATTATGATGCGAAGCTCAGGAAAGCGGAAATCGAGCGGCTGCGTTTGTAAGCCAGGTCGCCAATCATGCCAGAGCGACATCGTAACGGGAGAAATGTGGGTCGGCTGTAAGGATGGTCAGGTTCTCAAGTTGCGCTTGAGCAATCAGCAGCCTGTCGAACGGATCACCATGGTGGCGGGGTAGGCCGCCGACGGCGTTCGCATGCTGGAAGGTTACGCCAAGCGGCTGAAATTGCATTCTTGGAAGCAGCGTCGGCAGATCGTCCGGCGCAGCGAGTTTTCCGATCGAACGTTTAATGGCAATTTCCCAAACGCTTGCCGCGCTCGCGAACACCACCGCCTCCGAAGCCAGGATAGCGCGGTGCTGCTCGCTGAGACGCAGATCGTCCGAAATCGACCAAAGGATGATATGGGTGTCGGCGAGAAACGGGCCGACAGTCATTTCACGTACTCGTCCCATTCGGGACCGAGTTCGTCAAAGTCGTCCGCAATCCAGATCTTGCCTTTCAAGGCGCCGATACGCGGCAGGGGTTCGGCTACTGCCGGTGGTACGATACGCGCGGCCACCTTGCCGTGGCGTGTGAGCACGATCTCCTCACCGGCTTCCGCGCGACTGACGAGTTCCGACAATTTGGCCTTGGCCTCCGCGATGGAAACATTCATGGCGTGATCCTTTATGACCATAATTTAGGTCATAATTGGCCGCACCACAAGAGTCTCAGTTCGGGTCGACTCATTCCGCCGCCTGAACCTTGATCACACCGCGCTTGATCTGGTCCTGCTCGATCGATTCGAACAGCGCGCGGAAATTGCCCTCGCCAAAGCCTTCGTCGCCCTTGCGCTGGATGAACTCGAAGAAGATCGGTCCGATCACGGTTTTCGAAAAGATCTGCAGCAGGATCTTGGTCGTGCCGCCGTCCACGACACCTTCGCCGTCGATCAGGATGCCGTGCTTCTTCATCCGCTCGATCGGCTCATCATGGCCGTTCACCCTGGCATAGGACATGTCGTAATAGGTATCCGGCGGGCCGGGCATGAATTTCAGCCCGTTTTCGGCTAGCCTGTCGGTGGCGGCATAAATCTCGTCGGTGCCGACCGCTATGTGCTGGATGCCTTCGCCATTGTACTTCTTCAGGTATTCGGCGATCTGGCTGGTCTCGTCCTTGGACTCGTTCAGCGGAATACGGATCTTGCCGCAGGGCGAGGTGATGGCGCGGCTGACAAGGCCGGTGATCTTGCCGTCGATGTCGAAGAAATGGATCTGCTTGAAGCCGAACAGATTGCGGTAGAAATCCCACCATTTGTCCATCTGGCCGCGATAGACATTGTGGGTCAGGTGATCGAGGTAGTAGAAGCCGACGCCTTCCGGCCGCGGGTCACGCTCGCCCAGCCATTCGAACTCGGCATCATAGGCCGAGCCCTTCTTCCCGTAGGTCTCGATGAAATAGAGCAGCGAGCCGCCGATGCCGACGATTGCCGGCACGTCGAGCGCCTTGTCGGCGCCTTCGTAAGGCGTGGCGCCTTTGGCGACAGCGTGCTCGAAAGCGTGTTTGGCATCGACCACGCGCCAGGCCATCGAGGCGGCGCAGGGGCCGTGCTTGTCGGCGAATTTCATCGCATGGGAGCCGGGCTCGGCATTGACGACATAGTTGATGTCGCCCTGGCGCCAGACTGTGATGTCCTTGGTGCGGTGCTTGGCCACCGCGATATACCCCATCCGGGTGAACAGTTCGGCGAGCTTCCGCGGCTCCGGATGCGCGAATTCGACGAACTCGAACCCATCCGTGCCGGCGGGGTTGTCCTTGCTGATCTTGGCGGGTGGGGCGTCGTGCGGGAAGGGGCCCATGATATTCCTCCGAATCTGGCTTGGCCTGGAAAGGCCATCTGACGCCATCATAACGCGGACGCGGTGCATGGTGCTTGCATTCAAACGCTTGAAATGGTCATCTCATGCGCAAAATATGCATGATGTGGACCAAAGCCATGGATGAGACGCGCATTGACCAGTTCGACCGCAAGATAATGGCGCTGTTGCAGGGCGATGCGCGGCTGACTAACAATGACCTTTCGGAGCGGGTGAACCTGTCGGCGTCGCAATGCTCGCGCCGCCGCCAGCGGCTGGAGGAGGACGGCTTTATCAAGGGGTATCGGGCGGTGCTCGACCGCGACAAGCTCGGTTTTTCCTTGGTCAACGTCATATCGGTGACATTGGCCACTCACAATCGCGACAATGCGCGGCGCTTCGGCGAACTGGTGGCGCGGCTGCCCGAGGTGCAGGAAGCGCACGCGCTGACCGGCGAGATGGACTACATCTTGAAAGTGGTGACGCCCGATTTGAAGTCGCTGTCGGAATTCGTCAACGGCGTGCTCCTGCCGCACGAATCCGTGCAGCATGTGAAGACGGCGATCGTGCTGGAGACACTGAAGGAAACCGGCGCGCTGCCGATTTGACCCTTGAGCCGATCTAACCCTTCGACTGCTGGATCAGCCCGTAGAGATTGGTGCAGCGCGCCCCGGAGCGGCAATAGGCGAAGACCGGGCCGTCGAGCTCATCCAGTGCCTCGGCCTGATCCTCGACATTCTCGGCCGTGATCTGGCCGCTGATGACGGGGATATAGCGGAAGGCGAGACCGGCGGCTTCGACGGCCATCTTGAGCGTGTCGGCCGAAGGCTGGCCGGGCTGCTCGTCGTCGGGTCGGTTGCAGATGACGCTCTTGAAGCCGGCGGCCTTGATGGCGGCGACGTCTTCGGGCTGGATCTGGCCCGAGACCGAATAGTCCTCGCTGATCTCACGATATTCCATGACGATGTCCTCGCAATCTGATTTGACGGGAGTCTTGCCATTCCCTGACGTGGCCGGCAACTCGAATCCTATGCCGCGGCCGGCTGAGCGAGCCTTGCCCTGGCGAAACGCGCCACGACGATACCGGCAATCACTGCCGCGACAAAGATTGGTGTCGCTGAATAGCCAAGACCAAGGGCAGGGATGGCACCGCCGGGACAGAAGCCGGCAATGCCCCAGCCGATACCGAAGATTGCGGCGCCGCCAATCAGCTCCGCGTCGATGGCGCGCTTCGTCGGCAGCGCGAAGGCGATTTCGAACACCGGCGCCTTGCGGCGGCCGAACACCAGCCGGTAACCGGCGAAGGCGACCACCAGACCGCCGCCCATGACGAAGATCAGGCTTGCATCCCATGTACCGGCAATGTCGAAGAAGTTCAGTACCTTTGCTGGATTGATCATTCCGGAAACGGCAATGCCGAGGCCGAAAACCCCGCCGATCAGGAATGCCGAGACGAGCTTGTTCATGGGTTCAGCCTCCGACCACGTGGCGGACGATGAAGACGGTGGCGAAGGCGGTGATCATGAAGGTCGCGACGGCAGCGAACGAGCGTGGCGACAGGCGCGCCATGCCGCAAATGCCGTGACCGCTCGGGCAGCCGGCGCCGAAATGCACGCCGATGCCGACGAGCAAGCCGCCGACGATAAGTGCGAGCGTCGGCACGGGCACGCTGAAGGCGATGTGTCCGCCGACAGCTTGGTAGGCAAGCGGCGCCGCCACGGCGCCGACGAGAAAGGCGGCCCGCCACCGCCATTCGGAGGAAAGTGGCGGGATGATACCGGTGAGGATGCCGGTCATCCCGGCAATCCGGCCATGAAAAGCCATCAGCAGCGCCGCCGACAGGCCGATGAGAGCGCCGCCAAGCAGCGACTGGAACGGGGTGAAGTCTGTCATGGAGCGCCAGCTTTCGAACTGAGGTATATCTGCGTGAGACGATTATAACGCGGATATACATTTCCGGCGGAAAATCCGGCTGGGCTATCTCGTCCGGCCGGATCGAAGGTGTCGATCAATCAGCTGCCGAGGATCGCTCCTTTTATTTGGCGGATGTTGTTGTGCATCATGTCGATATAGGTCGAGGCCGGGCCGTCGGGCTGCGACAGCGCATCCGAATAGAGCGTGCCGCCGACCTTGATGCCGGTCTCGCTGGCGATCTGCTCGATCAGGCGCGGGTTGGTGATGTTCTCGACGAAGATCGCGGCCGCCTTGTCCTGCTTCACCTGGGTGACCAGCTTGGCGACATCGGCGGCGGACGGTTCGGAGTCGGTCGAGATGCCTTGCGGAGCCAGGAAGGTCAGGCCGTATGCGTGTTCGAAATAGCCGAAGGCGTCATGCGAGGTGATGACCACGCGCTTCGCTTCCGGGATCGAAGCGATCGCCGCTTTCACTTCACCTTCGACCGCATCGAGCTTCTTGGTGTAGGCGGCGGCATTGGTCTGGTAGCTGACGCAGCCGTCGGAGTCGGCCGCGCAGAAGGCCTCGGCGATGTTGTTCACATAGATCTTGGCATTGGCGATCGACTGGAAGGCGTGCGGATCGGTGACCGTTTTGCCGCCGCCGGTGCCGGCACCTTCGGCCGCGTCGGCATCGGCGAATTCAGGCTTGAAATCGATCGGCGTCACGCCCTTGGTCAAGGTGATGATCGAGGCCTTGGTGGCGCTGGCATCGACAAGCCGCTGCAAAAAACCTTCGAAATGCAGGCCGTTGACCAGCACGATATCGGCCTTGGCCATGGCCACCGCGTCGGCCGGGCTCGGCTCGTAGACATGGGCGTCGCCATCCGGCCCGACAATGGTGGTAACATCGATGCGGTCGCCGCCGACATTTCTGGCGAAATCGGCAATGACGGTGAAGCTGGCGACCACTTTCAGCGGTGCCGCAAAGGCCGACGATGCGTCAAAGGCGGTTAATGTTATAACGCTCATCGCCAGGGCGGAGCGGATCGATTTCAGCATGGGCGGGTCTCCTTTTAGGGGCGGGGGATCAGGCCGTTCTGTGACGGTGATGGACGATGCGGGCGCGCAGGATGCCGCGCGTGCCAAACAGGATCGAGGCGAAATAAACGACGCCAGCCGACAGGATGATAGCCGGGCCGGACGGCAGCGACGCGTGATAAGACAAAAGCAGCCCGGCGATGCAGGAGACAAAGCCGATCAGCACCGCCAGCACGCACATCGGCTCGACGCGCACCGTCCAGAAGCGGGCGGCGGCGGCCGGCAGCATCATCAGCCCCACCGACAGAAGCGTACCGAGCGCCTGGAAGCCACCGACGAGGTTGAGCACGACGAGCCCAAGGAAGATGAAATGCACCGGACTGCCGAGCCGGCTGACCGAACGCAGGAACAGCGGGTCGAGGCATTCGGCGACCAATGCCCGCCAGAAGATGGCGAGGCTGACCAGTGTCACCGCGACGATGCCGCCGATCAGTGTCAGTGCTTCATCGTTGAGCGCCAGCACAGTGCCGAACAGCACATGCATGAGATCGACGCTGGAGCCGCGGATCGACACCATCAGCACGCCGATGGCGAGCGAAATCAGATAGAACGCCGCCATCGAGGCGTCCTCGCGCTGGATGGTGAAGCGCGATACGGCGCCTGCGCCGAGCGCGACGATGATGCCGGCGATCAGGCCGCCGATGGTCATCGGCAGGATCTCCAGCCCATAGAGCAGGAAGCCGGCGGCAGCACCCGGCAAGATGGCGTGCGCCATGGCGTCGCCCGACAGGCTCATGCGCCGCAGCATCAGGAAGACGCCGACCGGGCAGGCACCGAGCGACAGCATCAGCGAACCGATCAGGGCCCGCTGCATGAAGCCGAAATCGGCGAAGGGCGCGATGAAAAGACCGTAAAGCGTGTCCATCAGGCGGCCCTCGGTCCGATGCCATGGTGATGGTGGTGATCGTGCCCATGGCCGTGATCATGCTCGTCTGGCTCGCACCAGGGCGCATTCTCTTCCCAGGCTTCGTGGAAGCGGCGGGCGCGCAGCAGGTTTTCGGGCTTCAGCGTTTCCCTTGTCTCGCCCCAGGCAATCGGCTGGCGGGCGAGAAGCAGCGTTTCGGGGAAATTCTGCCGCACCAGATCGAGGTCGTGGACGACCACCATGATGGTCCGTTCCTCGCCATGCCAGTGCTTGATCAGGGCAATGAGGTCGCCGACCGTCTTGGCGTCGACGGCGTTGAACGGTTCGTCGAGCAGGATGAGGTCGGCGTCCTGCAGCAGGACACGCGCAAACAGCGTGCGCTGCAGCTGGCCTCCCGAAAGTGTGTCGATCGGACGCTTCTCGAAGCCGCCGAGGCCGACCGCCATCAGCGCCTTGCTGACGTCGTCGCGATCTTGCCTGGTGTAGCGGCCAAGCAGGCCACGCCGTGGCCACAGGCCAAGCGAGACCAGATCCACCACCCGTGCCGGAAAGGAGCGGTCGAGTTCCGATTGCTGCGGCAGGTAGGCGGCGCGAACGCCAGGCGCACGGATGACCTCGCCGGCCATTGGTTTCAGCACGCCGACAATGCCTTTCATCAGCGTCGATTTGCCGGAGCCGTTGGCGCCGACGACAGCCGTCAGCGAGCCCTTGCGGATGGTGCCGTCGAGATGATGGATCGCCGGATGGCTGCCGTAGCCAAGCGTCAGGTCGCGGAATGTCAGGCAGGTGTTTGTCATTCTGCGATCCGTGGGGCGGCGAAATCCGGCTGCTGTTAGCGGCCGATTGGATATGTGATGTTATTACATTAGTCAACAAGCCAATCCGGCGGAATTGCGGCTGCCGGGTCAACTTGCCGTGTAAGGACGTCATGCGCCGTTGGCCCAAGGGGATTTGACCGGGCGACCTTGCCCGAAGTCGGCTGCAACTTTAAAGAGACGCAACCGACACTGGAAGGAACCATCCAATGAGCATTCGTCGCATCGATGTTGGCCCGCGCATGAGCCAGATCGTCATCCACGGCAACACCGTCTATCTGGCCGGTCAGGTCGGTCAGCCGACCGGCAACGTCGCTTCACAGACCAGGGACATCCTGGCGGCCGTCGACGAACTGCTGGCCAAGGCCGGCTCCGACAAGACCAAGATCCTGCAGGCGATCATCTGGCTGGCCGATATGGGCACCTTCGCCGAGATGAACGCGGAGTGGGACAAGTGGGTGCCGCAAGGCAACACGCCGGCCCGCGCCACCGGCGAAGCAAAGCTCGCCGGACCGGAATATCTGGTCGAGATTATTATCACTGCCGCGATCTGAGGCGACGGTGAAGCTGCTGATCTCCCCCACGAGGGGGGAGATCGGCCTCACCCCTGCGACGGCTTGAACCGCGCCACCAGCGTGTGGCTCTCCGCCGCATAGGTGAAGCGCACATGAGTGACCGGATGTTCGGCGCTCCATGTCCGCCGTTCGACCACCAGGCACGGCGCGCCGGCTGCGATATCGAGCGCGGCCGCGATATGCCTGTCGGCGGCGACAGCGCGAATCCGGTGCTCGGCTTCGCTCCACGGCACACGGCCGATCAGCCATGGCCCTGGCGCGATGGCGAGAAATTCCTCGTCGGCTGCTTCAGGCACGGCGGCAAGGTTGATCACCCGCTGTTCATGCGCGAATGGCCGCTCGCCGGCGAAATGCCGACACTCCAGCGCCAGCACCGGCCCGGCCACGCCCAACTCCAGCAGCGCGCGATCCTCGGCGCTGCTGAGCCTCTTGTGTCGCGCCACGCGCTCGTAGCGATAGGCTAGGCCGAGCGCTTCGACCTCGATGCGGATGTCGTGGATTTCCAGCACCGCCGCCTGCGACTGCGGCCGGCGGACGAAACTGCCCGAACGACGCCGGCGCTCGATCAGCCCGGCCTTGGCCAGTTGCGACAACGCCTTGTTCACCGTCATGCGCGAGCAATTGTATTGCGTGCTCAGTTCGTGTTCGAACGGAATGCGGTGACCAGGCGCCCAGGCGCCGGACATGATGCGTTCGCTGATGTCGGACAGGATGCGCTGGTGCAGCGAGCCGCCGCCTTCCGTCCCTATTGTCCCGGTCATGCTCATGCCGAAAGCGCCATCATCACGCTGCGAAACCGCTCAGCGATGGCCTCGCGCTTGACATGCCTGCCGCCGCTGACCTGTTTTTGGCCATGCACCCAAACGCAATCGACCTTGCTGCCGTCGGCAAAGATCCAGGCGTCGAGGATAGCGTCGCCGAATTTGCCGGCCAGCGAAGGACTGCCGGCGTCGAGCGAGACGAGATCGGCGGGTGCGCCGGCGGCGATCGCTGAGGCGCCGGCACCAAGCGCGACGCTGCCGCCGTCAAGCGCGGCGTCGAACAGCGCGCGGCCGGTCGAGCCGCCGGCGACCGCGAGCACGTTGCGGGCGCGGTGGGCGAGGCGCTGCGAATATTCGAGCTGGCGCAATTCGTCGGGCAGCCCGATCAGAACGTTGGAATCGGAGCCGACCCCGAAGCGGCCGCCATGCTCTCTGAACAGCGGCGCGGCAAAAGTGCCGTCGCCGAGATTGGCCTCGGTGATCGGGCAAAGACCGGCAATCGCGCCGCTCTTGGCCATGCCGATCGTTTCCGCATCGGTCATATGCGTGGCGTGGATCAGGCACCAGCGTTGGTCGACCTCGGCATGGCCAAGCAGAAATTCGACCGGCCGCGCGCCCGACCAGGCAAGGCAGTCCTCGACTTCCTTCACCTGCTCGGCGACGTGGATGTGGATCGGCCCGTCCGGCGCAATGGCAGCCACCTCGGCTAATTCCTGTGGTGTCGCCGCACGCAAACTGTGCGGGGCTACCCCGATAACCGCTTGACCCAAAGCGCGAAGGGATTCCCGGCTTTTCTCAACAAGCCGGGAGAACCGATTCACATCGTTGACGAATCGCCGCTGGCCTTCGTTCGGAGCGGCGCCGCCGAAAGACGAGTGCGCATAAAACACGGGCAGCAGTGTCAGGCCGATACCCGTTTCGCCGGCCGCCGCCGCAATGCGTTCGGCCATCTCGGCGAGGTTGGAATAGGGTTTTCCGTCGCTGTCGTGATGCAGATAGTGAAATTCGCCGACGCGCGAAAAACCGGCCTCCAACATCTCGACATAGAGTTGCGCCGCAACCGCCTCGACCTGATCGGGCGTCATCGACAGGGCGAAGCGGTACATCACCTCGCGCCAGCTCCAGAAACTGTCGGCGGAGGGGCCGCGAAGCTCGGCAAGGCCCGCCATGCCGCGTTGGAAGGCGTGGCTGTGCAGGTTGGGCATGCCGGGCAGCAGGATCGCGTGACGTTCGTCGCCGGCCAGCGCTGTGGCTCCAGGTTCGACGGCCGTGATGCGTCCATTGGCGCAGGTGAGCCGCACATTGTCGTGCCAGCCATTGGGAAGGAGTGCCTGTTCCGCGAAGATATCAGTCACTTTTCTCTCCGGTTCTCTGTCTCTCGTGCGATGATGGCTTGCAGTGCGTTTCAATATGTATATACATAATCGCCATCGATTGAAACGGAAAAGACGATGGTTGCAGAGAGCAAAAGCCGGGCGGGGGCGATTCGCATCTGGCGCGACGCACGCTTGGCGACGTTGGCCGAAAACGCGGCCGGACTAGGCATCGTCGAACATGGCGCGATCGCCGCACGTGACGGCCGCATAGTCTATGCCGGTCCCGAATCGGAGATCCCCGCGGCATTTGCCAAGGGTGCCGAGACGATCGATTGCGAGGGCCGCTGGATCACGCCAGGCCTGATCGATTGCCACACCCATCTGGTCCATGCCGGCAACCGCGCCAACGAATTCGAGATGCGGCTGGCCGGCGCCACCTATGAAGAGGTCGCCAGGGCCGGCGGCGGCATTGTCTCCTCGGTCAAATCCTTGCGGGCCGCCAGCGAGAGCGACCTGGTCGCGCAATCGCTGCCGCGCCTCGATGCGCTGATCGCCGAGGGTGTGACCACCGTTGAGATCAAGTCGGGCTATGGGCTTGATCTGGAAAATGAGAAAAAATCGCTGCGTGCCGCACGCCGGCTGGGCGGTGAGCGGCCGGTGACGATCCGCACAACCTTCCTCGGCGCCCATGCCCTGCCGCCGGAAGCCAAGGGCGACAAGGACGCCTTCATCGATCTAGTCGCCAAAGAAATTCTCCCGGCGGTTGCCGCCGAGGGGCTGGCCGATGCGGTCGACGGCTTTTGCGAGGGCATCGCCTTTTCGCCGGACCAGATGGCGCGCGTCTTCGATGCCGCCAAGGCGGCCGGCCTGCCGGTCAAGCTTCATGCCGACCAACTGTCCAACCTGCATGGCGCCGAACTCGCCGCCCGCTATGGCGCGCTGTCGGCCGATCATCTCGAATACACCGATGAAGCGGGTGCGGCGGCGATGGCCAGGGCGGGAACCGTGGCGACGATCCTGCCCGGCGCTTACTATTTCATTCGCGAAACAAAGAAGCCGCCGATCGGCCTGTTCCGCCGGAACGGCGTCAAGATGGCTGTCGCCACCGACAACAATCCCGGCACCTCGCCGCTGACCTCGCTGCTTCTGACCATGAATATGGCGGCGACCTTGTTCGGCCTGACAGTCGACGAATGCCTTGCCGGCGTCACCCGCGAGGCCGCCCGCGCGCTTGGTTTGCTGGGTGAAACCGCCACGCTGGAGGTCGGTAAATCCGCCGACCTGGCGATCTGGAACATCGAGCGCCCCGCTGAACTCGTCTATCGCATGGGCTTCAACCCGCTGCATGCCCGCATCTGGAGAGGACAATGACCGAACTGACCCTGAAGCCCGGCAATGCGACGCTGGCCGACTGGCGCGCGATCTATCGCGGCGCCGTGCCCAAGCTTGACAATGCCTGCCGGCCGAAAATCAAGGCGAGCGCCGAGGCCGTCGCCAGGATCGTTGCCAAGGGCGAGCCGGTCTACGGCATCAACACCGGCTTCGGCAAACTGGCCAGCGTTCGTATCCCCGCCGAAGACCTTGAGACCTTGCAGCGCAACATCGTGCTGTCGCACGCCGCCGGCGTCGGCGAGCCGATGCCATCATCCGTTTGCCGGCTGATGATGGCGCTGAAGCTGGCCAGCCTGGCGCAGGGCGCCTCCGGCGTGCGCCCGCAGACCATCGAGTTGCTGGAAGCGATGCTGGCCAACGACGTCATCCCGGTGGTGCCGGCGCAAGGCTCGGTCGGCGCCTCCGGCGACCTTGCCCCGCTGTCGCACATGACGGCGGTGATGATCGGCGTTGGCGAATGCTTCACCCCGCATGGCCGTTTTCCGGCCAAGGTCGCCTTTGTCTCGCACGGGCTGGAGCCGGTGACATTGGGCGCCAAGGAAGGTCTGGCGCTGCTCAACGGCACGCAATTCTCGACGGCCTATGCGCTCGCCGCTCTGTTCGAGGCCGAAGTGCTCTACCAGTCGGCGCTGGTCGCTGGCGCACTGTCGACCGATGCCGCGAAAGGCTCGGACGCCCCCTTCGACCCGCGCATCCATGCGCTGAGACAGCATCGCGGCCAGATCGAGACGGCGGACGCCCTGCGCAATCTGATGGCCGGCAGCGCCATCCGTGAATCGCACCGGGTTGGCGACGAGCGCGTGCAGGATCCGTATTGCCTGCGCTGCCAGCCGCAGGTCATGGGCGCGGCGCTCACCGTCCTGCGCCAGGCCGCCGACACGCTAGGCACCGAGGCCAATGGCGTCACCGACAATCCGCTGATCTTCGCCGAGGATGACACGGCCCTTTCGGGCGGCAATTTCCACGCCGAGCCGGTGGCCTTCGCCGCCGACATGATCGCGCTCGCGGTCTGCGAGATCGGTTCATTGTCGGAACGCCGCATCGCCATGCTGGTCGACCCGGCATTGTCGGGCATGCCGGCCTTCCTGACGCCGAAGCCCGGCCTGAACTCCGGCTTCATGATCCCGCAGGTGACGGCGGCGGCTCTCGTTTCCGAAAACAAGCAGAAAGCCTATCCGGCCAGCGTCGATTCGATACCCACTTCGGCCAACCAGGAGGACCACGTTTCGATGGCCGCGCATGGCGCGCGCCGGCTGATCGGCATGGTCGAGAACGCCACCGCGGTCATCGGCATCGAATTGCTGGCCGCGGCACAAGGCTGCGACTTCCATGCCCCGCTGGCATCGAGCGCGCCACTTGAAGCCGTGCGCAAGCTGGTCCGGGCCGAGGTGCCGCATCTCGACAATGACCGGCATTTCCACCCAGATATGGAAAAGGCGATCGCCATGGTGCGCAGCGGCGCGACTATTAAGGCAGCCGGCGCGATAGCGCTGCCGGGGATTGCGTCATGAGAATGCTCGCCATCATAGGCTGCGTTCCTTCGCGCAGTAGGGCTCCAACGCAGGGGGATCTCTCATGACGTCACCCTCCTGGCTCACGGTCACGCGCGGTACTGCCCCGTTGCTGGTGTCGATCCCGCACACCGGCATCGATCTCGCCGGTCTCGAGAACCGGCTGGTGTCGCCCTGGCTCGGCCGCCGCGATTGCGACTGGTGGATCGACAAACTTTACGATTTCGCCACCGACCTTGGGGCGACTGTCGTGCATACGGCGATCTCGCGCACGGTCATCGACGTCAACCGTGATCCGTCCGGCGCGTCGCTCTATCCCGGTCAGGCGACGACTGGCCTGTGTCCGACCGAGACTTTCGATGGCGATCCGCTGTATCGGGAGGGCGAAGAACCGGGGCCATCGGAGATCGACGAGCGCCGTGAAAAATTCTTCGCACCCTATCATGCCGCTCTGCAGGCCGAGATCGACCGGCTGCGAGGCCTGCACGGAAAGATCGTCGTCTATGACTGCCACTCGATCCGCTCGGTGCTGCCGCGCCTGTTCGACGGCATGCTGCCGGTGTTCAATCTAGGCACCAATGACGGCAAGAGCGCCGATCCGGCCCTGCAGGCGATGATCGGTCAGATCATGGCCGAAACCGGCGAATCCGCTGTCGTAAACGGCCGCTTCAAGGGCGGCTGGATCACACGCCATTTCGGCCAGCCACAACAGGGCGTGCATGCGCTGCAGATGGAGCTCTCCAACCGCGGCTACATGCGCGAGCCCGACGGCAAGGGTATGCCGGACAATTGGCCGGTGCCTTACGATGCCGAGTTCGCAGCACCGATCCGCGCGACGCTGCGGAAAATCCTTGAGGCCGCGACATCCTGGGCGCGCGTCTGACATCAGGTCCTTTTTGGAGTGACGCCATGAACAATCCTCGCCACAACATCCGTGAAGTCCGCAGCCCGCGTGGCAGCGAAATCAGCGCGCGCTCCTGGTTGACGGAAGCGCCGCTGCGCATGCTGATGAACAATCTCGACCCGGACGTCGCCGAAAATCCCAACGAGCTCGTTGTCTATGGCGGCATCGGCCGGGCGGCACGCACCTGGAACGATTTCGACCGTATCGTCGCCTCCTTGAGGACGCTGGCCGATGACGAGACTTTGCTGGTCCAGTCGGGCAAGCCGGTCGGCGTCTTCCGCACCCATCCCGACGCGCCACGCGTGCTGATCGCCAACTCCAACCTCGTGCCGCATTGGGCGACCTGGGAGAAATTCAACGAGCTCGATAGGAAGGGCCTGATGATGTACGGCCAGATGACGGCCGGCTCGTGGATCTACATCGGCACGCAAGGCATCGTCCAGGGCACCTACGAGACCTTCGTCGAGGCCGGCCGCCAGCATTATGGCGGCAATTTGAAGGGAAAATGGATACTGACCGGTGGACTTGGCGGCATGGGCGGCGCCCAGCCGCTCGCCGCCGTCATGGCTGGTGCCTGCTGCCTGGCGATCGAATGCAATCCCGACTCGATCGATTTCCGCCTGCGCACACGCTATGTCGACGAGAAGGCCGAGACACTCGATGAAGCGATGGAGATGATCGAGCGCTGGACCAAGGCCGGCGAGGCGAAGTCGGTAGGCCTGCTTGGCAATGCCGCTGAGATCGTCCCCGAAATATTCAGGCGCGGTATCCGCCCGAATATGGTCACCGACCAGACTTCGGCTCATGATCCCATCAATGGCTATCTGCCGAAGGGCTGGAGTATGGCCGAATGGCGCGAGAAGCGCGTCAGCGACCCCAAGGCGGTCGAGAAGGCCGCCCGCGCGTCGATGCGCGAACATGTCGAGGCGATGGTGGCATTCTGGAACGCGGGTGTGCCGACGCTCGACTATGGCAACAACATCCGCCAGGTGGCCAAGGAAGAGGGGTTCGAGAACGCTTTCGCCTTCCCCGGTTTCGTGCCGGCCTATATCCGTCCGCTGTTTTGCCGCGGCATTGGCCCGTTCCGCTGGGTGGCCCTGTCGGGCGATCCGGAGGATATCTACAAGACCGACGCCAAGGTGCGCGAACTGACGCCCGGCAACACCCACCTCCACAACTGGCTCGACATGGCGCGTGAGCGCATCGCCTTTCAAGGCCTGCCGGCGCGTATCTGCTGGGTTGGGCTCGGCGACCGGCATCGGCTCGGCCTCGCCTTCAATGAGATGGTGGCCAAGGGTGAGTTGAAGGCGCCCGTCGTCATCGGTCGCGATCACCTCGATTCCGGCTCGGTCGCCTCGCCGAACCGTGAGACGGAATCCATGAAGGACGGCTCGGACGCTGTGTCCGACTGGCCGCTGCTCAACGCACTGCTCAACACGGCATCGGGCGCCACCTGGGTGTCGCTGCACCATGGCGGTGGCGTCGGCATGGGCTTTTCCCAGCACGCAGGCATGGTCATCGTTGCCGACGGCACGCGCGAAGCGGCCAAACGCCTGGAACGGGTGTTGTGGAATGACCCGGCGACCGGTGTGATGCGCCACGCCGATGCCGGTTACGAAATCGCCATCGAATGCGCCAAGGAGCACCAGCTCAACCTGCCCGGCATTCTCGGCTGATTGCCTGAACCGATGCGCATCCTGCGTGCAGCCGAATACCGGTCGATGCCGTGGAAGAACGGCGGCGGCGTGACGACCGAGATCGCCGTTTCGCCGACTGGCGCCGGGCTCGACGACTTCGACTGGCGCGTCTCGATGGCGCGCGTCGAATCGAGCGGCCCGTTCTCGCAGTTTGCCGGTATCGATCGCACCCTTGCCGTGCTCGAAGGCGAGGGCATCGTCCTCGAGATTGCCGGTTATCCGCCGACATCCATAAACAGGGCGACCGCCCTGTTTTCCTTCCCGGCCGACGTGCAGACCTCGGCCACGCTGATCGGCGGGCCGATCACCGATCTCAATGTCATGACCCGCAGAAGCCGGATGACGCATTCGGTCGAACGCCTGGTCGTTTCGGCTCCCGTGGAAATCAGGACCGAGGCGAGGACGACCCTGATCCTATGCCTGGACGGGGACATCACCGTGGGCGACATCGGATCGGTTCTCCTCGGAGCTTTGGACACGCTGGTAACGGACCCGAGCACCGCTGGCGTGCTTGTCCAGCCTGCCCACGCCACGACACTGTTCGTGATCCGGATCGGCGGCATTTCCGACAACGGTTAACGCCTGTTTCCAAACATGATCGCGATGCCGACGAATTATAGCGTAAGCTGACGGCGGGCATCACGAAAAAGCCCGAATCCTTTCCGTCGATCGATCCCGACGGGAAGAGGGGCGCTCGTCGTTGTTTTTCGCTGAGATGACGCCCTGTCGTGGTGCGGAAACAAACTTTCGGCAAATGGGGTTTATGCAACCAATTGCATTTGAATCGGTTTTAGGGCCATTGCCGTGGCGGTGACGCCGCTGACTGCCCCGCTTACGGAATTTTCAATGAATATTCAGACGACCCCTGCCCAAATAGAGAAGACAAGCGCGAGCTTCCCGGCCATCACCGAAGAGCCGATCCGCTCCAATTACCTGCCTGAAGAGCGCCTTCGGCTGCTCGGTGAAAGGCTGGCAAAAGGCGACCTCACGGATTTGTTCGGCCTGACGCCTTTCGATTTTCAAGCCCGTGTCCGTGACAGTGCCAAGAAGATTTTGGAAGTCTACCGGTCGACGAATGCGGCGCAGGCGAGGGGCGAGACGATCACGCCGTCGGCTCAGTGGCTGCTCGACAACAATTATCTGGTCGAAGAGACTATTTTCCAGGTCAAGCGCGATCTGCCGCGCCGCTTCTATCGCCAGCTGCCGACCCTGAAACTGCCGGATAACGGTAGCGTTCCGCGCGCGCTGGCGCTGGCCTGGACCTATGTGGCGCATTCGGACAGTTCCGTCTCGGCGACGATGTTCAAGGCAATCGTCCAGGGTTTTCAATCGGTCGAGCCGCTGAAGATCGGCGAACTCTGGGCGCTGCCTTCCCTGTTGCGCTTCGTCCTGATTGAAAATCTCCGCCGGCTGGCGGTCAGGGTCAACCGCACCCGTCAGATGCGCCAGATCGCCAATGATGTGGCGGACAAGGTTCTGGCCACCGACGACAGTGCCGACCGGCAAGCGATCCTGTCCAACTTCAGCGCCCATGCGCAGGACACCACCTTCGCCACCCAGCTGCTCTACCGTCTGCGCGATGGATCGCAGAATGCGGGCAAGGCCCTGGAATGGCTGGAAAGCGAACTCGAAAAGGCCGGCTCCGACGCCGAGGAAATCATCATTTCCGAACATCACACGCTGTCCAGCGGCAATGTGACGACGGGCAACATCATCCGCGGTCTGCGCCTCATCAACGACATCGACTGGACCGTGTGGTTCGAAGGCGTCAGCCGCATCGACACCGTGCTGCGCGAGCGCACCGATTTCTCCGCGCTCGACTTCTTCTCGCGTGATCAATACCGGACCGCGATCGAGGAACTGGCGCGCCGTTCGGGCCTTTCGGAATATCGCGTCGCCGAAAAGGCCATCGAGCTGGCCGGCCACGCCGCCGGCGAGACCATGTCGGGCGATGATATAGCCAATGCCGTCCCTGCCGCATCCGCCCATACCGATGTCGGGTTCTTTCTCGTCGGACCGCGCCGGCTGGAGCTGGAGAAGGCGATCGGCTATCGGCCGACCATCAGCCAGACGGTCAAACGCAGCTTCCGCAAGACCGGGTGGCTTGGCATCGTCGTACCGGTGTTTGCGCTGACGGCCCTGCTTCTCGTCCTCTCCGGCAACGCACTCACCAATCTTGGTCTGTCGGTGCCGTCGATCGTCCTGATGCTGGCGCTGTTTGCCGTGCCGGCCAGCGAGGGCGCGCTCGCCTTCTTCAATACTGTCGTATCGCTGTTCCTCAAACCGACGCGCCTCGTCGGCTACGATTACAGGCACGGCGTACCGCCCGAGGCGCGCACGCTGGTGGTGGTGCCGTCGCTGATCGGCTCGCGCGACGATGTCGAGGAGAACATTCGCAATATCGAGGTGCATCATCTCGCCAACACGGCCGATGAAATCCATTTCGCGCTGCTGTCTGACTGGCCCGACAGCAAGACCGAGGTCGATGCGGCGGATACTGAAATCCTCGAATTCGCCCGCGCCGAGATCGCCCGTCTCAACGACCGCTATCCCTCCGAAGGCGCGCCGCGTTTCTACATCCTGCACCGGCGCCGGCTGTTCAATGCGGCTCAAGGGTTCTGGATGGGCTGGGAGCGCAAGCGCGGCAAGCTGCACGAGCTCGACCTTCTGCTGCGCGGCGACAGCGACACCACGTTCTTGCCGCTCGACGTGCCGCTGCCGGAGAGCGTCGTCCATGTGATGACGCTCGATGCCGACACGCGCACCACCCGCGACGCGGTCGCGACCTTGGTCGGCAAGCTTTGCCACCCGCTCAATCGCCCGCATTTCGATGCCAGCAAGCGCCTCGTCACCGCCGGCTACGCGATCCTGCAGCCGCGCATCACCGCGTCGCTGACCAGCGGCGACGACGCGTCGTTTTTCCAGCGGGTCTTCTCGGCCAATCGCGGCCTCGACCCCTATGTCTTTGCCGTGTCCGATCTCTATCAGGACGTCTTCGGCGACGGTTCCTTCACCGGCAAGGGCCTCTACCATGTCGATGCCTTCGAGGCGGCGTTGCAGGGCCGCATCGATGAAAATACCATCCTCAGCCACGATCTGCTGGAAGGCGCGCTGGCGCGCGCGGCGCTGGTCACCGACGTCGAACTGGTCGAAGACTATCCGACGCGCTACTCGGTCGATGCCTCGCGCCACCATCGCTGGGCACGCGGCGACTGGCAGCTCCTCGGCTTCATGCTCGATCCGCGCTCCGGCGTGCCGGCTCTGTCGCGCTGGAAGATGATCGACAATCTGCGCCGCTCGCTGACGCCGATCTTCTGGGTGATGGCGGCGATCGCCGGCTGGACGCTGCTGCCCTTCACGCAGGCCGCGCAATGGCAGGCCCTGCTGATCCTCAGCCTGTTCATGGCGCCGACATTCGACATCGTCAACGCCATTCTGCCCAAGAGTGGCGACCAGACGCCGCGCGGCCATTTCTCGGCCCTGGCACGCGACGTGGCCTTCGGCACCGCCATGGTGGCGCTGAAGATCGTGCTGATGGCGCACAACGCCTGGATGATGGGCGACGCCATTGTCCGCACGCTCTACCGGCTGTTCGTCAGCCGCCAGAACCTTTTGGAATGGCGCACCGCCTCGCAGGCGCACAAGGCGGGCGACAATGATGTCGGATCGTATTACGGCATGATGTATGGCGCCGTGATCATCGGCTTCGTCGGCCTTGCCATTCCGGTGCTGGCCGATTCGACCGGCGCCTTCGTTGCCTTCTTCTTCGCCCTGTTCTGGATTGGCTCGCCCGCCATCGCCAGCTGGATCAGCCGTTCGGCTGAAACCGAGGATCGTCTGCGCATATCGCAGGCCGACATCCATACGTTGCGCACGGTGGCGCGGCGCACATGGCACTATTTCGAAAGCTTCGTGACATCGGAGCATCACCATCTGCCGCCGGACAATTTCCAGGAAAGCCCGGCGCCGGTGGTGGCGCCGCGCACCTCGCCGACCAATATCGGCGTCTACCTGCTGTCCGTCGTCTCCGCTCGCGATTTCGGCTGGATCAGCCTGTCCGACGCCATCACCCGCATCGACGCCACCATGTCGACGATCGAGGGCATGCCGCGCGACCGCGGCCACCTCTTCAACTGGTATGACACGACGACGCTGAAGCCGCTCTACCCGCTCTACATCTCGGCTGTCGACAGCGGCAATCTTGCCGGCCATCTGGTGGCGGTGGCGGCAGCCTGCGCCGAATGGGCGGAAGCGCCCTCCGTCCATCTTCAGGGCGATTTCGAAGGCATTCTCGACACCGTCACCATCCTCGGCGAAAGCCTCGATGAGCTGCCCGACGACCGTCGTCAGCTGCGCCCCCTGCGCCAGCGCCTCGCCGACCGTCTCGACGGCATGCGGCGCGCGGTCGACACCATCAAGGCGCAGCCGGAAATGGCGTCGATCCGCACCATCAACCTCGCTGTCCTGGCCGGCGAGATCCGCAAGCTTGCCACCGCCATCCACACCGAGGCGGCATCGCCCCAGAGCGACGTCATCGTCGACTGGGCGGCAAGGCTGGAAGCCACCTGCGAAGCCCACGTCCTTGACGCGCACAGCGACGACAACGCCGTCGAGGCGCTGCGTGCCAAGCTGCTCACCTTGCGCGAGCGCACGCGCCGCTTCGCCTTCGAGATGGATTTCTCATTCCTGATGCGGCCGGAACGCAAGCTGCTGTCGATCGGCTACCGGGTCGAGGAACACCAGCTCGATGAAAGCTGCTACGACCTTCTGGCTTCCGAGGCGCGGCTGACCAGCCTGTTCGCCATCGCCAAGGGTGACCTGCCGACCGAGCACTGGTTCCGGCTCGGCCGGCCGATCGTCGAGATCGGTTTCCAGGGCGCGCTGATGTCCTGGTCCGGCTCGATGTTCGAATATTTGATGCCGCCGCTGGTGATGAAGGAGCCGCAAGGCAGCATTCTCAACCAAACCAGCAAGCTGATCATCAAGCGCCAGATCCAGTATGGCCGCCAGAAGAACGTGCCGTGGGGCATTTCGGAAGCGGCCTACAATGCCCGCGACCGGGAACTGACCTACCAGTACACCAATTTCGGCGTGCCTGGGCTCGGGCTGAAGCGCGGCCTTGGCCAGAACACGGTGATCGCGCCTTACGCCACGATACTCGCGGCACAGTTCAACCCGCGCGAAGCCGTGCAGAATCTCGCCCGCCTCAGGGAAGTCGGCGCACTAGGCCGCCACGGTTACTACGACGCCGTCGACTTCACGCCGCAGCGCGTGCCGGAAGGCACCGACCATGTCGTCGTGCAGAACTACATGGCGCACCATTCGGGCATGTCGATCGTGGCGGTCGCCGACGCCATTTTCGAAGGTCGCATGCGCGACCGCTTCCACAGCGATCCGGTCATCGAATCGGCCGAATTGCTGCTGCAGGAGCGAGCGCCACGCGACATTCCGACCGCGACCGTCAGGACCGAGGCCGACGAACGCTCCAAGGACGAGACCGAGATCGAGAGCCCCGACACCCGCATCGTGCTCAACCCGCTGCAATCGCTGCGCTCGACCAACGTCATGTCGAACGGCCGTTATTCGGTGATGGTCACGGCGACCGGCTCGGGCTACAGCCGCTGGGGCGATCTCGCCGTCACCCGCTGGCAGCCGGACCCGACCGAGGACCGGCTTGGCTCCTACATCTTCCTGCGAGACGCCGATACCGGCGACTGGTGGTCGGCGACATCGGAGCCGAAGCGCGCGGCCGAGGAAACGGCGCAGACCTTGTTCTCCGACGACAAGGCGAGCTTCGTCAAATCGGTGGGCACGTTGCGCTCCGAGGTCGAATGTATCGTCATTTCGGAAGGCAATGGCGAGGGTCGTCGGGTCACGCTCTACAATGACGGCCCATCCGACCGTCGCATTGAAGTAACCTCCTTTGCCGAACTGGTGCTCGGCCTGGAAGCATCTGATTACGCGCATCCGGCGTTCTCGAAGATGTTCGTGGAAACCGAAATCTCTACGAATAACGCGGCGATCTTCGCCACACGGCGCAAGCGCGAGACCAGCGAGCCGGATATCGCCATGGTGCATTTCGTCACCGATCCGTCCGGATCGGCGCGCGACGCCGAGGCCGAGACCGACAGGCGCGCCTTCATCGGCCGAGGCCGTACCATCGTCGACGCAGCCGCGTTCGATCCGGGCGCCAGGCTCGGCGGCCATTCAGGCTTCACGCTCGATCCCGTCGCCTCGCTGCGCCGGCAAGTGCGCGTGCCGGCCAACAAGAAGATATCGTTGACCTTCTGGACCGTGGTCGGCGCCGGGCGTGCCGAACTGGACGAGGCTATCGCCCGGCTCGATCATCCCGAAAGTTTTGCCCGCCAGGCCATGCTCGCCTGGACGCGCAGCCAGGTCCAGACGCGTCATATGGGCCTCAGCCTGACCGATGCCGCCAATGTGCAGAAGCTGGCGCGCTATCTGATCTATCCGGATCCGTTCCTGCGTCTTCCGGCCGAATCCATCACCACGGGGCTGGGCAAGCAGTCGAGCCTGTGGCCGACCAGCATTTCCGGAGATTTCCCGATCTTCCTGGTCAGAATCGGCGATGTCGCCGATCTCGAAATCGTTGCCCAGGCGCTGCGTTTCCAGGAATACATGCGCACCCGCGGCATGATGATCGATTTCGTCGTCGTCAACGAGCAGGCGTCCTCCTATGTCCAGGACCTGCAGCGAGCGGTCGAGACGCTGTGCGAAAACAGCCGCTTGCGCGGCAAGGAGCTCGGACCTCGCCAGCACATTTTCGCGGTGCGCCGCGACCTCATGGACGAGACGACCTACAAGACGCTACTCGCTGTCGCCCGCGTCGTCCTGCACACGCGCAACGGCACCATCTTCGACCAGATCGAGCGGGCCGAGGCGGCGGCCCTGCAGGCCCGCGACGCCCTGCTGCCGGCGGCATTGCCGGTTCCGCGTGAACTGCCGTCCCTGGCGCCCACGATGCAAGCATTTACCTCGCAGGCGATCGCTAATGTCAGCGCCGATGGAAGCGGGCTCCGCCAGTGGAATGGATTTGGCGGTTTCGACGGCGACGGGCGGCACTATGTCGTGCGCCTGGCTGGCCGGCGCACCACACCGCAGCCATGGATCAACGTCGTCTCCAACGCCTCGTTCGGCTTCCATACCTCCGCCGAGGGGGCTGCCTTCACCTGGAGCCGCAACAGCCGCGACTACCAGTTGACGCCATGGTCGAATGATCCGGTCTCGAACCGGCCGGGCGAGGGCCTCTATATTTACGATCAGGCCAGCGGCAAGGCGTTCTCGCCTCTCGCCGCCATGGTGCGCGATCCCTCGATGACCTACGAGGCCTGGCATGGCCAGGGTTTCTCGACCTTCCGCGCGAAGCGCGGGCCGCTGTCGATGGATCTCACCCATGTCGTCGATCCGGTAGACCCGGTGAAGATTTCGCGGCTGCGTATTCAGAATTCCGGCTCGGTGCCGGCGCGCCTGCGTGTCTATGCCTATGCCGAATGGGTGCTCGGCGGGCATCGATCGCGCACGGCGGCAACCATCGTTCCATCTCGGGACGCTGCCAGCGGCGCGTTGCTGGCGCAAAACCCCTACGGCCTCGATTTCAGCGAGCGGGTGGCCTTCCTTGCCACCGATGGCGGCGTGCACTCGGTGACATCAGATCGCTCGGAGTTCCTGGGCCGGCACGGCTCCAGCGAGCTTCCGCAGGCGGTGCTGAGCGGTGCCGCACTATCGGACCGTGTCGAGGCCGGCGATGATCCGTGCGCGGCGATCGCCCGCGACATCGAGATCCCGGCCGGCGGCGACGTGACGCTGCTTTGGCTGCTCGGTGACGCCGAGTCCGCCGAGGAGGCGAGCACCTTGGTGCGGGAGCACCGGGTCAAGGATTTCGACCAGCGTCTGGCCGACAATGAGCGCGAGTGGCGCGGCTTCCTCGACACCATCCAGGTCGAGACGCCGGACAAGTCGCTCGACGCCATGGTCAATCATTGGCTGCCCTATCAGAGCCTGGCCTGTCGCATCCGCGCCCGCTCCGCCTTCTATCAGGCCAGCGGTGCCTTCGGCTTCCGCGACCAGCTGCAGGATACGCTGGCGTTGCTGGCGCATGACCCGCAGCTGGCGCGTGACCAGATACTCAACGCGGCGCGGCGGCAGTTCCCCGAAGGCGACGTGCAGCACTGGTGGCTGCCGCGCACCGGCGCCGGCGTGCGCACGCTGATCTCCGACGACGTGGTCTGGCTGGCCCACGCCACGGCTCGCTATCTGCTGGTCACCGGCGATGCCACCATCCTGAAGGAGCAACCGCCCTTCATCGACGGACAGGCGTTGGGCGAGGGCGAGCACGATGCCTTCTTCACTCCCGAGGTTTCGAAGAAGACGGCGTCGCTCTACGACCATTGCGCGCGGGCGCTCGACCTCGCCATCAAGCGCAGCAGTCCCGCGGGCCTGCCGCTGATCCTTGGCGGCGACTGGAACGACGGCATGAACCGCGTCGGCGGGCAGGGCAAGGGCGAGAGCGTCTGGCTCGGCTGGTTCCTGTTGAAGACTCTGGGTGACTTCGCCCCCGTTGCCAAGTCCGAGGGCGATGCCAAGCGTGCGCAGGCCTGGGCGAAACATGCCGATGTGCTGAAGCGGGCGCTTGAAAGCACGGCATGGGACGGCGAATGGTATCGGCGCGGCAGCTTCGACGACGGCAGCCCGCTGGGGTCGCGGACCTCGCGGGAGTGCAAGATCGACTCGATCGCCCAGTCCTGGAGCGTGCTTTCGGGAGAGGGCGATCCGGCACGGTCGACGACGGCGATGGAGCAGGCGACGAAGCTGCTCGTCGACGACAAGCTCAAGATCGTCAAGCTGTTCACGCCGCCCTTCTCGAAGACGGATAAGGACCCAGGCTACATCAAGAGCTATCCGCCCGGCGTGCGCGAGAATGGCGGCCAGTACACCCACGCCGCCACATGGTTCGTCATCGCGCTCGCCGAGATGGGGCGCACCGACGAGGCCTATCGCTGTTTCTCGATGCTGAACCCGGTCAATCATGCGACCGACGAGGCCTCGGCCGAGCACTATCGCGTCGAGCCCTATGTCGTGGCGGCCGATATCTATGCCGGGGACGACAATGCCGGCAACAGCAAGGGCGGCCGTGGCGGCTGGACCTGGTACACGGGCTCCGCCGGCTGGCTCTACAGGGCGGCGGTCGAAGGCATTTTGGGCATCGAGCGGCGCGGCAAGCGCGTCCAGTTCAAGCCGAAACTGCCCAGTCACTGGGACGGCTATTCGGCGACCCTCAAGATGCTGGGGGCGGAACTCAAGGTTCGTGTCATCCGCGACAATAAGGCCAAGGCCGTGTCGCTGGAGGTGAATGGGGCAAAGACCAAGGCTTCGGCGCTCGAACTGAAGGATGGCGAAGTTACCGACGTCGTCGTCAGGATCCCGGCCTGATGCATGTTGCCTAAAAAGCGCGCTCTCAGGCCCGGGCCCGGGAGCGCGGTTTTTGGACGATGACAGGATTAGAGGCGCCATGCCGCCCGGCGTTGCCATCGGCCCGACTGAAGGGCATGCCCCAGAGAAGCGCATGAAATCAAAGGCTTGAGGGCGCCATAGGAGTCGCGTCGAGCTGCGAGACGTGGGCTCCTGTCGCCTGGAGGGGCGCGCGGCCGCTTAGTTTTGTCCTATACTGTGCAGAAGGCGATTTCGGCCCCAGTCATCCGCCCGACATTGTTGCTGATTAAAATTATGGCAGCACCCGCCAGCTGCCATGATTTCGCCGCATGCCTGACATTTTACCTGTCTTCTCAAACCGTTAGGTGATCACGGCAGATTTCGGAACGTCGCCATCTTTTGTTCGCTCCGAGGGAACTGAAGAGGTACACGGCCATTGTTTTGCGACGTATCAACCGGTACGAGTCAAAATGATGCAGTGCACAATAAACAGCATGGCGGAGTAACTGGGGTGACCCTTCTGCAAATCTACTGGCGAGCGCTCGGATATCTCGCCGCGGACAGGAAACGCGTCGCGTTGATCTGTTCGGCCAACGTGGCTCTCGCCATCATCGCCATTCTCGAGCCGATTATGTTCGGACGGGTGATCGACGCGATTTCAGAACGCGGCTCGGTGTTTATGACACTTGCCCTATGGGCTGGCCTGGGCGCCTTCAACATCGTGGCATTCGTCCTGGTGGCGCGTGGCGCGGACCGCTTTGCCCACAGGCGCCGTAGCGAGGTGCTTTGCGACTCGTTCGAGCGCGTGATCACCATGCCGCTTGCCTGGCACCACCAGCGCGGCACCTCCAACGCCCTGCACACCCTGCTTCGCGCGGTCGAGACGCTGTTCAGCCTGTGGCTCGAATTCATGCGTCAGCACCTGTCGACGGTGGTTGCGCTGTTCCTGCTGATCCCGACCGCGGTCAGCATGGATCTGCGCATGTCGCTGGTGCTTCTGGCGCTCGGCGCGCTCTATGTCGGCATCGGCCGGCTGGTGATGAAGCGCACCAAGGCGGGTCAGGCCGCCGTCGAGCGCCACTACCACAAGGTGTTCGCGCACGTGACCGACTCAGTCAGCAACGTTGCCGTGCTGCAGAGCTACAATCGTCTCGGCCACGAGGCCGATACGCTGCGCCGCTATGTCAAGAACCTGCTCGACGCCCAGAACCCGGTGCTCGACTGGTGGGCGATGGCCAATGCGCTGCACCGCCTGTCGTCGACGATCTCGATGATGGTCGTACTGTTGATCGGCGCCTATCTGGTCACCCACGGTCAGCTGCGCATCGGCGACGTCATCGCCTTCACCGGCTTTGCCACGCTGCTGATCGCCAGGCTCGACCAGATGTCGGCGTTCGCCAACCAGATTTCGGAGGCCCGTGCCAAGCTCGAGGACTTCTACCACCTTGAGGATTCCGCGGCCGACGCCGCCGAGCCGGACGGCTTGCGTGATCTCGCCAATGTCACCGGTCATGTCCGCTTCGAGAATGTCGGCTTCGAATTCGCCAATTCGGGCCATGGCATCGACGACGTCTCCTTCGAGGTCCAGGCCGGCCAGACCGTCGCCATCGTCGGCCCGACAGGCGCCGGCAAGACGACGCTCATCAACCTGCTGCAGCGTGTCTTCTCGCCGTCGCATGGCCGCATCCTGATCGACGGCATCGACACCCGCACCGTGACCCGCAAGTCGCTGCGTCATTCGATCGCCACCGTGTTCCAGGATGCGGGCCTGCTCAATCGCTCGATCGAGGACAACATCCGCGTTGGCCGCGCCGATGCGAGCAACGACGAGATCCATGCCGCCGCCAACGCGGCTGCCGCGCAGGACTTCATCCTGTCCAAGAGCAATGGCTACGACACGCTTGTCGGCGAACGTGGCGGCCAGCTGTCGGGCGGCGAGCGTCAGCGCATCGCCATTGCCCGCGCCGTGCTCAAGGACGCGCCGATCCTGGTGCTCGACGAGGCGACCAGCGCGCTCGACGTCGAGACAGAGGACCGCGTCAAGGAAGCGATCGACGAGTTGCGGCGCGACCGCACCACCTTCATCATCGCCCACCGCCTGACCACCGTCCGCGACGCCGATCTGGTCGTATTCATGGACAAGGGCAGGGTGGTCGAGATGGGTGGCTTCACCGAGCTGTCGCTGCGCAATGGCCGCTTTGCCAGCCTGCTGCGCGCCGGTGGCCTGCTCAACGACGAGGAGGTTCGCCGCCTCAGCCGCACCGTGCTGCAACAGCAGGAAGCAGCGGCCTGATCTTCTTTCTTCTACCTCCCCCTTGTGGGGAGGTCGGACCGTAGGTCCGGGTGGGGGTACAGGCGCCACCGCCGCTCCCCCACCCCGCTGCTTCGCAGCGACCCTCCCCACAAGGGGGAGGGTAAGAAGACCTGCGACACCACCGCTCGATTGCCCCGAACGCGCCGGCGGTCTATGTAGAGCCGCATGATCGATACGACTTCACGCCTGACCGGCTGGATGGATCTTGCCAACCCGACGCGCTTCGTCGGGCTGGCCGACAGGATCGTGCCGTGGCTGGCGTCCATCGCCGCACTCATCCTCGCCGTCGGGCTCTATATGAGCTTCGCCGCGCCCGAGGATTTCCAGCAGGGCATCACCGTTCGCATCATGTACATCCACGTGCCTTTCGCCTGGCTCGCCATGATGTGCTACACGCTGATGGCGATCTCGGCGCTCGGCACGCTCGTCTGGCGGCATCCGCTGGCCGATGTCGCGCTGAAATCGGCCGCACCCATCGGCGCTGTCTTCACCGCGCTGGCGCTGATCACCGGTTCGATCTGGGGCAAGCCGATGTGGGGCACCTGGTGGGTCTGGGACGCGCGGTTGACCTCGGTCTTCGTGCTGTTCCTGATGTATCTCGGCATCATCGCGCTGACCCGCGCGCTCGATGACGCGAGCCGCGCCGCCTGGGCCGCCGCCATCATCACGCTGGTCGGCTTCATCAACATTCCGATCATCAAATTCTCGGTCGACTGGTGGAACACGCTGCACCAACCGGCTTCGGTTTTCCGCATGGGCGGCTCGACCATCGATCCCAGCCTGCTATGGCCGTTGCTGGTGATGGCGCTCGGCTTCACCGTGCTGTTCTTTGCGCTGCACCTGATGGCGATGCGCACCGAAATCCACCGCCGCCGGGTCATCGCCATGCGCCGTGTCGCGGCACGGCAGGCTGAGCGGTCTCCCCTTGTGGGAGAAGGTGTCGCCGAAGGCGACGGATGAGGGGTGTTCCAGGGAACGCCAACGTCTCACTCCGCTGGAACACCCGTCATCCGTCTCGGCGCCGCGCGCCGATCCACCTTCTCCCACAAGGGGAGAAGGGAAGGCGATTCCTAGTTCACCCCATCCTTCCGCGCGCCGCCACCGGCAGCGTTTCCAGCACCTTGTCGCCGTCGATCAGATTGACCTCGTTGAACAAATTGGTGACGACGCAGCAATGGTCTGGCACGACGCGCACCCGTTCGCCGATGCGCAGCCTGCCGTCGCCCGAAAGCGTGACGGTGCCATGCTCCTCGCTCAAGCCCGTCACCCGCGCTCCGGAAATGCCCAGCAGTTCGCCGAAATCGACGAGCCCCAGCGTATCGCTGGACAGCGCCTTGCTGCCGGCATCGAGGATGGCGCGCGTTGCCGTGGGATGGCTGACCACCGTCGACAGCACCGTCAGCGCGCAATCGTCGAGGCTGCCGACGCCTTTGGCGACCTGGTAGCGGTCGAGATAGATGTAGGTGCCGGGGCGATACTCCGTGACGACCGATGCGTCGCTGGAGCGCCAGATGTCCGGCGTGCCGCCGCTGGAGATGCGTTCGCAGGCCAGACCCGACGCGGCAAGCGTCTGCTTGGCGTCGGCAAGCCAGGCTTCGGCCTCCGCGGCGCGGCCGGCGGCGGGGTAGGTCATCAGCCCACCGAAGGCGAGGCCGCCGGCTCTGTCGATCCGTCTTGCCAGCGCAACCGCTTCATCCGCCGTTTGCACGCCGCAGCGGCCCATGCCGGTGTCGCATTCGACCAGCACCTGCAAACGATGACCGGCATCGGTGAAGGTCGCCGCCAGCCCTTCCAGCGTCTCCATACTGTCCGCTGTCACCGACAGGGTGACGCGGCCATGCAGCGCCTTCAGCCGCTCCAACTTGGCGCGCCCGAGAATGTTGTAAGGGAGAAAAATATCGGTCAGCCCGGCATCGGCCATTACCTCGGCTTCGCCGATCTTCTGGCAGGTGATGCCGACGGCGCCGGCCGCGACCTGCTTCTTCGCCCAGTAGGGCAATTTGTGCGTTTTGATATGCGGCCTGAGCTTCAGCCTGTTCTTGTCGGCATGGGCCTGCGCGCGGGCAATATTGGCTTCGGCGCGCGCGGCGTCGATCAGGATCGATGGCGTGTCGAGATCATGGATGGTCGGCATCATCTGTCATCCTGTGAAAATCCGCAGGGTTATGGCCTCGAACGAGCGTGATGTCACGCGGCCAGCGGAACCGATCTGTGGTCCATGTGCTCGAGTCGGAAGGTCTGGCAGGATCGACACCGCATCGGGGTTCGGCTATGCGATTTGCCAATGCATGTCGCCCAAAAGTGTGCAGCGGTTTTGGGATCACGACATGCGCGCTAACAACCCTAAAGCGCGTCGCGTACCAGACGCGACACGCTTTGACCAAATCGACACGAAGGACCATGATCATGAAACGCTCCGCCATCAACGATATCATCCGCGAAGCCGACGCTTTCATCCGCTCGTTCGGCTACATCATGCCGCCCTTCGCCTATTGGTCGCCCGAGGAGGCGAAGGCGCGGCAGGTCGACTCGTCGGCCGTGTTTACCTCGCGGCTCGGCTGGGACATCACCGACTACGGCCAGGAAAAGTTCAAGGAGCTCGGCCTGTTCCTGTTCACCGTTCGCAACGGTCGCTACGAGGACATGAAGAAGGGCATGGGCATGCTCTATGCCGAGAAGATCATGATCTCGCGCAAGGACCAGCTGTCGCCGATGCACCGCCACAACATCAAGGCCGAGGACATCATCAACCGTGGTGGCGGCAAGCTGGTGCTGGAACTGTTCATGCACGATCGCGACGGCGGTATCGATCCCAAGGCCGAGGTCTCGGTGCCTGTCGACGGAACCATCCATAGGCTCCCGGCGGGCGGGCTCCTGAAGCTCGACCCGGGCCAGAGCGTCACGCTTTTGCCCGGCGTCTGGCATGCCTTCTGGGCCGAGGGCAAGGATGTGCTGATCGGCGAGGTGTCGACCGTCAATGACGATCTCACCGACAACGTCTTTCGCGAGCCGATCGGCCGCTTTTCCAATATCGAGGAGGATGTCGCCCCCGTGCATCTGCTGGTGTCCGACTATGAGAAGTGGCTGGGCTGAGAGGCAAAGCGGGCGCCGCCCGGCGCCTCAATGACAGCAGCTTGCGCTCGTCCCGCGCAGGCAGGATGAACTGATCGGCACGTCCGCCCTGGTCAGCGCCATGGCAAGGCTCGCCTGCAGCCCTTCACTCTCGCCGCGTCGTTTCAGGAATTCCACCAGCCGTGCAGCGCCCGGACATTGCTCGGATGCTGGTCAGCGCCGCACCTTAGGGGACAACATCATATCGCTCGCGCTCGCGCGCTCATCCTGGCCAGCGGCTTAAGAGCGGCGGCCCGGCGTCGAGGGGTGTCTTGAGGACTGGCGCCGAGCCTGACCGGCTTACGGGGGACAGTGCCGGCTGTCCGAATGATAAGCTATTTTATGCATTCCTGCTAATTTAATATAAAATCATGTTCCGTTCCCTACGCTAGGCCGACCGAGCCAAGAAGCGAAACCCGCGTGAAGCATTCCGCTGCGTTCGGCGTCAATTATCGGGCGACCGAAATGTCTGGTGACAGCCGCTACGGATTTCCGAATCTGTTCAAAAGAATCCTGATCAGTGTCGACAGCCTTGGTGTCTTCAACCGCATAGCGACCGATGCCGAGACGCAGGCGAGATCAACGGTGGAAGAGGTCGAAGTGCTGGCTCGCATCATCATGGAGAAAATGCAGAGCCTTCACGGTGACAGCTATCGGATCGACGTCAACCAGCGCTGCGGTTACGTCCTCGTAACGAAGCACAACCGCTGACATACGCGACCATCGCATTTGGTCCGCTGCCGTTGGTGGCGGGGCTTTCTTTATCTTGTGGCAGAAAAGTCACGCAGCTTGAATATGCAGAGATGCAACCGGCGCGAGCTTATTATCCAGCTAAGCGAGGCGTACCGTCGTCAAGGGGCAAAGGGGACGCCCCTTGACCGCGACGCGGTTTCATTTCCTCCCGAACTAGCGCCCGCTGCCTCACGGCGGCGGGCTTTTTAGCGTGAACATGGCAGGAACAAATCAGCGATTCCGTGTTACAGTCATGTTGCACCGACAACAAGGTACAGGACGGGACATGCCCGGAATACAAGGGTTTGCGCGTGACACAACGGGAAAACCCTTGCAACACGGTTGTGCCGGGACCGATCTTCCTAAGCTCTTGATATCATTAGAAGAACGGTTGGCTGGGGAACCTGGATTCGAACCAGGACTAACGGAGTCAGAGTCCGTGGGTCTACCGTTAACCTATTCCCCAGCAGGCGCGGTCATGAACCGTGCGGGCCGAGCGGCTGAGCCGCTTGAGCGCTGCCTTGTAGCCGCCAGCGGAAAATAGTCAAGCCTGCTGAGTGCTTCAAACGGCAGGTTTCGTCAGCCAGTTCAGATGCCGCGTTTCGAACGTCGCGTCGGCTCCGAGTTCAATCTCGTGCTCAGCTTTCTGTCCGGCTGAACTGCGAGCGCTCGAAGAACAGCACGATGCCCAGGCCGAGGAACAACGGAATGATCAGGTAGAACAGCCGGAACACCAGCAGCGCCGCCAGCACGCCGACGGGTTCCATATCGGAGAGGCCGGCGAGGAAGACGACTTCGAACACGCCGAGGCCGCCCGGCGCGTGCGAGATCTGCGCGATCGAGAAGGATACGAGGAAGACGCCCAGCACGACGAAATAGCCGGGATTGTGGGCTTCGGGCAGGGCAAAGAAGATGATGGCGGCGGCCGCCAGCAGTTCGATCGGGCCAATCAGCAGCTGTCGCGCGACGATCGGCAGCGCCGGATAGTGCAACTGGAAGCTGGCGATCTTCAGCGGGCGCAGGTGCAGCCAACTGCCGAAAATGTAGGCGGCCACCAGCAGCAGCATCGCGACCCCCGCCGCCTCCGACAGGCCGTGATGGGCAATGCCGGAAAACCGGTCGAGTATCTCGGGCTCGAAGACCAATACGAGGCCGGAGGCGAGAATCGTCGACAGCACGAAGGTGATCCAGCAGACCGCCACCAGCACGCCGACATCCTGCCCGGTCAGGCCCCTGGTGCCGTAGGCGCGGTAGCGGATGACGGCGCCGGAGAACACCGATCCGCCAATGTTGTGCGACAGCGCATAGGTGGTGAAGGAGCAGAGCGTGACGAACAGCCATGACACGCGCTTGCCGATATGCAGGAGCGCGATGTGGTCGTAGCCGGCGAGCGAGGCATAGGCGATGACCGAACACAGTGCGGCGAGTATCCAGCCGCGGGCCGGAATGGCTGATATGCCGTCCCAGACATCGTCGAGCGAAATGCCACGCAGTTCGTGCCAGAGCAGCGCCAGCGAGAAGATCACCGCCGCGATGCCGATGACCGGCCAGAAATAGCGTCTCCAGTTCATTGCCTGCTTGCCATGCGTTGCGGATCCGCTTCCTCTTCTGCTGGTGATAGGGGGAGGCCGGCTGCGCCGGATTCTTCCGCCCATTTCAGAAATGCCTCATTGAAGCCGGCTATTCAACCGCGAACGTTTTTCGCGGCGACAAACGGCCAGCTTTGTTCGTGCAAGCGGCTGAACGAGACGCCAGCGGTGTTGCACCTGCCAATCCGGGCTTGCGGATACATTACGCGACAGGGCCGGAACGGCGGTTTGCGGACCCAGCCGGCAAAATTCGGCACGCGGCTCTTGGTGATCGGGCGCGGCACTGTTAGTCTGGCGGCAACTTAAAACACTGAAGCGCCTGCTGCGTCCGTCATCGGTTCGCGCGGCGCCGGAAGGAACGACAGTGGAAGACCACGACACCGGCGCCGGCGCGCCGGAGGTGGGCGTGTCCAGCACTTCCCTGGGGTCACCTGGCCCGAGGACCGCCAGCTGGCAGCAACGCCGCCCGACGGAGTCCCGCTCCGCCGACGGGCAGGCGGGCGACGCGCTCCAGAAAGGCAAGCCCAAGAAGCGGCGCAAGCGAAGGCGCGGGCGCAAGGTTTTTGCGCGCGACGAAGCGCGTCCCACGGAAAATCGATCGCCGGCGCCAGTCAAAACCAGTGCCCCGGCGGCGGAGGCGCACAGACCCGTGGAATCAGTGGCCCCGCCCGCGGCTGCGCCGGCGCGCTTCGAACAGGGCACCCGCCGGGCGCCAATGCACGAACTTCCCGTCTTTGCGGCCCTCGACCTCGGCACCAACAATTGCCGGCTGCTGGTTGCCGTGCCGACGCGGCATGGCCAGTTCCGCGTCATCGACGCCTTTTCGCGCATCGTCCGGCTGGGCGAGGGGCTCACCGCCAATGGCAGGCTCGGCCAGCCGGCGATGGACCGCGCGGTCGAGGCGCTGAAGATCTGCGGCGACAAATTGCGCAACCGCAAGATCCGAAAGGCCCGGCTGATCGCCACCGAAGCTTGCCGCACGGCCGACAATGGCGTCGAGTTCCTCGACCGCGTCGAACGCGAAGCCGGCTTGAAGCTCGAGATCATCGATCGCCAGACCGAAGCGCGGCTGGCGGTGTCCGGCTGCGGCTCGCTGGTCGAGCGCGATACGCAAGGCGTCGTGCTGTTCGATATTGGCGGCGGCTCCTCCGAAATCGCGCTGATCGATCTCGCCGGCCGCCGCTCGCCGAGGCTCGCCAACCATATCGTGTCGTGGACGTCGCTGCCGGTCGGCGTCGTCTCGCTGGCCGAGCGTTTCGGTGGCCGCACGGTGACGCGCGAGATTTTTGCCGCCATGGTCGACGACGTCGCCGGCCGGCTGGCCAGCTTCGACGGCCGCGACCGGCTTAGCCATCTCAAGGCCAGCCCGAATTTCCATCTGCTCGGCACTTCCGGAACGGTGACGACGCTGGCCGGCGTTCACCTTGACCTCGAACGCTACGATCGCCGCCGTGTCGACGGGCTGTGGATGGACCGCGACAGCGTCGACCGCATGGTCGAACGACTGGTCGGCTGGGATTTCCAGCAGCGCTGCGCCAGCCCTTGTATCGGCGCCGATCGTGCCGATCTAGTGCTGGCCGGCTGTGCTATCCTCGAAGCGATCCGCGCGGTGTGGCCGTCGGAGCGGCTGCGCGTCGCCGACCGGGGCCTGCGCGAGGGCATATTGAGCGAGCTGATGGCCGATGACGGTGTCTGGCGCAACGATGGGCGCGGCAGAGCATGATCCCGGAAGCGTTGCTTTGGTGAACAGTCGACCCCCACTCCGTCGCGCATAGCTAGACACCATAGCCCTGCGAAGCAGCGACGGAGTGGGGGAAGCCATTCACGAAACGCGTAGCCGCCGAAAAACGGCCACACCTCAGCGAGCGACAAAACTCAGACAAGAAATCAGGCAATGATCAAGAAACCGGAAAAACCAGGATCCGCCAGCATTCGCGTGCTGAAGACGCGGATCAAGAAGAAGAGCGGCCTGAAGGAATCGTCGCGCCGCTGGCTGCAGCGCCACATCAACGATCCCTATGTCCAGCGCTCCAAGGCTGACGGCTATCGCTCTCGCGCGGCCTACAAGCTGATCGAGATCGACGACAAGCATCATCTGTTGAAGCCCGGCATGAAGGTGATCGATCTCGGTGCCGCTCCCGGCGGCTGGTGCCAAGTCGCGGCGGCGCGGACGAAATCGACGGCCGACAAGCCGCATGTCATCGGCATCGATTATCTCGAGATGGACGCCGTGCCCGGCGCGCCGGTGCTGCTGATGGATTTCCTCGATCCGCTGGCGCCGCAAAAGCTGGCCGAGGCGCTGGGAGGCGACCCCGATATCGTGCTGTCCGACATGGCGGCACCCACCACCGGCCACAAGCGGACCGACCACATCCGAACCATGCATCTGTGCGAGGTGGCGGCCGATTTCGCGCTGTCGGTGCTGAAGCCGGGCGGGCATTTCCTCGCCAAGACCTTCCAAGGCGGCGCCGAAAACGAGCTGCTCTCCATGCTCAAGAAGAACTTCCGCTCGGTGCATCATGTGAAGCCGCCGGCGTCGCGCGATGAATCGGTAGAGCTTTATCTGTTGGCCAAGGACTTCAAGGGGCGAGAGCCGCCGTCAGGCGGATCGGAACGTCCAGAGGGCGAGCCCGAAACTTAAGCCGCATCAATTGCCGGGCGGGCTTACCGTTTCCAGCGTCTTGGGCACGGTCAACCGGCCATGGCCGGAGACGGCGTTGCCGGCGTCGGGCGCCAGCCGCATGAACGACAGCGACGCGGCGGCGGAGATCGCCGCGACGACGAAAAACGCGGTGTGGAAATCCGCCAGCGTCAGCGACCGGTCGTGCAGGCTGGTGGACACCTCCAGGATGCCGCCAGCCACCGCCACGCCAAGCGCGATCGACAGCTGCTGGAAGACGGCTGCAATCGGCGTCGCCTTGCTGGTGTCTTCAGCCGAAACCTCGGCATAGGCGAGCGCATTGACGCCGGTGAAGAACATCGAGCGGATGAAGCCGCCGACGAGCAGCATCGCCAGCACCAGCAGATAGGGTGTGTCGGGTGTGAACAGGCCGTTGATGGCGATCGACGCCGCGGCGACCAGCGAACCGACAACCAGCACGCGGCGGAAGCCGGCGACGCGGAAGATCAGCGCGGTGACGAATTTCATGCCGATGGCGCCAATCGCCGAGACGAAGGTGATCATGCCGGACTGGAACGGCGTCAGCCCAAAGCCGATCTGAAACATCAGCGGCAGCAGGAACGGCACGGCGCCAATGCCGATGCGGAACAGTCCGCCGCCAAGCACCGAGGAGCGGAACACCTGGTTGCGGAACAGTTCGAGCGCCAGCAGCGGGTTTTTGGCGTGGCGCGCATGCAGCAGATAGAGCGCTCCCGACAGCAGGCCAACCGTCACGGTGATGACACCGACGATTGGCGGCAGATAGGGCAAGCTGACCACCGACAGGCCGAACACCACACCGGATGCCGCCAGCCCGCTCAGCACGAAGCCGATGAAATCAAGTGGCGGGGTCTGTGAGGGTTCGGTCTCCGGCAGGAAACGCGTCGCCAGCCAGATGCCGACCACGCCGATCGGCACATTGATCAGAAAAATCCAGTGCCAGGTGAAGTAGGTGGTGATGAAGCCGCCGACCGGCGGCCCGATCAGTGGCCCGACCAGTGCCGGAACAGTCAGCCAGGACATTGCCGCGACGAGTTCGCTTTTCGGTGTCGCGCGCACCAGCACCAGCCGCCCGACCGGTGTCATCATGGCGCCGCCAATGCCTTGCAGGAAGCGCGACACCACGAAAGCCGGCAGCGAACCGGAGAGGGCGCAGGCGATCGAGCCGACGATGAAGACCGCGATCGCGGCACGAAAGACATTCTTGGCGCCGAAACGGTCGGCCATCCAACCGCTGATCGGAATGAAGATCGCCAGCGAAACCAGATAGGCGGTCAGCGCCAGCTTGAGCGCGATCGGGCTGGTGTGGATGTCGATTGCGATCGCCGGCAGTGATGTCGCGATGACGGTCGAATCCATGTTTTCCATGAAAAGGGCGACCGCCAGTATGAGCGGGATGGTGCGGTTCAAGGAACGCGTCCAGACGTGAATGTTGCGTCGCCGCTTGCATGTCGGCTTGAGGCGGACGGTTATCAGGCCTTCGCCGGGATGTCGCATTAATTTGCTGTCACTTTTATGCGACCGGCAACCCCAGGTGGCATCCCCTGGGCGAAAAATCACCTTTCCGGGAGCGTGAAATCATCGGCTTTTCATCGGCGCCGGGACGTGGTACCAGCCAGCGCCAATCCTGAAAGGGAAGAAACGAGTCGGCGCTGTCCATTCCGGTCCAGCGCTTTTTTGTATTCCGAGGGCTGGCCATGGCTAAAATCATCGAAACGTCCACCGGCGCACTGGCGCTGACCTTTGACGACGTGCTGCTGCAGCCCGGTCATTCCGAGGTCATGCCTGGCGAGACCGACGTCCGCACCCGCATCGCCGGCGACATCGACCTCAACGTGCCGATCCTGTCGGCGGCGATGGACACCGTCACCGAGGCGCGGCTTGCCATCGCCATGGCCCAGGCCGGCGGCATTGGCGTCATCCATCGCAATTTCTCGCCGGCCGAACAGGCAGAGCAGGTGCGGCAGGTCAAGAAGTTCGAATCCGGCATGGTGGTCAATCCCGTCACCATCGGCCCCGACGCGACGCTCGCCGACGCGCTGGGCCTGATGCGCAGCTATTCGATCTCGGGCATTCCGGTGGTCGAGAACGGCGGTGCCGGTGGACACAAGGTCGGGCGGCTGGTCGGCATCCTGACCAATCGCGACGTGCGCTTCGCGTCCGATCCGGCGCAGAAGGTCCATGAACTGATGACCCGTGACAACCTGATCACGGTCAAGGAGAACGTCGACCAGGACGAGGCCAAGCGGCTTCTCCATCAGCACAGGATCGAAAAGCTGGTCGTCGTCGACAGGCAGGGCAATTGCGTCGGGCTGATCACGGTCAAGGACATCGAGAAGTCGCAACTCAACCCGCACGCCACCAAGGACGTGCAGGGCCGCTTGCGCGCCGCCGCCGCCACCAGCGTCGGCGATGACGGTTTCGAGCGCGCCGAGCGCCTCATCGATGCCGGCGTCGACCTTCTGGTGATCGACACCGCGCATGGCCACTCGCAGCGCGTGCTGGACGCGGTGACGCGCGCCAAGAAGCTTTCCAACTCGGTTCGCATCCTGGCCGGCAACGTCGCCACCGCCGAAGGCACGCAGGCGCTGATCGATGCCGGCGCCGACGCCGTCAAGGTCGGCATCGGTCCGGGCTCCATCTGCACCACCCGCATCGTTGCTGGCGTCGGCGTGCCGCAGCTTTCGGCGATCATGTCGGCGGTCGAAACGGCGTACAAATCCGGCGTTTCGGTGATCGCCGACGGCGGCATCAAGTATTCCGGTGATCTCGCCAAGGCGCTCGCCGCCGGTGCAAGCGCCGCCATGATCGGCTCGCTGCTGGCCGGAACCGACGAAAGCCCGGGCGAGGTCTATCTGCACCAGGGCCGCTCCTTCAAAGCGTATCGCGGCATGGGCTCGGTCGGCGCCATGGCCCGCGGTTCCGCCGATCGCTACTTCCAGGCCGAGGTGCGCGACACGCTGAAGCTGGTCCCGGAAGGCATCGAAGGGCAGGTTCCCTACAAAGGACCTGTGTCTGGCGTGCTGCACCAGCTTGCGGGCGGCTTGAAAGCCGCTATGGGTTATGTTGGTGGTCGCGACCTTGCCGATTTCCGCGAACGCGCCACTTTTGTGCGCATATCCAATGCCGGACTTCGTGAAAGCCACGCCCATGACGTCACGATCACCCGCGAAAGCCCGAACTATCCCGGCGGAGCCTGACCAGTACGGGATCGGGCGGAACCTCACCGCGACGATCCTGCGGCTGTCGCGACACGCGGCCGCGCTCTGTTTCCTGTCGGCGGCGGTATTCATCGCCATGACTGCGATGGAATTCTTCTACTTCCGCCAGTTGAGTGGCGGCTTGTCGTCACTCGACATGCGCGTTTTGGGCTTCACGCCCGACGAAGGCATGGCCTGGCTGACGGCGCTCGGCCGGCGCGGCGGCGAGATCATTCTCGTCTGGCACTATCTGACCTTCGATCTCCTGTTCCCGGCGCTGCTGTCGGTGACGCTGGTCAGCCTGATCCTGGCCACGGGCCGGCGATTGAAGAACTTCCGCGTGCTGCCAGGGCAGTTGCAGTCGATCTTAGCGGTGGTCCTGGTGCTGCCCTACACGCTTGCCGACTACGCCCAGAACATCGCGGTGGCGCGGCTTCTGTCGGATTTCCTGTCGGCCAACCCGGATTCGCTGTCTTTCGCCTCGGCGCTGATCGTCACCAAATTCGCGCTTTTCGCCATTCCGGTGTTTGTCATTGCCGCCTTCTGGCTGAGAGGCCAGAAACACCAGGCTTGATGCCGCGCGGAAAGTCCAATCGGGCAGGGGGCACTTCATGAACCAGACCACGATCTTCTGGCCTGTCCTGGCGCATGTGCTGCTGATCTACATCGTCTACGCCGTCCTGGGTCGGCGGCGATACGGTGCGATCAGGTCGGGCGAAGCCAAGCCCGGTCAATACAAGGCGCGCTCGACCGAGCCGACCTCCAGCACTACCGTTGCCGCAAATCTCATCAATCAGTTCGAAATGCCGGTGCTGTTTTATGTGCTGTGCCTGGCGCTGCACCTGACCAACGGCGTCAACTACCTGACCCTGGCGCTCATGTGGATTTTTGTTGCGTCGCGCTATTTCCATGCCTGGATTCACCTGACCAGCAACAATCTGCAGCTGCGCAGCCGTTCCTTCTTCTTCGGCGCGGTGATTCTTTTGCTGGGATGGATCTGGTTCGCGCTGCACCTGCTCGGAGTTGTTTGAGCCGGGGCAGTTCTCCCTTCTCCCACAAGGGGCTAGCGTGCGCACACATTTGCTTCGTGCTGTGGTCAAGCGTGAAGAAGCGAGGCCGGAAAATGGCTTGATGCGGTTGAATCG
>NZ_JAMYLL010000015.1:0-117549 GCF_040318045.1 Mesorhizobium sp. M1338 | reverse complement strand
TCGTCGAACGCGGCACTCCGTGGAGCAAAAGTCCACCCGCAAACCACACCGCCTGAGCTAATGGTTGCGCTTCTCCCACAAGGGGGAGAAGGTGGAGCCTGGGGTATGTGGCTCGGCCAATCTTTAACGTCAATGATTGGCAGGGACATGCGCGCAATCTTGCCTTCTCCCCTTGTGGGAGAAGGTGGATCGGCGCGCAGCGCCGAGACGGATGAGGGGTGCTCCGGCGGAGCGAGGCGTTCAAGCAGCCACCGGCCGCCGCGCCAGCCCATCGCGGATATGGCGCGCGAATTCCCGCGCGGCCGGCCCTATCCCATGCCTGGGCAAATGCAGGTTGATGGCAAAATTCGGCAGCGGCGGCAACCCGGACTCGGATGGCAATATGTCGAGATCGGCCGGCACGGTGGAGGCGAGCCAGGTGGTGACGGCAAGGTCGGAACGCACCGTCGCCGTCGTCGCGTCGATGTTGCCGTTCTCGAACACAGTGCGCCATTCCAGCCCATGCTCGCCGAGCGCCGCCAGCACCGCCGGCCGGAAGGCGCAGGTGTCGGCGACGATCGACACCGGCAGCGGCCGCTTGGCGCGGGCAACTCCGCCCTTGGCGCCGACCCAGACCAGCCGGTCGATGGCAAGGCATTCGCCCGCCGACGGGCCGACGCGTTCCTCGATCACCGCAAGGTCGATGGTCCCGGCCGAAAGGGCAGCGGTCAGTTCCGGCGACGAGGCGCAGACCAGCGATATCTCGACCTGCGGATAGGTCTCGGCATAGGTCTTCAGCACCGGTGCCAGCAAGGTGCCGACAAGGTCGTAGGGCACGCCGAGCCGCACCTGGCCGGCCACCGGGTTGCCTGCCATTTCGGCCCAGATCTCGTCATTGAGGCCGAGCAGCCGCTTGCCCTTGCCGAACAGCTGTTCGCCGGCGCGCGTCAGCCGCAAGCCGCGCCTGTCGCGCTCGAACAGGCTGGAGCCGAGCGCCTCCTCCAGCCGCTTGACCTGCTGGCTGACGGCACCCTGCGTCAGATGCAGCGCATTGGCGGCCGCCGTCATGCTGGCCTTGTCGGCGACGGTGACGAAGGTGCGGATCAGCGCCATGTCGAGATTTCGGATCATGATTGGCATTATGCCTTCTAATGCCAAGCATGGCAAACATTGCATTTACTGAAGTTCGTACACAGCTACGATGGCAACTTCCGAACAGAGGAAGCCGCATGCTCGAGCCCATCATCCCGCTCATCCTGTTTGCGATCGTTGCCACCACAACGCCCGGCATCGCCACGACCCTGTCGACCGCTTCCGGCGCGCAGTTCGGCTTTCGCCGTTCCGTCCCTTTGCTGGTCGGCAGCGCCGCCGGCCTCGCCACGGTGACGGGCGCAACGGCGGCTGGGCTCGCCGGCCTGCTGCTTGCCGTGCCCTCGCTGCAACTGGCGATGAAGGTCATCGGCTCGCTCTATCTCGTCTGGCTGGCGATCAAGATTGGCCGCAGCGGGCCGCCCAATCTGGATGTGACCATGGCCAGGCCGAACAGCTTTTTCGGCGGTGCCGGCATTCAATGGATGAATCCGAAAGGCTGGGCGATGGGGCTGGGCGCCGCGGCCTCGTTCGCCGCATTGGCCAGCGGCCCGATGCAACTCGCGCTGCTGCTCGGCACCACCTTCGGCCTCGCTGCGGCCGTCTCGCTGTCGCTGTGGTGCGTGGCCGGCATGCTGCTGGCCCGGCTGCTCAAGACCGAACGGCAATGGCGCGCGCTCAACATCGTGCTAGCGCTGGTGCTGGCCGCCTCGATCATCCCGATGTGGCGGACGGCTTAGAGCGCTCAAGCCACAATCCGCGCCAGTACCCGGACCTTCGGTCTACCTCCCCATAAGGGGGAGGTAGAGAGCGCAGCTTTCTCGCACCCGACAAGACCATTGTCGCATGGGGGGACGAGGCGCTTCCTCACCCTCCCCTTGTGGGGAGGGTCGCTGCGAAGCAGCGGGTTGGGGGTCCTGGTTCGCAAAGCGAACCAGCCTTTGCCACCTCAAGCCGCGTAGCGTGCCGCCGGCTTGTTGGCGTGCAGGCTGCCGTAGAAGGCTTGCCGGGCACCAAGGAACGTGTCCAGCTTGGCCGCATCGGCAAGTCCCGGCACGGTGACGGCTTCGCCCCTGGCCAGTCCGACAAGCGCCGCATCGACCAGATCGTCGGCCGTCATGATGATTTCCTTCGGAAGCTGGTCGATATCGCTGCCGGCAATTTCCCAGAAATCCGTCCGGGTCGCGCCGGGCAGCACCACCTGGGCCTTCACCTCGGTACCCGCGACCTCACGCTGCAGGGCCTCGGTGAAGTTGACGACATAGGCCTTGGTGCCGCTGTAGATGCCGCCGAACGAGGTGTCGTAGGCCAGCACCGAGGCGATGTTGACGATGGCGCCGCGGTTGCGTGCGATCAGGCCGGGCAACACGGCACGGGTCAGCCGCGTCAAGGCGACGACATTGACCTTGATCATGCGCTCGGCCACATCGGCGTCCGCCGTCGCAACCACTTGCGCACCGCCGAGGCCGGCATTGTTGACAAGCAGCGTCACGCTGTCGTCGGCCGATATCGCCTGCTCGACGCGGCGCACGTCATTGTCGTCGGCCAGATCGGCGCTGATCACGCTGACCTTGCGGTCATAGGCATAGCGCAGCTTCTCGGCCAGTTCCTCGAGCCGGTCGGCGCGCCGCGCCACCAGGACCAGATCATAGCCCTGCCCCGCCAGCCGGTCCGCATAGACCGCGCCGATACCCGCCGAAGCACCGGTAACGACCGCCGTGCCCTTGTTGCTCTGTCCGCTCATTGTGCTTGTTCCTTCTGTTTAAAGTTGTTCGTTTCGACCTGACCGCCGGCGCGCGGGCATTTGCCTCGCTCTGTCGAAAAGTCATCTGATTTCATTAGTGGTATATGCCACTAAATGTGAAGTAGGTATATGCCACTATCTTGTCAATGATCGAAGCGAGGATTATTTGACGGAGAGCGGCCGGACGTCATTCGCCGGCGCCAAGGACCCATTATGTCGAAGGATACCCTGCCCGGCCTGACGCTCTGCAATAACGCCGCGCTGCGCCGTGCGGCGCGCAAGCTCGGCCAGTTCTATGATGATGTGATGGCGCCTTCGGGCCTGAAGGCCACGCAGCAGGGCCTGCTCTACCAGATCCATATCGGCGACGAGCCGGCGATGGGCGCTATCGCAGCGTCGCTGATCATGGACCTGTCGGCGCTCGGCCATACGCTGAAGCCGCTGATCCGCGACGGCTATGTCGAGACCTTTGCCGACCCGGGCGATCGCCGCATCAAGCGCGTGCGGTTGACGCCGCAGGGTCTGGCCAAGCTAGATGAGTCGATGAAGCTGTGGCAAATTGCCCAGCAGCGTTTCGAGGACGTGGCCGGCAAGGAACAGGCGCAAAGGCTGCGCGCGGCGCTGGATGAGATCGCCGCGCTGGATTTCGATCTGCCGCAGGCCACGCCCTGAGGGCGGGCGTTACCAACAGACTCTATTCGGCCGGCATGGCGACCGTTCTGGCCGCCCAGCGGCCCGCCAGCAGGATGCCGAGCCCGACGATCGGGAAGACCGCGGCGACAATGCCGAGATCGGCCGGCGCGCCGTAGCGCAGCACCGCACCACCGACCACCGCCCCCAGCGCCACGCCGAGATAGAGCGCCGAACCGTTGAGCGACAGCACGATCGGGGCGGCGTCGGGCGCCAGCTTGATGATGCGGCTCGCCTGCCCCGGCGGGAACGCCCAGCCGACAATGCCCCACGGCACCATCATCGCCATCAGTGCCGGCCCGGCAATATGGGGAGGCAGGAAGGTCGGGATGACCGACAGCATGACCAGCATGGCGGCGCTCAGTGCCAGCGACCAGCCGACGGTGCGGGTCGCGCCGAACCGGTCGGCAGCCTGGCCGCCGGCAATGTTGCCGATGACGGCGCCGACGCCGAAGGCGAGCAGCATGCCGGGCAGCGCGATCTGGCTGAGCCCGCCGCCCTCGATGGCAAGCGGGGCGACAAAGGCAAAGACGGTGAAGGCGCCGGTCAGCGCCAGCAATGTCGTCACCAGGATCGGCATCACGCCGGGGCGAAGGGCCGCCGCCAGCCTGCGCTTGAGGGGCAGCCTGGTGCCGACGATGCCGCGCGGCAGCCTGTACCACAGTATGGCGCCGGCGAGCGCGCCGAGACCGGCGATGGCATAGAACGTGCCGCGCCAGCCGGCGATCGTCGCAACGAGAGCGCCCAGTGGCGCACCGACGGCTACGGCCACCGTGGTGCCGCCGACGACGACGGCGATGGCACGCGCCCGGTGATGGTCATCGACCAGTGCCACCGCCGTGCCTTGCGCGGTCGCCGCGAACAGGCCCGACGACAGCGCCATGACGATGCGCGCGATCAACAGCAGCTCGAAGGAGGAACTCAAGGCGGCGGCAATGTTGCCGAGCACGAAGAACACCAGCGTCCACAGGATGACGCGGCGCCGGTCCCATTCGCCGGTCAGCGTCGCCAGGATCGGCGTGCCGACCGCATAGGCGAGCGCGAAGGCGGTGATCAGCGTGCCGGCGAGCGGGATGGAAATGCCGGCATCCGCCGCGATGTCGGGCAGAAGGCTGGAGATGACGAAGCCTTCGGTCGAGATCGTGAACGATCCGAGCGCAAGCCAGAAGAGGCGCTTGTCCATGGGGCGATGTCCTTAGTTCAACAGTTATTGAACAATTGGACACAAAAGGCCATGATGTCAATGAAGCGAGGGAAAATTAGCTGAACCTTCCTGACAGCCCTGTGTCAGCATGGATCACGCAGAACAGTGTGGACGGCTGCGGCGGGATGGATGCGTTGAAATCGGCCCGAACTGTGCTTAGTTTCCAGCCATGACCTTGCCACACCCCAATACGGACCAGATCAGCCTGCCCATCGTGCTCGGCGTGCTCGGCGACCCGACGCGGCTCGCCATCGTGCGGTATCTCGCCAGCAAGGAAGGCGTGCCGCTGAACTGCAGTCAGTTCCTCGATCTCGGCTCGAAGACCAATCTGAGCTACCATCTGGCCAAACTGCGCGAGGCCGGCGTCACCCGCGCCGAAGTGGTCGGCACCAACCGCATGATCACGCTGCGCCGTGCCGATCTCGACGCCCGCTTCCCCGGCCTGCTCGACAGCGTCATCGCCGCGGCCGGCGCTGAGCCGGCGCTGCCGGCGGTTGGTGGCCACGAGATCGAGATTTCTGCCTAGCCTTTTTCCTCTCCCTCGCGAAGTGGGGCGAGGAACCCAAGTCCTGCAAGGTCGCCTTCCCGTGACCAGCCAACCCACGGAGCCCGCCGCATGCGCATTGCCGTCCTCGCCGATATCCATGGCAATGTGCTGGCGCTGGACGCCGTGCTTGAGGATCTGCGCCAGCGCGGCGGCGCGGACCTGACCGTCAATCTCGGCGACAGCGTTTCCGGCCCGCTATGGCCGCGCGAGACATTTGCGCGGCTGGAGGCGCTCGACCCGCCGACGGTGCGCGGCAATCACGACCGCCGCGTCGCCGCCGACCCGGCCGACGCAACCATGTGGGCCTCCGATGTCTATGCGCAACAGCGGCTGACACAGGCGCAGCGCGAAGTCCTCTTTGCCCAGCCGCTGACGCTGGAGATCGCGCCGGGCGTGATCGCCTTCCACGCCCGTCCCGACCACGACGAGAAATATCTGCTCGATACGATCGTCAATGGCCAGCTGGTGCGCGCGCCGCTGGCGGCGATCCGGCGCCGGCTGAAGGCGCTCGACCCCGCCTGCCGCATCGCACTGTGCGGCCACAGCCACCGGGCGGAATTGATCCGCATTCCCGATGGTCCGATCATCTTCAATCCAGGCAGCATCGGCTGCCCCGCCTATGACGATTCGACACCGCCTGCGCATGTCTCCGAGCAAGGCTCGCCACACGCCCGTTACGGCATCGTCACCTTGGGCAGCGCCGGTCAGCCCGACCGCTTCGAGGCCATCGCCGTCGACTACGACCATGAGGTAGCGGCGCGCCAGGCCGAACAGGCGGGCCGGCCGGAATGGGCCCACGCGCTCAGAACGGGGTTCATGCCAGGCTGAGCGCTTTTGCGTTCATGCCGTCAGGTTGGGGCTGGTTCCTGGTCTATTGGGCCGGGCAACAATGATCGAATTTTCGGGCTTACATGGCGGCGCCTCGTCCCTTATAAAACCGGCCGGGCACGCGGCGGGCTCGACCCGCCCGGTATGATATCAGCGCACGGCCAAACGATGAGGCGCACAGTTACGCTCCGAACAACCCTGCATGCGCTGATTACCGCTCCGCTGCTGATGGCGGCATGGCCGGCCATTGCCCCCACTATGGCTGAAGAGGCGCCGGATCTTGTCATCTCCATCGTGACCGGCCTGGCGCCGGACGATCTTCTCAACGTCCGCACGGCCGCGTCGCCGATCGCCAAGGTCGAGACTCGCCTGACCGGCGGCGAAAGGGTCACCAATCTCGGCTGCAACGACATCAACGGCTACAAATGGTGCAAGGTCGAGAGCACGGGCAAGGAGAAGCTGAGCGGATGGGCGCCGGCGCGCTACCTCACCCCCCTCAATCCGGCCCCCTATGTCGAAGGCACGGCGAAACCGGCCGATGCGCCGGTGGTTGCCTCCACTGGCGATGAGGCGGGCAAGCCGGAGGCCGCAGCCGCCGTTGAAGCCGCCGTTTCCGCTCAGCCGCCGCCCGACCTTACGGCGCGGCTTGGCGGCAGCGGTCCGGCAACTGAAAACATGCCGAAATCCGCCGCTGAAATCGGCTACGCGGCGATGCGGGACGCCTATGGCCTGGCGCTGGCGGCGACCGAAACCTCAGAAGATGTCCAGGACGTCGCGGCGTCACGGCCGCCCGCTTCTGCCGCCGACGAGATTCCCTGCGCCCGCTATGTCGGCCAGCCGATGGAGCGCTGCAAGGTCAGCGCCGTGCGCGCCGCCGACAAGACCGACATCACGGTCACCTGGCCCGATGGCGGCACGCGCATCATCTCCTTCGTCGCTGGCAAGCCGGCCAGCTCCGACGCGCCTGGCGACTTCCGCTTCACCCGCGAAGGCAGCCTCAACATGATCCGCGTCGGGGTGTCGGAACGCTTCGAGATCACGGATCAGTTGGCGCTGGGGGATTAGGGATCAGGCAGTAGCCAGTAGGGAATAGGCATTAGCCCCTACTGCCTACTGCCTACTGCCTACTGCCTACTGCCTCCTGCCTACTCTCTCGCATTTTCGGGGTTACATCAGTCAAAACTCTTCCCTATAAGGCCCTCCTAGCCTGATACCAGAATCGCGAGCACAACCGGCCGGGTCTTCCCGTCCCGGTTTTTTGTGCAAGCCGCCCGCCGAACGGACCTGTGACATGCCAAGACGCACCGACATCAAGTCGATCCTGATCATCGGGGCCGGCCCCATCGTCATCGGCCAGGCCTGCGAGTTCGACTATTCCGGCACCCAGGCCTGCAAGGCGCTGAAGGAAGAAGGTTTCCGCGTCATCCTGGTCAATTCCAACCCGGCCACCATCATGACCGACCCGGAACTGGCCGACGCCACCTATATCGAGCCGATCACTCCGGAAGTCGTGGCCAAGATCATCGCCAAGGAGCGGCCCGACGCGCTCCTGCCGACCATGGGCGGCCAGACCGCGCTCAACACCGCTCTGTCGCTGCGCCGCATGGGCGTGCTCGAGCGCTACAATGTCGAGATGATCGGCGCCGACGCCACGGCCATCGACAAGGCCGAGGACCGCGCGCTGTTTCGCGAGGCGATGAAGAAGATCGGCCTGGAAACGCCGAAGTCGATGCTGGCCAACGCCACCGACGTCAAGAACACCGACCGCAAGACGCATGAGGCCGAGCGCGCTGCCGTCAAGGCCGAGGCGCCTGCCGATCTCGACGCCGCGCTCGACGCGCTGGAAACCCGCTGGAACCTCGGAGAAGGCGATCGCAAGCAGCGCTACATCAGCCACGGCATGGCGATTGCAGCACAAGCGCTCGACCATGTCGGCCTGCCGGCCATCATCCGCCCGTCCTTCACCATGGGCGGCACCGGCGGCGGCATCGCCTACAACCGTGCCGAATTCTACGAGATCGTCCAGTCCGGCCTCGACGCCTCGCCGACCACCGAAGTGCTGATCGAGGAGAGCGTGCTCGGCTGGAAGGAATATGAGATGGAGGTCGTCCGCGACAAGGCGGACAATTGCATCATCGTCTGCTCGATCGAGAACATCGACCCGATGGGCGTGCATACGGGCGATTCGATCACCGTCGCCCCGGCGCTGACGCTGACCGACAAGGAATACCAGATGATGCGCAACGCGTCGATCGCGGTGCTGCGCGAGATCGGCGTCGAGACCGGCGGCTCCAACGTGCAGTTCGCCGTCAACCCGGCCGACGGCCGTCTGGTGGTCATCGAGATGAACCCGCGCGTCTCGCGCTCGTCGGCTCTCGCCTCCAAGGCGACCGGTTTCCCCATCGCCAGGATCGCGGCCAAGCTTGCTGTCGGCTACACGCTGGACGAGCTGGAGAACGACATCACCGGCGGCGCCACGCCCGCCTCGTTCGAACCCAGCATCGACTACGTCGTCACCAAAATCCCGCGTTTTGCGTTTGAAAAGTTCCCCGGCGCCGAGCCGGTGCTGACCACCGCCATGAAGTCGGTCGGCGAAGTGATGGCCATCGGCCGCACCTTCCAGGAATCGCTGCAGAAGGCGCTGCGTGGACTGGAGACCGGCCTGACGGGTCTGGACGAAATCGAAATCCCCGGCCTCGGCTACGGTGCGGCGACCGCCAACCATGCCGACGACCGCAATGCCATCCGCGCCGCACTGGGCACGCCGACGCCCGACCGGCTGCGCATGGTGGCGCAGGCGATCCGCATGGGCACCTCGCTGGAAGACGTGCACGCCATGTGCAAGATCGACCCGTGGTTCCTCGAGCAGATCGCCGGCATCCTCGCCATGGAAGCCCGCATCCGCGAGCACGGCATCCCGCAGGACGCCGTCAACCTGCGCATGCTGAAGGCGATGGGTTTTTCCGACGCCCGCCTCGCCTCGCTGACGAAGACCGACGTCGAGGTGATTGCCAAGATCCGTGACAAGCTCGACGTTCATCCGGTTTACAAGCGCATCGACACCTGCGCGGCCGAGTTCGCCTCCCCCACCGCCTACATGTATTCGACCTATGAAGTGCCGTTTGCCGGCGCGCTCGCCAACGAGGCGCAGGTGTCGTCGCGCAAGAAGGTCGTCATCCTCGGCGGCGGCCCCAACCGCATCGGCCAGGGCATCGAGTTCGACTATTGCTGCTGCCATGCCGCCTTTGCGCTGCGCGACGCCGGCTACGAAGCGATCATGATCAACTGCAACCCGGAGACCGTGTCGACCGACTACGACACCTCCGACCGGCTCTATTTCGAGCCGCTGACGGCCGAGGACGTGCTGGAGATCCTGCGCGCCGAGCAGGCGTCGGGCGAGCTGATCGGCGTCATCGTCCAGTTCGGCGGCCAGACGCCGCTGAAGCTGGCGGATGCGCTGGAGAAGGCCGGCATCCCGATCCTCGGCACCTCGCCCGACATGATCGATCTGGCCGAGGACCGCGACCGCTTCCAGAAGCTGCTGCACAAGCTCGGCCTCAGCCAGCCGAAAAACGGCATCGCCTATTCGGTCGAGCAGGCCCGCCTCGTCGCCGGCGAGCTCGGTTTCCCGCTGGTGGTGCGCCCGTCCTATGTGCTGGGCGGCCGCGCCATGCAGATCATCCACAGCGAGGGCATGCTGCAAACCTACCTGCTCGACACCGTGCCCGGCCTGGTGCCGGAAGACATCAAGCAGAAATACCCCAACGACAAGACCGGCCAGATCAACACGCTCTTGGGCAAGAACCCGCTGCTGTTCGACACCTATCTCAGTGGCGCCATCGAGGTCGATGTCGACTGCCTCTGCGACGGCAAGTCGACCTTCGTCTCCGGCATATTGGAGCACATCGAGGAGGCCGGCATCCACTCGGGCGACAGTGCCTGCTCGCTGCCGGTGCACTCGCTGCCTTCGGAGCTGGTCGACGAGCTGGAGCGCCAGACGGCCGCGCTTGCCCGCGCGCTCAATGTCGGCGGCCTGATGAACGTGCAGTATGCGATCAAGGACGGCACGGTCTATGTGCTGGAGGTCAATCCGCGCGCGTCGCGCACCGTGCCCTTCGTCGCCAAGACCATCGGGCGTCCCATTGCCAAGATCGCCGCCCGCATCATGGCAGGTGAGAGCCTGGAAGACGCCTTCGCCCATTACGGCGCCATGCCCGACCCCAGGAACCCCGGCCACATCGCGGTCAAGGAAGCCGTCTTCCCCTTCGCCCGCTTCCCCGGCGTCGACATATTGCTCGGCCCGGAAATGCGCTCGACCGGCGAGGTCATGGGCCTCGACCGCGACTTCGCGCTGGCCTTCGCCAAGAGCCAGCTCGGCGCCGGCGTCGACCTGCCGCGCTCCGGCACCCTGTTCGTCTCGGTGCGCGACGAGGACAAGAAGGGCATCCTGCCGGCGGTCAAGCGCCTCGCCGGCCTCGGCTTCAAGGTCATGGCGACCTCCGGCACCGCCCGCTTCCTCGCCGAAAACGGCGTCGTCGCCGAGAAAATAAACAAGGTGCTGGAAGGCCGCCCTCACATCGAAGACGCCATCCGCAACCGACAGGTGCAGATCGTCTTCAACACGACTGATGGCCAGAAGGCGGTGTCGGACTCCAAATCGCTGCGCCGCGCCACGCTGATGCAGAAGGTGCCGTATTATACGACGTTGTCGGGTGCGGCGGCCGTGGCGGAGGCGATTGCGGCGTTGAAAGCGGGGAGCCTCGAAGTGAGGCCGCTGCAGGAGTATTTTGCGTAGACGCTTGGCCTTCTTCTCTCCAAATTGGATGAGAGTGAAATGTTCTACACGCAGCGATACTGGCGAACACCTGTCGTCGTGTTGGAACGCTATCGTCGTGAACTCAATTTTTTCCTAGACACGTGAGTACGAATTGTTTCAAGCTTGTCCTTTTTGGGGGGACTATCCGTCATGACAACAATTTATCCAACTTTCGGTGACATAAGGATTGGCGAGCCGGATGCCAATGTCGAATACTACAGCGCTATCAAAGCCAAACGGACACCAATATTTTTAGATACCTTTTTTGCAATTCCAAATTTTCCTCTTGACCAATTCCTGAGTGGAGAAAAATTCTTAATTTATGGCCAAAAGGGAACGGGTAAAACGGCGGCGATCCGATATTTGGAAAATCGCCTGAAGAACGAATTTTCTACCTATTTTCTCGTGTTTCGAAGATCCTTTTTGGAAGAGAGCGACCTTCACGCGTTCTCAAAACTGCCACTGATGCTCGACGAGGTAAATATCGAGAGGTTCAAGCATTTTCATCATGCAATTAAAAGGATACTAATATTTATATTGATAAAGCAGACTTTTGCGTCCTCAGGAACATATGATGAAGACAGGCCAGGTAACGACGCGACTTGGGTGGAAAAAATTAAAAACTCCACGCTGGGTGAACTGATCTCTCTAGGATTCGATTCTATTACTGCAATTTTTAACGCAGCCGGAGTCAACCTTGATAAAGTGACTGTTGGAACCGCACTCCTAGATGCCGGAAAATTACTTAAGAGGAACAACGATGATCTGCTGAATTTCTTGGTACGTCGAGCGAAGCGCCTAGGGATCAAAGCGTGCATTTTTGTTGACGAGATTCATTTCGCGATCGGAAGAAGCCTTACAGCAAGATGCTATGCTTGTAAGGGATTGTATACTCGCAATGCATAGTCTTAATGATAGATTTTCAGAAGAACAGATTGACCTAAGAATTTACTCGGCCGTTAGATCAGAATATCTTGAGCACCCAATAATCTCATCTGCTGACGTTAACCACTCTGTCGAGTCGGTTGGATATAATTTAACTTGGTCATCCTTCCCACAAAATAAAGATCACCCTCTGTTTAAATTTATATTCGAAAGATTTAAGGCTTCTATAGAGTCAAATTTCTCAATAGGAGACTTTTTTCGCGTATACATGGCAAATATAGACGCTGAAGAATTTCTACACAGAACATGGGTCAAGCCGCGCGATTTTGTAAGATTCTTTAAATGCGCAAAGGAGCTTTATTCAAAAAGATCACAATTAAGCTCGTCCGAAATAAACGCAATTTGGAGAATTTACGCACAGCTGTCTTGGAGCGAGATAAAATCTTCCGCTAGTCCATTTATGAATTCGGCATCCATTGCTGCGCTTGAGAACGAATTTAGAAAGATAGTGCCTAGCGTGATCGACAAACACATCACATACAACTACAAAAGCTTTACAAAGGTACTACGCCCAATATACGAAATAGCCAAAGGAAATAATACGAATTTTTACAGCCTTGAGCACTTTATCGAGCTGATTTACATATTAGGAATATTTGGAACTATGCGCGACGACGCAACAGGTCAACCTATCGTCCAAACTTACCATCGCGGGAATCGAAGTTTCCATAGGGACGGCCGAGTTTTGATTCATCCGACTGTGCTAAAGGCCTTTGGTTAGCCCTATTTGTTGATCACCCCGGGAATTTTGGCGATTAGCTGGTGAAGCTCGTTGAGGATCCTACCGTCCGTTGCCTAGATCGTCGGGTGGCGGTCTGCTAACAATTCTCCTGCCATGCAGACATGGCGATTATCTTTCCGCAAGTCCTATCAAGCCACCGCCACGCACTCAATCTCAATATCGAACTCCATAGGCCATGAAGCCACCGGCACAAAACTCCGCGCCGGCGGGTTGACGCTGAAGTACTTCGCATAAACCCGGTTGATGGCGTTGTAGAAGCCGGAATTGACGGCGTAGATGCGCACCATCACCACGTTTTCCAGCGAGGTGCCGGCCGCTTCCAGGCAATGTTTCAGTGCCTTCAGCGACGCCTCGGTCTGCGTTTCGATGTCGCCGCGCACCATCTCGCCGGTCACCATGTCCACCGGCGGCGTCGCCGAGATGAACACGAAGCCGTTGGCCCTCACCGCTGTCGAGCAGGGAAGGCCAAGCGCCCGCACCTTGGCCGACATGACAGGCACTTCGATGATTTCCTTCTTCATGGCAATCCTCCCTTTGTTTGCAGGGAGCTTATCCCGGCGCCAATGGAACGCCAGCGCCGACGCATGGTCCAGAGCCAGCCGCTCACCCCTGCCCGGATGCGGCGTGCAGAAAGCGGATGTCGGCGTTGCAGTTCATCAGACTGATGTCAGAGCAAGTGATGGGGAGCGCGCCTCCCTTCTCCCCTTGTGGGCCCACAAGGGGAGAAGGGAAGATCAAGCCGTCGCCACACACTCGATCTCGATATCGAACTCCATCGGCCATGACGCCACTGGCACGAAGGTCCGTGATGGCGGGTTTTCGGGGAAATGCCTGGCGTAGACCCGGTTGATGGCGTTGTAGAAGCCGGAATTGACGGCGTAGATGCGCACCATCACCACATTGTCCAGCGAGGTGCCGGCCGCTTCCAGGCAATGCTTCAGCGCCTTCAGCGACGCTTCGGTCTGTGTTTCGATATCGCCCTTGACCAGCCTGCCGGTCGCAATATCGAGCGGCGGCGTGCCGGACACGAAGACCAGCCCGGCGGCCCTGGTCACCAGCGACAGAGGCACGCCCAAGGCGCGCACGGCCGCCGACAGCACCGGCACTTCGATGATTTCCTTCTTCATGGCAATCTCCCTGGGTTTGCAGAGAGCTTATCGTGCCACTGGCCGAACGCCAGCGCCGGCGCATGGTCCAGAGCCGGACCTCGTCGCGGTCCTGGTGAATGTCGTAGGGCTGTCGCCGCCATTTGCGATTGCGCTCACCCCTGCCCCGGATATGGCGTGCCATCCTTGTGCAGGAAACGTCCGTCGGAGCTTGGGCTCATCATGTCGATGTCGGAGCAGGTGATGACATCGTCCGGGATGCGCGAGCCGACCTCCAGATAGAGCGCCGTCGTCGACGAACGGTTGATCAGGTGGTGGCCGTTGCCGCTGTTCTTGGCGAAGGTCGCGCAGTCGCCTGCCCCGAGCAGCGTTTCGCCGTCATCCTCGACCAGCGTCAGTTCGCCCTCCAGCAGATAGACGAACTCGTCCTCATGGCTGTGCCAGTGCCGCTGGCTGGACCAGCCGCCGGGTGGCAGGGTCATGAGGTTGACGCCGAAATCGGTGAGGCCGCCTGCATCGCCCAGGCGGCGGCGCGCGCGCTCGGCGCAGGGGGCATCGAAGGGTGCGGGGTAGCCAGAGCCCTTGCGGATGGGGACGGCTGATAGATCGACCTTGGGCATGGGTGTCTCCCTCGGATTGATTGCCGCAGTCTAATTCATGGAGGACGGAGGCACAGGGCCAGCTTGCGGCAGTGGTTTGCCAACAGGCTAGCATCCAACGTGGCACTCTACGGCGCCCCCCTCTGTCCTGCCGGACATCTCCCCCACAAGGAGGGAGATTGGCCGTCACTGCGGCCTTCGCTAATTTTCACCGTTGCAAGAAGAGCGCCGGCGCCGAAGCTGCCAATCTCCCCACCTGTGGGGGAGATGTCCGGCAGGACAGAGGGGGGCGCCGTAGGCGCCGACCTTGAACCGCCTTCAACCCTGGTGCGCGACCGCCAGTTCCTTCGCGTGCTTCTCGTGCATCCGCAGCGTCGGCAGCGTCTTCTTGGCGAATTCCTTCAGCGCCGGGTCGTCGCCTGACCGCGCATAGGTGGAAAACAGCGCCACCGCCTGCTTGTGCGCTTCGGTCTGCAGGGCGATGTATTTGGCCTGGAAGGGCTCGCCATCCAGAGCCTTGAGCTGGTCCAGCATCGCCTGATCCTTCGGCAGCAGCGGTGGGCCTTCGGGTGCCACCGACGCGGTGGTCTGGCTCTTTTCCCGAGCCATCCTGAAATCCTGGCCGGCCTTGGTGTGGTCCTTGACCATCAGCCCGGCGAAATCCTTCACGTCCGCCGCAACGCCCTTCTCCTCAGCCAGCTTGCTGCTCTCGATCTCGAAACGATTGGCGCTGGCCAGCGTCCTGGAGAAGGTCTCGGTGTCGACCTTGTTTTCCGAAAGCGGCGGCACGTCGGCGGGTGCTGCCTGTTGCGCGAAAGCCGTGGGCGCGCCGGCCAGAAGGGCCAGCGTGGCGATGGTGAGATAGGGTCTCATCTGAACTCTCCGTGTTGGGTCCCAAAGGCCCAACGCGGCAGACAGAATGAAGTTGCGCTTCGCTTGGCCCTCAATTGCAACACGCCTCGCCATATTGCAGCTGTTCGTTCCAGTTCGGCCGGCCTTCCGGCGTGAAATCCATCAGGTTCCACAGGATCTCGCAGGTGCCGATGGCGCGCGGGTCCTGGCCGGGCTCCGGTGCCGCGAAGCCCAACTCGGACGACCAGAAATGGCGGATGCCGTCGGCATCGCGATGAAACACCGACAGCAGCGGGATCTGCGCGCCGTCGGCATCCTCGGCATTGTAGTCGCGCTTGAAGCTGTTGTTGGCCGAAGACACCAGCCGCATGTTGTGCCAGCCCCGGTCGCGGCCGAGCGTGACCAGGTTTTCGAGCGCGGTCTTGCCGACCACCGCGAAATTGAAGCCGGCCGCCTCGAGATGCCCGACCGCGCCATCGAACTGGTCGAGCAGCGCGGTGCAGGATGGACATGGCTGGTCCTGTCGCGCAAGCCTCGCCGTGCCGCCGCTGGTGGCCACCTCGCGCGTCTCCTGGGGATGGCGCGGAAACATCATGTTATAGAGGATCAGCGAGTTCTTGCCCGGCGCGAACAGCTCCGAAAGTTTGACCCTTGCTGGCCTTCCATCGGTATCCAGCCCGTCGAACTCATAGTCCTGGCGGATCAGTCCGCCGGGAGGCAGCGCCCGCCGTGCCTCGGCCACGTCCTCCATGGCGCGGCGCAGCTCCATTTCCTTCCGCAGCAGTTTTTCACGCGCGGTGCGGTATCTGGCGGACTCGTTGGGAAAGGTGATCATGATCGTCTCCTTGGTCGTCGCGCCGGCGTCCCGGCGCGGTTGCTCTACGACCCAAGGACGTCTGGCGACGATCGACTCCGACATTTTTGCGCGCGGCAAGACGACAACGGCGGAACCTTTCGCAGGACCGGCGAACGCTACTGCGCCGCCGGCACCGGGCAGTCCATCACCCCTTCCTCGCAATGGAGGTAACCCTGAAAATCCTTCAGCCGTTTTTCGGTCAATCCGGCCTGGCAATTGGCGATCACCATGGGACGGATGCTGCCGGCGGTTTCGGGCGGGCCGCCCTGGAAATTGCATTCGGCGTCACGGAAAGCGACCCAGGCGCGCTGCGCATTGACCAGCAGCTTCTTCGACGCGGCATTGTCCTTCAGCCTGCCCTCGATCTGCTTGTAGGCGTCGTTGAGCTTCTTGTCGGACGCCGCGAAATCCTTGCCGGCGCACTCGTTCATGGTCGCCTGGTCCTGCGCATTGGCGCAGTCGTCGGCGGCCCGCGCGGTGTTCACAAAGAGCGGGGCGGCAAGTATCAGGGTGGCAAGGCTGGAGAGCAGAAACCGCATCACGTTTCCTCCGGTTCAGCAACGCCCCACGCAGGCGAAGCTTAGCAACCGGACGAGTGCAGGCAAGATGCGGCCTGCCGCGTTGGTGGACATTTCCTTTACTTGCCTGATTCTCGCGGCAGCTCGGCAAACGCGCCGCACGATGACACCGCCTCACCCCTTGACGCCACCGGCCGTGAGGCCGGAGACGATCTTGCGCTGGAAGATCAGGACCAGCACCACCAGCGGCACCGTGACGATCACCGATGCGGCCATGATGTTGCCCCACGGGATCTCGAACTGCGAGTTGCCGGAGAGCAGCGCGATCGCCACCGGCACGGTCCGCTGCGCGTTGTTGGAGGTGAATGTCAGGGCAAACAGGAACTCGTTCCATGCGCCGATGAAGGCCAGCAGCCCGGTGGTCGCCAGCGCCGGCCACATCAGCGGCAGGAACACCCGGGTGATGATGATCCACGGCGTCGCGCCGTCGAGGATCGCCGCCTCCTCGAGCTCGACCGGCAGATCGCGGACGAAGGTGGTGAGCACCCAGACGGTGAAGGGCAAGGTGAAGATCATGTAGGAGAAAATCAGCGCGAACAGCGAATTGTAGAGGCCGAACATGCGGACCAGTTCGAACAGCCCGGCCAGCAGCGCCACCTGCGGGAACATCGAGACCGACAGGATGGTGAACAGCAGGGCCGAGCGGCCGCGAAAGCGGATGCGTGCCAGCGCATAGGCTGATGTGACGCCGAGCAACAGCGACAGCGCGACGACCGCGCCCGAGACGAACAGCGAATTTATGAGATTGCGCACGAAGCTGCCCTCGGTCAGCACATTCCGGTAGTTGGCAAAACTGACCGTCGTCGGCCACAGATCGGCCCGGAACAGGTCGGTCCCCGATTTCAGGCTGGTGACGATGGCGTAGTAGAACGGGAACACCGCGACGAAGACGATTCCGCCGACCAGCAGATAAAAGGCCGTGCGCTTCAGGATCCACATGTCAGCGGCCTCCGTCCAGGCTTATCCGGCCGACCCGGATGGTGACGATGGTGAGCAAAGCGAGGATGAGGAAGAGCAAGGTCGAGGCGGCGGAGCCATAGGCGAACTTGTCGAACTCGAACAGGTTCTCGCGGGCAAACACCGACATCGACTTGGTGTGCACATTGTTGGGCGTCAGCACATAGATCAGGTCGAAAATACGCAGCGCGTCGAGCGCGCGGAAGATCACCGCCACCATCACCGCCGGGCGGATGAGCGGCAAGGTCACCCGCCAGAAGATCTGCCACGGGTTGGCACCGTCGAGCCTGGCGACCTCGATGATCTCCCTCGGCAGCATCTGCAGCGCGGCCAGGATGAGCAGCGTCATGAATGGTGTCGCCTTCCAGATATCGACGATGAGGATCGCCGCCATCGCCGTATCGGCGTTGGCCGTCCAGGCGATCTTGCCGCTGATCAGGCCGAGGTTCAGCAACACGACATTGATGATGCCGAACTGGTCGTTGAGCATCCACTGCCACATCTTCGCCGAGACGATCGTCGGGATGGCCCAGGGGATGAGGATCGCCGCCCTGACGATGCCGCGGCCCGGGAATTTGGCATTGAGAACCAGCGCAACGATCGTGCCGAGGATCGTCTCGCAGGTCACGGAGACCACCGCGAAGCGCATCGTGTTCCAGACGGCACGCCACCAGACCGGGTCAACGAGCAGACCATCGTAGAGGACCCGCCCGCTCGGCATGCTGAACGCCGAGAAATAATTGGCGAAGCCGACCCATTGGCGCGCGTCGAGGTCGGCCAGCGAGGCGTCGGTGAAGCTGAAATAGACCGTGCGGGCAAGCGGCCAGCCGGCCGCCGCAGCGAGCACCAGAAGCATTGGCGCCAGGAAAAGCCACGCCGAGCGAACGCGCTGTGCCTTCAGCGGCGTATGCGCAGCCCTGGCTGTTTCGGGTACCGGTTCCATTCCTGTCATCTCGCACCCGCTCGTTGCGGTTCCGCCGGGCGGATGCCCCGGCATCGTCGCGTCACCAGCCTCGGCCCTTCAGCTTGGTCAGCATCGCTTCGAGGTCGGCCAGATTGTCGGCGGCAGTACCGTCGCCCGAGAGCGTGTTGTGAACGGCGTTCCAGAACTGGCTCGACGCCTCGTTGTATTTGATCCTGGTCGCGGCAGAGGGGCGCGGCACCGCATTGAGAAATATCTGCTTCCAGCGCGGAACAATCGGCTGTTGCCTGGCGATGTCGGCATCGTCATACAGCGCCTGGATGGTCGGCAGGTTGGACGTCTTCAGCGTGCGGTATTTCTGCATCGCGGGCGAGGCGATGAACTTGACCAGCTCGATCGCGGCATCCGGATGCTTCGAATATTTGGAGACGGCGAGATTCCAGCCGCCCAGGGTCGCGACCGGTCGGGCGCCTTCGCCCGTGCCGGCCGGCAGCGGCGCCACGTCGAATTTGCCCTTGATCGGCGAGCCCTCGCCGTTGCCAAGCGCGTAGGCATAGGGCCAGTTGCGCATGAACACCGCGTTGCCGGTCTGCCACACGCCGCGCGATTCCTCTTCCTGGTAGGCAAGCACGCCGGGCGGCGCGATGGTCCCGACCCAGCCCTTGGCCATATCGAGCGCCGCCGCCGCGTTCGGGTTGTTGATGGAGATGGAGCCGTCCGGCTCGATGATCTGGCCGCCGCCATTCGACATCACCCATTCGAGCGCGTCGCAGGTCAGCCCCTCATAGGCGTTGCCTTGAAAGACGAAGCCCCAGATATCCCGATTGCCCGCCGCACGCTCCTTGTCCATGACCAGCTTGGCGGTGTCCGCCAGTTCCTTCCAGGTGGCCGGCACCTTGGCGCCGTATTTGTCGAGGAGATCCTTGCGGTAGTAGAGCGCCGGCGCATCGGTGAAGATCGGCAGAGCGACGAGCTTGCCATCGACCGTCTGCGACTGGATGATCGACGGGAAATGGGCGCCGACGACATCCTTGGTCGCGGCGGTCAGATCGACGAGCTGGCTGGCGAGCTGCGGCGCCCAGATCACGTCCGTCTGATAGACGTCGATGTCGCTGTTACCCGCGGCGAGCCAAAGCCGGTATTGGCCGAACTGGTCGGTCCCGGACGTCGGCATGACGACGATGCCGACTTTGTTGCCGCTGTCTTTCTCGTAACGGTCGAGGATCTCGCGCAGCACCTTGATGCCGTCGCCCGTATCGCCCGACACGATCGACAACTCGACGGCCCGCGCCGGAGCAGCAGCCAGCATGGCGGCGACACCGAGTGCCAGAAATGCGTGAAAAAGATTCATGATGGCGGATGTCCCTCCGCGGCCGGCGACGGAAAATCCTCCCCCCCGCCGGCAGCTTGTCAGACCCCACCCTGCAATGAATGCGAAGCGGCGCTTTGGGTTCCCAAAGCGAGTCATTCCTTGTGATCGGCGATCGGGCCGATTCGCGCGGCTGGAATGGTTTCAGCCTTCCCAGGCGACAGGCATCATTCCCAGTCGCTCGTAGAGCCGGACGGCGGCGGCGTTCTCGACCGTGTTGGTCTTGAGGTCGACATGGTCGGCGCCGCGTTCGCGAAAAATGGCGAAGGCGTGCCACATCAGCGCCTCGGCAACGCCCTTGCCGCGCGCCTCGGGATGAACGGCGAGGTCCTTGACGAAGGCGCGGGTCCAGCACAGCGCCGCCGCCGCCAGCCGACCCTTGGCATCGATGACGAGGAAGCACAGCGCCGGGTCGAATTCGGGATCATCCGCGATACGCGGCCACCATTCGTCGAACGGGCCATCGGCGCCGTCGTCGAACACTTCGGTCAACAGCGCATGCAGGGGCAGCGCATCACCGGGCTCGAAGCAGCGCATGACGAAACCGTCCGGCCAGTGCGGCGGAACCAGCGTCTCGTCGAGGATCTTGCGCAGCCGGATGTCGTTCAAAGCCGGCGGACGCGGTTCCGGCATCGCGCTCAGGCGTCGGGCTGCAGGCGGCGGCGCTGACGGTCGACACCAAGGCCGGTCGCCTCGAGCAGGCCCTTGCGCTTGGCGTCGAAATAGTAGCCGGTCTGGTAGAGCCAGTCGGCCTTCTTGGCGTTGCCGCCGGCCACCAGCCAGGCGCCACGCAGATATTTCACCGCGTATTTCAAATTGGTCTCGGCGTCGAACAGGCCCTTGGCCGGTCCGTCATAGCCCATGCCGCGCGCCGTCGCGTGCTTGATCTGCATCAGCCCCCAATGGCCATTGTTGTAGGCTTTCGGGTTGAAGGTGCTCTCGCGGTTGACGACGCGGCGCACCAGGTCCACCGGCACCTGGTAGAGGGCGGCATATTTCTCGATCAGCCGTTCGACATCGCCACGCACGCCCGTCGCATGTTCTTCCGTCGGCCCGACGGGACCCTGCACCAGGGCAGCCCGGTTCTGCGGCACGACATAGGCGACCTGCTGGACGCCGGGCATCCGGTCGCCCTTGGCGGTCGCCGGCATCACCAGCCCCGCGGTCGTATAGGTCTCGGCAGCCTGGACCGGCTCGCCCGCATTGGCTGGCGCAGGCGCCTGCCAGGCATTGGCGGTCATCACGGCTGGTGCCGCCGGCGTCGAACCGGCAAAGGCGGCGGTCACTGCCGCCGGTTGTGCCGCGGGATCGAGCGGTAGCGCGGCCGTCTGAACGGGAGCGATACCGGAGGATTCAGGCAGCACTGAAACCGTCTCCGGCAGCGGCACGGTGAAGCCGGCATCAGCGCCGGCGGCGGTTGTTGTTTCGGTAAGAGCAGGCGCGGACTTCATCTGCGAGGTCGACGTGCAGCCGCTGACGCCGGCGGCGGCCAGGATCACGCCGATCGCGATAAGGTTGAGTTTTGCTGGCAAGCCGCGCTCGGGTCCGATTTGTCGGGTTGTTAAGAAATCCCTTACACCACCGATTCATGAGCGGCAATCGGGGCCATCAGGTGGTTTTCGGGTGGCGAGACTTGGCCTCTGATGCCATATTGTTCTGGATATGTACCGGGACGAATCCCGGTTTTCGCCACTTTGCGGAAAGGAACGCGGCATGGACACGACATCTTCGATCACGGCCGGCCACGCAGTGTTAGAAACAGTGATCGGTTTCATGGGCATCGCGTGGAGCGAAAAGGGCCTGATCCGGCTCTGCCTGCCCGAACGCAGCCGCGAAGCGGTGGAGCGGCGCCTGCTGCGCCATGGAGGCGTTTCCGCCTCCACGGCCCAGCCGCCATGGGTGGTCGACCTGATCGCCTCGATCAAGGCTTATGCGGCGGGCGAGGACGTCGATTTCTCCGGCGTGCCGGTCGATCTCGACGGCGTCGACGATTTCCGCCTCGCCATCTATGACGCGGCGCGAAAACTCTCCTTCGGCGAAACCACCACCTATGGCGAGCTGGCCAAAACCGCCGGCCATGCGGGGCTCGCCCGCGAAACCGGGGTGGCGCTCGGCGCCAATCCGGTGCCGCTGGTCATTCCTTGCCATCGCATCCTTGCCGCCGGCGGCAAAATCGGCGGCTTCTCGGCGCCCGGCGGCTCGGTCACCAAGGAGAAGATGCTGGCCATGGAAGGCGTGCGCGTCGGCCCGCCGCCACCGGCGCAGGTTTCCTTCGGGTTCTGACGCGGACAAGTTCTAGTTGTTGTGGAAGAACCGCCTGCGGAAATGCCGGTCATTGTCCGGGCGCTTGCAGTTATAGACGGAACAGGACTTGGTGTCGGCGCTGGGCACGTAGGCGCGCGTCCTCACCTCGCCCATGGTGCAGAATTGCTGGCTCTGCACATAGCGGTCGTAAAGCGGCAATCCCGGCACCCGCGTCGACTGGTAGCGCAGGATGACGGCGCCTTGCCGGGCTATCGTCGCCTGAACCTTGCCGCAGCTCATACGCGTCGGATCGTAGCGCGAGATCGCCTGCGCCTCGGCCGCCACCAGCGTCAGGCAGCCGGCAAGTAGAATGGTTTTCATGGTCCTCTCCCCCTGATCCGCCGCTCGAGGACAGCGCGACCTGCCGCAACGTTTTCAGCAGATTGGGGCAGCCGTTGGGCAGCCCCTCGATCACGGTTTTCTCACGCAGTCTTGTATTTTATGCGAAACCAGCCTATATGCCTTCCATTGATATTTCGGCCGATCGATCCGGGCCTCGCGATCTTCGCGTTTGCTGACGTCTATCTCCAAAATCTCGATGCACACCGGCTGGACTTCGGTCCGGTCAATCTAAAGCAAATGTTGAAGGACTATCTAAAATGGCAACAGGAACGGTCAAGTGGTTCAACGCCACCAAGGGCTTCGGCTTCATTCAGCCTGACGCGGGCGGCGCGGACGTTTTCGTCCACATCTCCGCTGTTGAGCGTGCTGGGCTGTCGACCTTGGTCGAAGGCCAGAAGATCAACTTCGAGATCGAGCAGGACCGCCGCACTGGCAAGTCGTCCGCTGGATCTCTGAGCAAGGCAGCCTGATTTTGCGATAGCGCGCGCCGGGCGAGAGCCCGGGGCGCGCGGCAAGTCACGGATGTACTGACAGTCGCGCGAGAAGCGCGCCGGAGCGGAAGACCCGACAAGCTGGATCAGCAGATAGCTGCCAGCCCGGACCGGACGCTCCCGATCAGGCTACCAAGCATGGAAGGCGGGATTTTTCCCGCCTTTTTGCTGTCTGGGGTTTAGGTGGCGACAATTGGCGAAACCGGCGAGACAGCGTCCTTCTCCCCGTCTCTATACGGGGAGAAGTGCCCGGCAGGGCGATGAGGGGCAGCGCCGACGCTTCAAGAGGGACGATCGCAGAGCCAAGCACACAACCGAAGGCTGGCGCCGCCCCTCATCTGGCTGCCGCCATCTTCTCCCCGTATAGAGACGGGGAGAAGGACGCCTCGCCGAGGTTTTCGCCAATCGCCGAAAAGCTTACCCCAGCCACTCGATCGGCACATGCCCCGGATCGGCCTCCACCCTTTTCAGCCAGGCGGCGACAGACGGATAGGCGTCGAGCTGGAAGCCGCCCTGCTCCGCCGTATGCGTATAGGCATAGAGCGCGATGTCGGCGACGCTGAGCGCCCCGCCGGCGAAGAAAGCATTGTCTTCCAGATGCTTGTTCATCACACCGAGCGCCTTGTTGCCGCGCTCCAGCGTCACTGCCAGCCGCTCCGGAGTCCGCATCCCCTGCTCTTTCGGGAAAGGTCAGCAGCGCCTTGCGCACGGCGATGTAGGGCTCGTGGCTGTACTGCTCGAAGAACAGCCATTGATAAGCGAGCCCCCGCTCGTATCTGTCGACCGGCAGGAAGCGCGTGCCTTCGGCGAGATAGAGCAGGATGGCATTGGACTCGGCCAGGCGACGGCCGTCGTCGAGTTCGAGCAGCGGCACCATGGCATTCGGGTTCTTGGCGACAAAATCGGCTTTGCGCGTATCGCCGGTGTGCGAACTCACCTCGACATTGGTGAAGGCAAGGCCAAGCTTGGCCATCAGCAGGCGCGGCTTGTAGCAATTGCCGCTGTCGATCATGCCGTAAAGTATCATGGCTGTTCCCCGGAGCGCTCGCCTGAATCCGTTCAAACGCGACGCGCTTTAGCCAAACAGCGGGATGACATTGCCTATATTGCCAAGCAGCGTGTCGATGTGCAGCGGCTTTTCATCAAATATCGTGCCGGCAAGCGCCGGACGGGCGAGAAGAAAACCCTGCAGAAGATCGACGCCGCCTTCGAGCGCGACGCGAAGATGGGTGGGGTGCTCGATGCCTTCGACCAGCACCTTGGCGCCGCGGTCATGCAGACTGGAAACCAGCGGGCGGAAGAACCGTTCGGCGGCGGCGTGGCGGCAGAACTCCGCGAACCATGTGCCGTCGATCTTGACGATGTCGGGCTTGAGCAGGTTCACCCGCTCCTCGGTCGAGTGCCCGGTGCCGAAATCGTCGATGGCGATGCGGATGCCGTCGCGCCGCATTTCGCGCGCCAACCGGGCAAGAAGCGTGTCATCGGCCGCCTGTTCGGTGATTTCGCAGACCAGCATGCCCGGCGCGAGGCCGAACTCGCCGAGGTGCCTGGTCATCAGCCGGATCTCGGCCAGCGCCCGCCCGGGATGGTCGTTGATCAGCGGATTGTAGTTGAAGAACAGGTCGAGCCCGTCGACGCCGATGTTGCAAAAATTCCTGAGGTGCAGCGCCCGGCACATGGTCTCGACGAACAGCCGATCCGAGGCGGCAATGCTGTCGAAGAAAACCCGTGGCGCACCGGGGCGCCCGGCGCGGTGCGGCTCGATCAGGGCTTCGACCGCGACCGCGTGAAGGAACCGGCCACGCGGCGCGAAAATCGGCTGATAGGCGCTGCGCAGCCGGAACTCGCCATGAATGCCGTATGCGATGCCGACTTCGTCGACCCAGATCGCATCGCCGACATTGCGCCGCCGCTCAAGCCTCATGGCGCCACCCTGCGTCCGAACGCCTTCACCTGCCGCGCCGAATGCGGTGCCGGAGCAGGAGCAGGCGTGTCGGCGGCAGCGGCGACTGGTGCCTGCCTTTTCTTGTCGAGGACGCCAAAACTGGTCGGCGCCAGTTCGGGCCGCGCCAGCACGAAACCCTGCACCATCGACGCTCCCGATTTCTCGGCAAGCTCCAATTGCCAGCTCTCCTCGATACCTTCGAACACCGTGCGGATGCCTTGTGCCTCGAAACTTTTCACCATGGTGGTCAAGAGCGCGAAGCCGGCGCCGGATTCCATCAGTTGCGTGATCCAATAGGCATCGAACTTGACGATATCCGGCTTCAACTCCTTGACGCGGTTGATGTCGGAATCGGCGGCGCCATAATCGTCGACGGCGATGCGAAAGCCGTTGGCCCTCAGTGCCGCGACGAAACTGTGCAGGGTTTCCTGCGACGCCGAGCGCTGCTCGGTCACTTCGCAGACGACCCGGCGTGGATCGATGCCGGCCTCATGCAGCACCAGCCGCATTTCGCGCAAGGCGGCGTCGGCAACGGGGCGTTCAGTGAACACCGACGGGTCGAAATTGACGAAGATCGACGCCTCTTGTGGCAGGCAGGCGCCGGCGTTCAGAAGATGCAGCGTCCTGGTCAGCGCCTCGATATGCAAACGGTCGGCGGCTGGGCAGGTCGAGAAGAAATTCATCGGCGATTGCGGCTCGCCGTCGCGGAACGGCCGGATCAACCCTTCAAACGCGACCACCGACAGCTTGCCTTCGTTGAAGGCAAAGATCGGCTGGAAGGCACTCCGCAGCGTGTAGATGCTCCAGACACCGGTGGAGGTGCCGTCGTCTTGACGGATGATGTGGGCAAGCCCGATGCTGCGCGACACGGTTCCTCGCTCCGCGACCTGGCGGAATTGGTCTGCGATCCTGCCACTCAAGCCTCTACCGCTCGTTAATGAATTTATTGTTGCCGATCACGGTCCCGATCACGGGTCATTGACGGCTGGATCAGCCGACAATGCTTGCACTGCGCGAAATCATGCGACATGAGAAGCGCCGCGGCCGCTCCCGGTCGCACCGATCTTCCATGGAGACGTTCAAGGTCATGGCCTTTCTTGCCGACACCCTTTCCCGCGTAAAGCCTTCCGCCACCATCGCGGTGACGCAGAAGGCGCGCGAGCTGAAAAATGCCGGCCGTGACATTATCGGCCTCGGCGCCGGCGAGCCGGATTTCGACACGCCCGACAACATCAAGAATGCTGCGATCGAGGCGATCCGCCGGGGCGAGACCAAGTATCCGCCGGTTTCGGGCATCGTGCCGCTGCGCGAGGCGATCTCGAAGAAATTCAAGCGCGAGAACAATCTCGACTACAAGCCCGAGCAGACCATCGTCGGCACCGGCGGCAAGCAAATCCTGTTCAACGCCTTCATGGCGACGCTGAACCCGGGCGACGAGGTCATCATCCCCCGCCCTTACTGGGTCAGCTATCCCGAGATGGTGGCGATCTGCGGCGGCACCTCGGTATTTGCCGACACCTCCATCGACAACGGCTTCAAGCTGACCGCTTCTGTGCTGGAAAAGGCGATCACGCCGCGCACAAAGTGGCTGCTGATGAACTCGCCGTCGAACCCGTCGGGCGCCGCCTACACCGAAGCCGAACTGCGCGCGCTGGCCGACGTGCTGTTGAAGCACCCGCATGTCTGGACCCTGACCGACGACATGTACGAGCACCTGACCTATGGCGACTTCGTCTTCAAGACCATCGCCGAGGTCGAGCCGAAACTCTACGAACGCACGCTGACCATGAACGGCGTGTCGAAAGCCTACGCCATGACCGGCTGGCGCATTGGCTATGCGGCCGGTCCCGTCCAGCTGATCAAGGCGATGGACATGATCCAGGGCCAGCAGACATCGGGCGCCTGCACCATCGCGCAATGGGCCTCCGTCGAGGCACTCAACGGCCCGCAGGACTTCATCGCCAGGAACAAGGCGATCTTTCAAGGCAGGCGCGATCTCGTTGTCTCGATGCTCAACCAGGCGCGCGGCATTACGTGTCCGTCGCCGGAAGGCGCTTTCTACGTCTATCCCTCCTGCGCCCAGCTGATCGGCAAGAAGACTAAAGCCGGCAAGCTGATCGACACCGACGAGACCTTCTGTTCGGAACTGCTCGAGGCCGAGGGCGTCGCCGTGGTATTCGGCTCGGCCTTTGGCCTTGGCCCCAACTTCCGCATCTCCTACGCCACCTCGGAGACGCTGCTGGAGGAAGCCTGCACGCGCATCCAGCGCTTCACGGCATCGCTGACCTGATCAGGCCAGCACCTGAAACAGAAACCCGGCTTCACCGCCGGGTTTCTGATCGCGCTGTGAGCCTTCTCGCCTCTTTGCCCGAGTGCGCCTCGACCGGAGCCAGCACGGCGACCAGCCGTGCGGTGGGTGGTGAGGAACGCGGCAATCGCCGCTGTCGGCATCGCCGCGCGGAACCCGCCGGGCTCGGCACTCAGCCGCCATATTGCTCCGCGGTCACCGCTTCCAGCCAATCGGCATGGACGCCGTCGATTGCCTCCTGCATGGCAATATGCGTCATCGACGATGTAAGCGCCGCGCCGTGCCAGTGCTTTTCACCGGGGGCGAACGAGATGACGTCGCCGGCCCTGATCTCCTGGATCGGTTCGCCCCATGTCTGCGCGAGACCGGCGCCCACGGTGACATAGAGTGTCTGACCAAGCGGATGCGTATGCCAGTGGGTGCGCGCGCCCGGCTCGAAGCTGACCAGCGTGGCCCGCAGCCGCGCCGGCGCCTCTTTCTCGATGATCGGCGTCTGCAATACCCGGCCGGTGAAATATTTGTCTGGCGCTACGATGGTCGGCACGCTGCCGCAGGCAATGATCTTCATGGTCTATGGTCCTTGAACGGAGGGCGACGGGTCGCCCATCCCCAGTTTCGACCGATATCGGCCAACGTGCAACAGTGTTCGACCGCCAGACGCCCAGCGTCCGAGCAGCGCGTGTCCGCGGCCGAGTGCCGGATTTCTATTTTTCTTGCCCTGCCGGCAAACAAGTGGGACGATGGCTTTGGGCAGGTAGCGACGAAAAGAACCGCCCGCGACGGTCGAACAGGCCGGCCGCCGCTCCAGGACCGATTGACCACGCCTGAACCATGAATGCCAGTCGGTCCTACGGGAAACGCCTGAGTGGAGGTCAGTCATGGGTACTCGCGCCGGAGGACGACGCACGGGACCGAAATGCATTGCCATAGTCGGTCCCTTCGCAAGCGGTAAGACGACACTTCTCGAAGCCATTTTGGCCCGTACGGGCTCAATTCCCCGACAAAATCCCGTTTCATCAGGCAATACCGTTTCAGATTATTCGCCCGAGGCGCGGGCTCATGCCATGAGCGTCGAGGCGACAATCGCCACCACCGAATTCATGGGCGAGCAGATTACCTTCGTCGATTGTCCCGGCTCCATCGAATTCTCCTTCGAGGCCGAGCCGGTGCTGGCAGCCTGCGACCTTGCTGTGGTCGTTGCCGAGGCCGACGAAAAGAAGATCCCTGCCCTGCAGCTGATCATGCGCAAGCTCGACGATCTCGGCGTGCCGCGCATCCTGTTTCTCAACAAGGTCGACAAGGCAATCACCGGTGTGCGCGACACGCTGAAGATGCTGCAGCCGGCAAGCTCGGTGCCGTTGCTGCTGCGCCAGATTCCGTTGCGCAAGGACGGCGTCGTAATCGGTTCGATCGACCTGGCGCTGGAGCGTGCCTACATCTATCGCGAATATGCCGAGAGCGAAGTGGCTCAGATACCGGGCGACGACAAAGCGCGCGAACTCGAGGCACGCTTCTCCATGCTGGAGACGCTGGCCGACCATGATGACCAGCTGATGGAACAGCTGCTCGAAGAAATCGAGCCGCCCAAGGATGCCGTCTTCGACGACCTTGCCGCCGATCTGCGCGATGGTGCGGTGACGCCGGTGCTGATCGGCACCGCCGAGAAAGGCAACGGCGTGCTGCGCCTCTTGAAGGCGATCCGCCACGACGCACCCGACATCGAGGCAACCCGCAAGCGGCTCGGCGCACCCGACGGCGCGGCCACCGTGGTCCAGGTGATCAAGACCATCCACACGCCGCATGGCGGCAAACTGTCGGTGTCGCGCATCCTCTCCGGCCAGGTCGTCGACGGCTCCGAACTTTGGCTGCCCAGCGGCGATACGGCCAAGGTCTCCGGCATTTACCGAATGCTCGGCAAGGACCAGGTCAAGCTGACCATCGCCAAGGCCGGCGACACGGTGGCGCTGGGCAAGCTGGACGAGGTCAAGACCGGCCAGACCCTGAGTTCGACCAAGGGCGGCATCAAGCCGCTGATCCAGCTCGAGCCTCCGCAGCCGGTCTTCGCCTTCGCGCTGCGCCCCAAGGAACGCAAGGACGAAGTGAAGATGTCGGCCGCCATCCAGCGGCTGGCCGAGGAAGATCCCTCGCTCAGCCTGCGCCACAACCAGGACTCGGCCGAGACCGTGCTGTCGGGTCATGGCGAGATGCATCTACGGGTCGTGCGCGAGCGGCTGGAAGGCAAGAACCAGATACCGGTCGAAGGCCATGCGCCGGCGGTGCCCTATCGCGAGACGATCCGCAAACCGGTGCAGCAGCGCGGCCGTCACAAGAAGCAGTCCGGCGGCCATGGCCAGTTCGGCGACGTGGTGATCGAGATCAAGCCGCTGCCGCGCGGCTCCGGTTTCCAGTTCACCGACACCATTACCGGCGGCGTCGTGCCGAAGACCTACATCCAGTCGGTCGAAACCGGTGTGCGCGATTATCTGAAGTCCGGGCCGCTCGGCTTTCCCGTCGTCGATGTCGCCGTCAACCTGTCGGACGGCTCGTATCACGCGGTGGATTCCTCCGACATGGCCTTCCAGATGGCGGCCAAGCTGGCGATGAGGGAAGGCATGGCCGCCTGTTCGCCGGTGCTGCTGGAACCTGTGATGAAGGTCGAGATCGTCACGCCGTCCGATGCCACCTCGAAGATCATCGCGCTCATCCCGCAGCGGCGCGGCCAGATCCTTGGTTACGACGCAAGGCCGGGCTGGCCTGGTTGGGATGTCGTCGAGGCAACCATGCCGCAGGCCGAGATCGGCGACCTGATCATCGAACTGCGCTCTGCAACTTCGGGCGTCGCCAGCTACCGTGCCGTCTTCGACCACATGGCCGAACTCACCGGCCGTCTGGCCGACGAGGCGATGAACACCAACGGCAAGGCTGCCTGACCCATAGCACCGTCACACGCCCCTCGAACCCGGTTCGAGGGGCAAAAAAGAAACGACGCCCGGCGGGGACCGGGCGTCGTTTTGTTTGCGGACCGTTTCCTTGGGAGGTAACGGAGGTCCGCCGCATTTGGTGCCGCCGAACGTCGGCGGAAGAAACGGTTCGGACGCGGTAGCCGCCTGAGCCCGGGCCGTCCGAGTGATGCCCCCATCTCCCGTCCGAACCACACCGCGTCCTATGATCGGCGTAGCAGGTCGCGGACGTCCGCGATATGTTACCAGAGGTTACATGTCACTGTTACGTGGCAATTGTGATGGATTTTTTGGCCAGCCCAGCAGGGAACAGGCAACAAAAAAGCCGGATCAACGAAGATCCGGCTGAGTTTGATTGGAAGTGCCTGTTAAGGCTAACCTCCAGAGGGGAACACTCAAGGGCGCTAATGGGAGGAGAACGCGCCCAGGAGATGATCTATATATGTGCTCATCATGCCCAAGAAACAAGCATCTATTTTGCAACACACGCATGCAAAAAGACACAGGCTGTGGTCTAACCCGTTCCAGAAGCCAATAGGACCAGCAAAATCGTCCAAATGGAGCCATGAACTGGGCGATTGCCACTACAGAATCCCAATCGTCGCTGGTTCTCGGCTCGAAATGCCAAAACTGCGTAATGGCGTGGAAGCGGGCAGCGGGCGTTCATTTCTAAGGCAATTGGAGAGGAGGCAGCCAATGCGGACGTTTTCGGCGATCGCCGGCAGTGCGGCCTTCTTCATTGCAGTCCCCGGCGTGGTTGCCGGGCTGGTGCCTTGGCTGTTGACCGACCGCTGGGGCTTGCCGTGGTCGAACCTGCCGGGCTTTGTCTCCGCTGGCGGGCTTCTGATCGTCGCCGCGATCGCAGCACTCCTGCATGCGTTCGGCCGCTTTGCGCTCGAAGGCCTGGGCACGCCCGCTCCGGTCGCGCCGACCGAGAGACTGGTGATCGGCGGCATCTACCGCCATGTCCGCAACCCGATGTATGTCGCCGTGCTGTCGATCATCCTCGGCCAGGCACTGCTGTTCTCGAGCTGGATTCTGGTCGCCTATGCCGTCATCGGCGCGATCGCCATGGGCTCCTTCGTGCGGCTCTACGAGGAGCCGACATTGGCCCGCCGCTACGGCGCCGAATACGAGACCTACCGCCGCAATGTCCCGGGCTGGCTGCCTCGGCTGACACCCTGGCGGGAGCTAAATTAGGTCAAAGCAGAGCCACATGGGGCATGTTGAGATTCAGGTCAGGCCGAGCCGAGAGCGGGGGATTCCGAGAACCGGAACGGAGCGGACATTTGGGTCCGTGAGTACCGGAAGCGCAGGAAGCCCTCGTTCGCAGGCCGGCATCACCTGAATATCGATATGCCCCTCAGAAGGACCAGCTTCGGGCCTTGGCAATGATGAAGTCGCGAAAGACGTGCAGCTTGGCCTGGTTCTTCATCGCGTCGGGATAGGCGAAATAGGTGTCGAAGGACGGCACCTCGGTTTCCGGCAGCAACTGCACCAGGTCGGAGTCCTTGCTGATCACGTAGTCGGGCAGCATGGCGATGCCGGCACCACCCTCCACCGCGCGCTTGATCGACAATATGTCGTTGATCTGCAGCGTCGGCACCCTTTGTCCGCCTTCGAAATCGCCGACCGTTTCCAGCCAGTTCAGCTCCGACAGATGCGCGGGCACCGGCACGCCGAAGGTGACGATGCGATGGGCCTTCAGCTCGGCGACCGAAGCCGGCTTGCCGTGCTTGGCGACATAGGAAGGCGCCGCGTAAAGATGGAAATGCACGGTGAACAGGCGGCGCTGGATCAGGTCCGGCTGCTGCGGCTGGCGCAGCCGAATGGCGCAATCGGCCTGGCGCATGGTGAGGTCGAGTTCCTCGTTGGCGAGGATCAGCTGCAGGCTGATTTCGGGATAGAGCTCGATGAACTCCTGTACCCGCTCGGTCAGCCAGCCGGCGCCCAGTCCCACCGTCGTCGTCACCCTGAGCACGCCGGAGGGGCGGTCCTTGGTCTCGGTCAGCCGTGACTTGATGGTCTCCAGCTTCATCAGCACGTCATGCGCCGTGCGGAACAGCATCTCGCCCTGCTCGGTCAGCACCAGCCCGCGGGCATGGCGGTTGAACAGCGGCACGCCGACGTCATGCTCGAGCGCGCTGACCTGCCGCGAGATCGCCGATTGCGACAGATGCAGTGTCTCGGCCGCATGGGTAAAAGACCCTGCCTCCGCCGCAGCGTGAAACACGCGTAGCTTGTCCCAGTCCAACGCCATGATTCCCCTCGTTCTGTTTTGGCGTCTGAATGAAAAATCAGGCTTTTACACGGCGTTTCCAAGCCGCTTTCTGAACTCTCTACTCGGCCGCTTCGCGGTGCACTTCGATACCGGCCAGATACTTCTCCGCCTCGAGTGCGGCCATGCAGCCGAGCCCCGCCGCCGTCACCGCCTGGCGGTAGATGTCGTCGGTGACGTCGCCGGCCGCGAACACGCCGGGCACGTCGGTGCGGGTCGAATCCGGCGCCGTCCACAGATAGCCGTTCGGCTTCTGCTTCAGCTTGCCGGCGAACAGCTCGACCGCCGGTGCGTGACCGATCGCCACGAACACGCCGTCGACCTTGAGGTGCGTTTCTTGGCCGGTCACCGCATGCTTGAGCTTCAGCCCTTCGACCGAAGGCGGCAGCGGCGTCTTGCCGGGACGGCCGGTGATCTCGTCGACGATCGTGTCCCAGATGACGCGGACATTGTCCTTCTTCAAGAGCCGCTCGCGCAGGATGCGTTCGGCTCGAAAATCGCTGCGCCGATGGATGACGGTCACGCTCTTGGCGAGGTTGGACAGGTAGAGCGCCTCTTCCACCGCCGAATTGCCGCCACCGATCACCGCGACATCCTTGCCGCGATAGAAGAAACCGTCGCAGGTGGCGCAGGCCGAGACGCCGAAACCCATGAAGGTCTGTTCGGTCGGGATGCCCAGCCACTTGGCCTGCGCGCCGGTGGCGATGATCAGCGCGTCGGCGGTGTAGGTGGTGCCGGAATCGCCCTTGGCCCGGAACGGCCGCACGTTGAGGTCGACCTCGGTGATGATGTCGTTGACGATGTCGGTGCCGACATGCTCGGCCTGCTTCAGCATCTGCTCCATCAGCCACGGACCCTGGATGGGGTCGGCGAAGCCGGGATAGTTCTCGACATCGGTGGTGATCATCAGCTGGCCGCCCTGCTGCAGGCCGGCGACCAGCATCGGCTTCAGCATGGCGCGGGCGGCGTAGACCGCCGCCGTATAGCCGGCCGGGCCGGAACCGATGATGAGAACGGGCGCGTGCTTGGTGGTCATCTAAAGCCTCTGTGGAGGGGCCGCCGGCAATTGCGGCATGGAAAACTCGTCGCTATCGCGCGTAATGTAAGTGTTGCCCACGACGCCAGCAAGGCAAGTTGGCGTTCGTCCCCGGAAAGCTTTGTCGCACCCTTCCCCCCGCTTGATCCTGCGAAATATTCCGGGGCGAGGGATGGAATGGACAGCGAAGTCGTTTAATTACAAAATCACGCAAGATTCTTGCGCGTTGCCGCTGACTTCTCGAGAGCTCTCATGCCACTCAAGGCCGATCTCGACGCCATCGACTGGAAGATCCTGCGCGAATTGCAGGGCGACGGTCGCATGACCAATGTCGAACTGTCGAACCGCGTTGGCATTTCGGCGCCGCCATGCCTGCGCCGCGTCAAGCGGCTGGAGGAAGCCGGCATCATCCGCGGCTACCGCGCTTTGCTCAACGCGCCGGCGCTAGGCCTTGATGTCGTCGCCTTCTGCCTGATCGGCCTGCATCACCAGGCCGACGCCGAACTGCGCACCTTTGCCGAGCGTACCCGAGGCTGGCCGATCGTGCGCGACGCCTGGATGGTGTCGGGCGAATCCGATTTCCTGCTGCATTGCGTGGCGAGCGACCTCGGCGCCTTCCAGACCTTCGTCATCGAGGAGCTGACCTCGGCCCCCAATGTCGACACGGTGCGCACCGCGCTCACAATCCGCCGGGTCAAGGATGAAGGGCTGGTCTCGTTCGCACAGGCTTGAGCCGGTCGAATGGCGATGCGAATTCCCGGCTTCGCCATATCAGGGCCGCTTTGGCATTCGATAGGCTCTCGTGTAGAAAGCCGGATCGTTCTGCCATGGCCCGCCCTGTTGGTTTCCTAGAGCAATTCCAGGAAAAGTGTGTAACGGTTTTCCGTCGGGAATTGCGTAAAAACAAATGGCGCAAGCAACGCGAATTCCGAGGACATTGTGCCGCGGGGGTGGGACCATGACTCGATTTGCTAGCCCGGTATCGGCGCTCATCATTTGCATGAACGAAGCCGACATGATCGGCCAGTGCCTGGAAAGCGTCGACTTCTGCGCCGAGATCATCGTCGTCGATTCAGGCTCGACGGACAGCACCCTGGATGTCGTTCAGGAGTTCATCGCCAAGGGCTACCCGATAAGGCTGTTTCACAACGATTGGCCGGGTTTTCCACGCCAGCGGCAATTCGCGCTCGATCAGGCCACGCGGCCATGGTGCCTTTCGATTGAAGCCGACGAGGCCATCGACGATCTGCTCAGGCAGTCGATCAGGGACGTGACGCAGCCTCGCAATGACGCCATCGACGGATGGTACATAAGACGCCGCGACAAGCTGAAAGGCTATGGCTATGCGCACCGCTGGGTGCTGCACAACAGGCTGCTGCGTCTTTTCCGCCGCGACAAGGCCACCATGGACCTCAACTTGCGGGTCCACGAATCGTTCGAGGTGCCGGGCAAAACCGGCACGATTGAAAATGGCGTGCTGCTGCATCGCCGCGAAATGACCGTCGCGGAGGACCTGGCAAGGGCCAACACCTATTCCGGTCTCAAGGTTGCCACGCTGCTCGAAAGAGGCAAGAAGCCTGGCCTCGTAAAGCTTGTGCTGTCGCCGTTCGGCAACTTCCTGAAGTTCTACCTGGCCAAGCGCTACTTCCTGTGCGGCCGGCACGGCTTCGTCTATTCGATGATGGTGATGGTGTATTCGTTCGCCACCGAGGCCAAGCTTTATGAAGCCTGGCGAGACAACGATCCAGTGTGAGCCGTCACGGCTGGCCCGACACGGCGCCAAGTGCCGCTATCGCGGCGAGCAGGCCGTCGAAATCCTCGCGGTCGCGCAAGGGCCTGACGGTGAAGCCCGGTTGAACAGCCGCTTGCCCGTCGACCAGCCAACCCCGCGAGAGGCCGGCGCGCTGTCCAGCCTCCATGTCGGCCGGCTTGTCGCCGACGATCAGCGAACGCCGCAGATCGAGCCCCAGGCGTTTGGCCGCCTCCAGCAGCATGCCCGGATTGGGCTTGCGCATCGGATGATCGGCGACCGCGAGCGGGCCGGAGCCCGCCTCGTGATAGGCGCAGGCGAGGACCATATCCACGCACGCATCGTCGGCGCGTAGCAGCTCGAGCACGCGGCCATTGACGGCGGCGAAATCGGCCCAGCCGTAATAGCCCCGCGCGATGCCCGACTGGTTGGTGACGATGATGACGGGAATGCCTGCCCGGTTGGCGGCAGCGATCACCGCGGCGATATCCTCGCGCAGTACTATTTCGCCCGGATCGTCAGGATAACCGGTATCGAGATTGATGGTGCCGTCGCGGTCGAGGAACAGCGCCGGTGTACCGGCGGAAAACACCCTCGATCCGACCCGCTCGACCCACAGGCCGGGTTCCGCCAGCGGATAGCGGCCAGACGTCGTGGGGTCAGCCATTGCTGAGGCGCGCTTCGACGATCTCGCACAGATGATGATAGAGGCACAGATGCCCCTGCTGGATGATCGGCGTCGAGGTCGATGGCACGTTGAGCAGGATGTCCGTGAGCGGCTTCAGCTTGCCGCCGGTGTCGCCGGTCAGGCTGATCACCGTCATGTCCATCATTCGCGCCTGTTCGGCGGCGGCGAGGATGCTCGGCGAATTGCCGCTGGTCGAGATTGCCAGCAGTACGCCGCCGGCCGCGCCATGCGCCTCGACCTGGCGCGAAAACACCGTGTCGAAACCATAGTCGTTGCCCCAGGCGGTCAGCACCGCGGCGTTGGCCGGCAGCGCGATGACATTGTAGGCCTTACGCTCCTTGAGGAAGCGGCCGACCAGTTCGCCGGCGATGTGGATGGCATCGCTGGCCGAGCCGCCATTGCCGGCGATCAGCAAAGCTTTCCCCGAGGAAAGCGCCGTCACCACAGCGCTCGCCGCCCGCTCCATCTCGCTGGTGAGGTCGCGCTCGACCATGGCTGATATGGCAGCCGCCGAGCGGACTAGGTAATCGTTCAAGTCGGACATGAAAACCTCAGTTTGTGGTGCCGCCGGCACGCAATTTGCCAATCGTGCCGGTGGTGCTCTTGCCTGCGACGAGATCGACCAACACGACCCGTCCGCCGGCCTTCCGCACCACATCGGCGCCAACCACGGTGTCGACCGTGTAATCGGCGCCCTTGACCAGTATGTCGGGCAGCAGCGCTTCGATCAGCGCCAGCGGCGTATCCTCCTCGAACACCACGACCGCATCGACCGAGGCAAGGGCCGCGAGCACGCAGGCGCGGTCGTGCTGGTCGTTGACCGGGCGCCCGGCGCCCTTCAGGCGCCGCACCGAGGCATCGCTGTTGAGACCTAGCACCAGCCGGTCGCACTGGCTGCGCGCCGCATGCAAGAGGCTGACATGGCCGGCATGCAGGATGTCGAAACAGCCATTGGTGAAGCCGACGCTCAGGCCCTCTTCCTTCCACGCCGCGACCATGCGTGCGGCCGATGTGGCATCGAGGATGGCGTCCTTATGGGCGGTCGGTCCATGCGAGCGGAACAGCGCGCCGGTGAGTTCCTCGACCGTCAGCCGGGCAGTGCCGCGCTTTCCCACAACGAGGCCGCCGGCGGCATTGGCGATCGAGGCGGCCATGACGGTATCGGCGCCTACGGCCAACGCCAGCGCGAAGCTCGCGATCACCGTGTCGCCTGCGCCCGAAACGTCGAACACTTCCCGCGCCTGGGTCGCGATGTGGCGCGCCTCGGCCGGTCCGACCACGCTCATGCCCTTTTCGCTGCGCGTCGCGACGACGAAGTCGAAGCCGTGCGCCGAAATCAGTTGGCGTGCCGCGCCGACGATCTCGTCATCGGCGAACACCGCATGGCCGACAGCTTCGCCAAGCTCTTTACGGTTGGGGGTGATGGCGGTCGCCCCGGCATAGCGCGCATAATCGCGACCCTTCGGGTCGACCAGCACCGGCTTTCCCGCCTCGCGGCAGATGGCGATCAGGTCGGCGGCGACGCCGTCAAGCAGGATGCCCTTGCCGTAGTCGGATAGGATGACGATGTCGGCGCGTGTCAGCGCGGCGCGGAAATGCCTGATCAAGCCGGCGCGCTCCGCGGCACCCAGCGGCTTGATCTCCTCCTCGTCGAAGCGCAGTACCTGCTGGTTGAGCGCGCTGAAACGGCTCTTCGATGAGGTCATGCGGCCGCGCTCCTGCGCCAGGCCGGTCGTGTCGGCGCCAAGCTCGCCAAGCATCCGAACCAGGCTGTCGCCCGCCGCATCGGTGCCGATTACCGAGACGGGAACAGCGGTGGCACCGAGCGAAACGATGTTGGCCACGACATTGCCGGCGCCGCCCATCGTCGAGGTCTCGCCGCGCCCGTGCAGCACCGGGATCGGCGCTTCCGGCGAGATCCGCTCGATGACGCCATTGACGAAACGGTCGAGGATGAAGTCGCCGACCACCAGCACGGTGGCCTGGCCGAACCGCGCAATGGCGCGGTGCAGGGGCTCGGGAGAAGGAGGATTGTGCTTGATCATGTCATCTGCGGCGCGCGGGAAAAGTCGATCTCAGATAGGTCACAGTGCTCGAATTGCGAGGTCGGTCGGTCACGGCGAAGCCGATATACCGCAATTCCATGCAGCGCAACGGCAGGGCATGGCCGCGACGGCCCGGGCGGTCAGCTCTTCTGCAAGGCGACATGGACACCGAGACCAACCAGCACCGCGCCGCCGGCCCGCTGCATCAGCCGCTGTGCGCGGCTCGAACGCCGCAAGCGGCCGATCACGGCACCCGCCAGGAACACGCAGACGACATCGGCCGAAGAAAACATCAGATTGACGATCGTGCCCAGCACGACGAACTGCAGCCAGACCGGAAACGCCGCCGAAGCATCGATGAACTGCGGCAGGAACGCCATGAAGAAGATCGCCGTCTTGGGATTGAGCACCTCGACGGTGATACTCTCGAAAAAGGCACGTCGTGCCGATTTGCGCTCGATCGCGGGCAGCGCCGTATCGCCCTCCGCACGCTTGCGCAACAGCGAGACGCCGAGCCAGATCAGATAGAGCGCGCCGACCAGCTTGACCGCCATGTAGAGCGTCGGCACGGCGTGAAACAGCACCGACAGACCGGCGGCAGCGGCGAAAACATGCACGTAACCGCCCAGATGGATGCCAAGTGCCGCAGTGAGGCCGGACCAGCGGCCGCGTGCCATCGTCTGCGCGGCGGCATAAAGCATAGCGGGGCCTGGGATGTAGGCGAAGATCGCCGTGGTGGCGAAAAACGCCAGGAGCAGTTCGGTCGACGGCATTATTGGTCCCTCACGATCATGCCTCTGTCCTGTCGGTTCAGTCCGCGCGCGGGATGGCTTTGGACTGACCCGTGCGGACGGCCGCGATAAAAGCGGACATGATTTTCTTATGGAATGATGGGCTGAATGCGCCGATGCGCGCACCCGGTTCGAAATAGGCTGACGTTTCTAGAATATCGTGGTTGTACTCATCGACCATTACCCAAAGAGGGATAGGGTCGAGGCCTGCGCGGCGGCGTTCAATTTCCGGGATGCTGGCGGCAATGCGATCGCGGCCCGGCTGCGTGGAAGTGATTGCAAGGATGAAGAGATTCGTACGCCGGCTTTCCCAGGAAGGACGGCCACGAAGGCGACAGGTCGTGTCTTGCGGCCTTCGGTCTCGCCGTCTCCGTGTTGGCGATACCACAGATATGGATATCTCCAGACGTCGGCGGCGATGGGTCTAATCACGATCCAACTCCGCCATGTATTCCTCAAGCATCTCGACATGTTCGGGTGGGGCGTCTTCGGTCGCGTAGACGCGGCGGCTATCGTTGACGAAGCGAGCTTCGTAGGTCTCTATGCTCATCAGGACGTATCTCGGCTTGTTGTGACGAGTGATGGAGACGGGCTGCTGGCTGGCAGCCGCGAGCACGTCTCCAAGATTCTGTTTCAGATCGGTCGATGGATAGCGCTTCATAGGCCACTCCGTTTTGCACATAATAGACAAAACAGACAAAACAGACAAGCGTAAGGAATGCAGATCTGGCGACCACGCCTGCTTTATCGACAGCCCACCCAGCCTCCCTTATAAGGGCCGGAATCGGCAAGTGAAACGCGTATCAGGGCCAGCAACATGATCATCGTCACGGGCGGCGCCGGCATGATCGGCTCCAACATCGTCGCCGCTCTGAATACCGAAGGCCATGACGACATCCTTATCGTCGACGATCTCACCGACGGCCACAAGATCGCCAATCTCGCCGACCTGCGGATCGCCGACTATCTCGACAAGGATGATTTTCTGCCCCGCATGGAGGCCGGCTCGCTTGGCCGCATCGAGGCCGTCTTCCACCAGGGCGCCTGCTCGACCACCACCGAGTGGAACGGCAAATTCATGATGGAGGTGAATTACGCCTTCTCGAAACGGCTGCTGCATGCAAGCCAGGCGCTGCGCGTGCCCTTCCTCTACGCCTCCTCCGCATCCGTCTATGGCGGCGGCTCGGAGTTTCGCGAGGATCCGGCGCTCGAGCGGCCGCTCAACGTCTACGCCTATTCCAAGAAGCTGTTCGACGACTATGTCAGGCGAACGGTGTTCGCCGGGCGCACGGTCTTCGATACCGACCATTCGCAGGTCGCGGGCCTGCGCTATTTCAACGTCTACGGCCCGCGCGAAGCGCACAAGGGCGCCATGGCCTCGGTCGCGTTCCATCTGTTCAACCAGGTCGAACGCGGCGAAAACCCGAAACTGTTCGGCGCCTATGACGGCTTCGGGCCTGGCGAACAAAGCCGCGACTTCATCCATGTCGGCGATGTCGCCGACGTCAATCTGTGGCTGTGGAAGCGGGAGCTGAGCGGCATCTTCAATTGCGGCACCGGCCGCGCCCAGCCCTTTCGCGCCATCGCCGAAACGGTGATCGACACGCTGGGCAAGGGCGAAATCGAGTTCATCGAATTCCCCGATCACCTCAAGGGCAGCTACCAGAGCTTCACGCAAGCTGATATGTCACGTTTGCGCGCGGCCGGTTACAATGGCCAATTCCGGACAGTGGAAACCGGCGTCAGAGACTATGTCGAATGGCTGAAAGCCCAACGATCCTCGTGATCGGCCCACGCTGGGTGGGCGACATGGTGATGGCGCAGTGCCTGTTTTCGGCGCTGAAGGAGCTGCATCCCAACGCCGCCATCGACGTACTGGCACCGGCATGGGCCGCGCCGCTAGTCAAGCGCATGCCCGAAATCCGCCAGCAGATCGACTTTCCGCTCAAACCCGGTGCGCTCGAATTCACCCATCGTCGCCGCTTCGGCCGCCTGCTGCACGGCCGCTACGACATGGCCTATATCCTGCCGGGCAGCTGGAAGTCGGCGCTGATCCCGTTCTTTGCCCGCATTCCGCGCCGTGTCGGTCATCTGCGCGAGATGCGCTATGGTCTGTTGACCGACATCGTACCGCTGCCCGACAGCCTCAAACGACGCACCGCGCAGGCCTATTTCGGCCTCGCCCAGGGCGGCAGTTTCCGGGCGCCTCGACTGAGCGTGGACACGAAAAACCAGGTTGACCTGCTCGACCGTTTCGGGCTGACGCCGCAAAAATTCGCGGCACTGATGCCTGGTGCGGAATTCGGCCCGGCCAAGCGCTGGCCGAGCGAAAGCTACGCCGGCCTTGCCCGCGATTTCATGGAAAAGGGCTTGAAGGTCGCGCTGTTCGGCTCGAAGAACGACCGCGACGTGACGGCGGAGATCGCCGCGCTCGCCCCTGGCGTCGTCGATCTCGCCGGCCAGACGCGGCTGGAGGACGCCATCGACCTGATCGCTGCCGCAAGGCTGGCGGTGTCCAACGACAGCGGGCTGATGCATGTCGCCGCTGCCGTCGGCACGCCGATCGTGGCCGTCTATGGCTCGACCTCGCCCGAGAATACGCCGCCGCTGGCCGAGCACCGTGAACTGGTCTGGCTTGGGCTGTCGTGCTCGCCCTGCCACCAGAAAATCTGTCCGCTCGGCCACCTCAACTGCCTGAAGGCGCTTGAAGTCGACCAGGTCGCGGCGGCGGCGGGCCGCCTGCTGGAAATCCCGGCCGCGGCATGAAGGTCCTCATCGTCAAGACATCCTCGATGGGCGATGTCATCCATACCTTTCCGGCTGTCGAGGATACCAGCCTTAACCGGCCGGACGTGACCTTCGACTGGTGCGTCGAAGAGGCGTTCGCCGGCATCGTCGGGCTGCATCCGGCGATCGACAGAATTCACACGGTGGCGATCCGGCGCTGGCGCAAGGCGCTGTTCGACGGCGGCACCTGGCGCGAAGCGGCCACCTTGCGCCGAGCCTTGCGCGATTGCCGCTACGATCTGGTCATCGACGCACAAGGCCTGCTGAAATCGGCCCTGGTGGCGCGACAAGCCGGCGCTCCGATTGCCGGCTTCGACCGCTCCAGCGCGCGCGAACCGTCGGCAACTCTGTTCTACGACGTCACCAATGCCGTGCCGCGCAACCTGCACGCCATCGAACGGACGCGACGGCTGTTCGGGCTGGCGCTCGGCTATCAGCCCGATCTTTCGAGGCTGGACTCCGGCATTGTGGCGCCGGCAGGCACTCTGGCCGGCATCGCTGGAAAAACCGCCTTCCTGCTGCACGGCACCAGCCGCGAAGACAAGAAATGGCCCATCCAGGACTGGATCGAAACCGCCCGCCTCTTTGTGGAGCGCGGCCTGACGCCGGTCACCACCTGGTCGAACGACCGCGAAAAAGCCGTGGCCGAAGCGATCGCGAAAGCTGTGCCGTCAACGGTCGTGGTGCCCAAATCATCGCTGGCAGACATCGCCGCCATCATCGGCCGCTCGACGCTGGTCATTGGCGCCGACACCGGGCTGACCCACCTCGCCAGCGCTTTCGGCCTGCCGACGGTCGCGGTGTTCCTGGCGACCGAGCCCGGCCTTACCGGCCCGCGCGGCCCATATGCATCGACGCTCTTGGCGGCACCTGGGGGGCGTGTTGCGCCGACTGATGTGATGGCGGAGGCTGACAGGCTGCTGGAGCGCCAGGCGCGTGATGAGGCCGTCACTGGCAAGAATTGATTTATTCAATCAATTCAATCGGAAAGGTTGGCACTGCCCCTCATCCGCCTGCCGGCACCTTCTCCTCGTAATAGTGACGGGGAGAAGAGAGATGAGGCAGCCTCGGCGCTCTTACGGCCTGGGAAATTAGCGAAATCACCGGTGAAGGCGTCTTTCTCCCCGTCACTATACGGGGAGAAATGCCCGGCAGGGCAATGAGGGGCAGCGCAAGCGTTGGTAATCCCTTAGATAAACTGCACCTGGACGATCTCATAGCCCCTTGCACCGCCCGGCGCATTGACCTCGATGGCGTCGCCGACTTCCTTGCCGATGAGCGCTCGCGCGATCGGCGAGGAGATCGAGATGCGGCCGGACTTGACGTCCGCTTCCTGGTCGCCGACGATCCGGTAGGTCTTCTTTTCCTCAGTGTCCTCGTCAACCAGCACCACGGTGGCGCCGAACTTGATCTTGTCGCCGCTGAGCTTGGTGACGTCGATCACCTCGGCGCGCGCGATATAATCTTCAAGCTCGTTGACGCGGCCCTCATTGAGGCTCTGCGCCTCTTTGGCGGCATGGTATTCGGCATTTTCGGACAGGTCGCCATGCGAGCGCGCTTCGGAGATCGCCTCGATGATGCGCGGCCGCTCTTCCTGCTGGCGCCAGCGCAGTTCTTCCTTCAATGACGCGAACCCCTCGCCTGTCATCGGGACCTTGTTCATGATACCTGACCTTTCCTGCCGCCACCCCCGCGTTTCGGGGGAAGCCTTGTCGATGGGTACAAAAAGAAAACGGTCCGGCAGCCTCGGGCTAACGGAACCGTGTCACCGCAATTTCCCTGAATATAGCAATCTTCGCGGGTTTTTCACGCCCAAAAATTGGTTTTGCAAAAATCATCCCCGCTTTCATCAGTCGGTGCGGCTAATGAGACTGAGGGGTAGACAAAAAAGCGGCCGCGAGCGCTCGCGGCCGCTTCGAAGAGCCCTGGAGGCCCCTTCAACTCCTCGTGAAATGGTCGATCTGCTCGGCCAGCATGCCGTATTCGCGCGAACCCTTACCGGTCCGCTTCTCGATCTCCACCAGCTGCTGCCGGGCGCCGGCCAGATCGCCGATCTGCAGATGCGCTTCGCCGAGATATTCGCGCACCAGCGTGTAGTTGGGATCGATGCGCAGCGCTTCCTCGTAATAGCCGAGGCCGACGGTAACGCGGCCGGAATGGCGGTGCGAATAGCCGAGATAGTTGAGGATGCGCGGATCCTGCTTGTTGACGGCGAGGCTAAGCACGGCAATCGCCTCGTCATAACGCCCGGCCATCGCCAGCGCGTGGCCTGCGTCATAGATGCTGTCGTCGTCGAGCATGCCTTCCTGGGGTGCGACGCACTTTTTCTTCTTCTTGTCCCAGACCTCGCCCTTCTTGCACTGGGTGACGGTCTCATCGCTGCCACCACTGCCGGCGGCGAACACCGGAACGGCAAGGAACTGCAGCGCGACAAGGGCAGTCGCCGCCTGGATCAGCATTCTTTTATGCATCGAAGCCTCCTTGAGGGTGAGAATGCAACACTAACGCCGGATGGTTTGCATTTCATCCCGGAAAAATGCGTGCCGAAGAACATCAGGTGACGGATGCCGCAAATCCGCTATCATCAGCCAGGATTTCGGCACTGGGAGACTGCTCGTGCAGCGGCGGCTTGAAAAGGACTGGGAGCTTTCGATCGGCCCCGATACCGTGCGCCTGTTCATCCTCAAGGCCAAGGCGCTGAGCGCTGCCGTCAACGAAGACTATGCCGATGGCGCCGAGCATGAGGTCGAGTTCGACGGCGAGTCCCATGCCAACCATCACCATGACGGCCTCGCCGAGGAGAGCTCCGAAAACCTTACCGAGGAAGAGCTGCGCGAACTGATCAATGACCTCAATGTCGATGAAGCAGCCGAACTGATCGCGCTGGCCTGGGTCGGTCGCGGCGACTACGACGCCACCGAATGGGCGGACGCGCTTGCCACGGCGCGCGAACGCGCCAACAAGCGCACCGCAAAATACCTGCTTGGCATGCCGCTGCTTGCCGACTGGCTGGAGGAAGGGCTGGAAGCGATCGGCGCGTAACGACGTGGTTACCGTTCGTGATGCGGCGCAGGCAACCTCCTTGCGTCGGCGCCGTTGACGGCCATGCGGTCGCTTGTCTTTTCCCGAACATGCAGGATTGCGTTGGTCATGGCCGTCACGGCCTTGCTGGTGGTGCCGGCCGACGCTCGACATCGCCATCGGCATCACAAGCCGCTGACGCCGCGGGCGGAGCAGCCGCTGACACCGCGGGTCGATCAGCCCCTGAAACCGCGAGGCGGACAGCGCCTGAAATCGCGGGGTAAACGGCAGCTCGCACCGAACCGGACACGGCAGAAAACGCAGGAACCGCTTCCCTCGCCTGCCGATGCTCCGATGCCCGGGCCTGGTATTCCGGTGCCAGGGCCCGGTATTCCGGTGCCCGAGCCGCGCCCGGCGGATGCTCCGAAGACCGATGCCGCGGCGCCGGAAGGGCAAAAGACGGAAGGTCCGAAGACCACCGGACCCGATCGGTTCAATGAAGAAAAATCCCGTCAGAAAAAGCAGGCACGCCCCGAGCCGTCCGCCCCAGAACCGTCAGCCAATACGGAAAGCGAGCCGGAGCCGCCAGCCGTTGCGCCGACGCCGACACCAAAACCTGACGTCGAAGAAGAGCCCGTGGTTGAGCCTCCGGTGGTCGCCCCGCAGCCGCCGCAAAAGCCCGCCGATGCAGACGAGAGGATGCTCGCCGATCCGCGCTCGGCTGACCGGCCCCAAGGAAAGATGCCCGCCGAGGAAGTCGCCTGCCGCGAGCGGCTGAAGACGCTCGGCGTCGAATTCGAGGAGCACAAGGCGGAAAGCAACCCCGAAATCGGCTGTTCGATCCCCTACCCGATCGTGCTGAAGACACTTGAAAATTCAGTCGCCATCGGCCCCGGCACCGAGCTCAATTGCAAGATGGCCGAGGCGACGGCGCGTTTTGCCGCCGATGTCATCCAGCCGGCGGCGAAAGCTGAGTTCGGCGCCGACCTGAAATCGATCGACCAGGCGTCGGCCTTTATCTGCCGGCCACGCAATGGCACACGAAAGCTGTCGGAACATGCCTTCGGCAACGCGCTCGATATCGCCAGCTTCACGCTGTCGGATGGCAAGAAGATCGAGGTCGGTCCGGCGCCGCCCGAGAAGGACGCCAAATTCCTCAACGCCGTGCGCAAGGCGGCCTGCGGGCCGTTCAAGACCGTGCTTGGCCCGGGCGCCGATGCCGATCATTCCATGCACTTCCATCTCGATCTCGAGCCTAGACAGCATGGCGGAACGTTCTGTCAGTGAGCATGGTTAGCCGGACCACGTGCCCCAATTCGGCCGCAGGCATGAACGCGGGCGCTGAGTTTTCCTTTACCCTTGATCGTTAAAATGCCGGATATCTGAACCATGATCCCGAAAAGTGGGAACCGGTTTTCGGAAAAGATCGTGGTCAGGCAAAGGTAGAACCTGATCGGGATCAGGTTCGGGAATAGGGATTCCGCCGATGGCCGGGACATTTCGCGCCGTGTTCTTCGCCGTCGCGCGCCAATCGAAACATGCAGCGATGGCAGCCGCCGGCCTTGCCCTCGTCGCGATTTCGGGCTGCAACACCGGCAGCGTGCTGTCACTTGAACCGGCTGTCGACGTCGGCTCCCACACCTCAGCCGTGCCGCAATATGCCGGCATGCAGAAGCTTGTTCCCTCCAACCCCTACATGACGCAGGCCGCTTATCCGCGCATGGACGAGCCGATGTCGCCGGTCGAGCAGATGCCGGCCAGCGAAACCGACTGCCGCCAGCAATTGAAGCGCCTTGATGTTGCCTTCACCGACCTGGCGCCGATCCATGAAGGCCAGTGCGGCATCGACTATCCGGTCAAGGTTTCGGCCATCGGCAACATCCAGATGAAGCCCGCCGCGACGCTGACCTGCGACATGGCCGCCACCTTCGCCGGCTGGACCAGGAACGAACTCGTTCCCTCCGCCCGCTGGCGCTATTTCTCCGGCGTCAAGACCATCCACCAGGGCTCCAGCTATTCCTGCCGCAACATCGCGGGCGAAGGCGTTTTGTCGGAACATGGCAAAGGCAACGCGCTCGACGTCATGAGCATCGAGCTCAACAATGGCGACGACATCGACGTGCGCAAGCCCGGCCTGTTCGCCTTCCGCACCCGCGGCTTCCTCAACAATGTGCGCGCCGACGGCTGCCAGTACTTCACCACCGTGCTCGGCCCCGGCTACAATTACGATCACCGCAACCATTTCCATTTCGACATCAAGAACCGCAAAAGCGGTTATCGCGCCTGCCGCTAGGAAAATCAGACAGGGTGGGCGCTACCGGTGGAAGCGATGATTTGTTGCGCCACCAGATCCTGGATGCGCCACAGATTCCTGTCGCGAATACCGCTTTCCTCCAGTTTGCTGACGGTCCGGAACAGATACTGCGCCGATGAGCCCCAATGTCCGGCGGCCCGCGCCAGCGTGTCCGCAACCTGCTCTGGCGGCAACCGTCCGGCATAGGCCCTGCCGTTTGGCGCGGCGACGAAGGCCACGGCACGCAGCGGACCATCCTTGGTCCTGACCTTGATCCAGCACGGCACGTTGGTTGGCGGGTTCGCATCAATCTCGCGGCGCATCAACAGGCCAAGTTGCCCGAAATGATCTTCGGCCGGCAGTCGGTAAACGATGCCGTTGCAACTGCCACCACGGTCGAGGGCCAGCATCAGGGCCGGCAGATCGCGGGTGCCGCGCCAGCGCGTCAGCTTCAGACAGAATGAGCGGTGCCACCCTGGCGCCGTGGCCGGGCGCTGTTCGACATGGACGAATTCGGGATTCCAGATCAGCGAGCCATAGGCAAAGACCCACAGCGTTTCGGGCCGGTGGTAGGAAAGCAGCCGTTCGACAAGGCCGTCGAACTCAGCCTCGGTATGCTCGCTGGTTCCGGGCTCGGGGCCGGGGTCTGGTTCGACACGGTCGACTCGCGCGACGAGATCGGCAGTCAACGCCATCGAAGTGCGGCCTGGCGGTTTTCGCTTCATTCCTGCCCCCAATGCAAAAACGATGGCCGACGATAGACCAGCTGCATGCAGCTGGCCATTGATTTTCAAGGTCTGTCAGGCGACAGCTACGCACAGATCGAAGCGGCATTCATGAGCCAGCGAAGTTTTCGGCGAAGCATTGCAATCTGGCTGGCAGCCTTGTTTGCCGCCTATCTGGCGCTCGCCTATTTCGCCGCGCCGGAATTCTGGACGTTCCGGGACCGCGGCTTTCGCACCCAGCACTTCGAGATGGTGACACACACGCCGCAGGGCATTCCGGGCGACCCCATCAATGTCGGCTTGGTCGGCACGCAGAAGGAGGTGGTCCATGCCTTCGCCGTCGCCGGCTGGGACACCGCCGACGCCGTGACCTTGAAGACCGCGATCGAGATCGGCGAAAGCGTGTTGTTCGACCACCCCTACCCCGATGCGCCGGTCAGCCGGCTGCTGTTCGATGGCCGCGCCCAGGATCTCGCCTTCGAAAAGCCGGGCGGCGCCAGCCCCCCCCGGCGTCATCATGTCCGCTTCTGGCAGACCAATGCTGCCGGCGATGACGGCAGGCCGCTGTGGCTGGGTTCGGCCAGCTTCGATCGCGGCGTGGGACTGAGCCACGACACCGGCGCCGTCACCCACCATATCGGCCCCGACATCGACGCCGAGCGCGATTTCCTCATGCGCGACCTAGCCACCGCCGGTGTGTTGATCTCGACCGGCGACATATCGGGCGTCGGCGCCACCAGCACCGGGCGCAATGGCGGCGGCGATCCCTATTTCACGGATGGCGAGGCGATCGTCGGCATACTCAAACAGTAGATCGCACGGCCCTGCAAGCTGAGACAGCCAAGCGGTTCAAAAAGGGCGGTTTCAAAGGAAGATTCCGATGTTCGACGCGGAAAGTGTGGTGAATAGCTACTGCAAGGCCTGGTTCGACCCGGAGCCTGAAGAGCGTCGCCGGCTGTTGTTCGCCTCATTCGAACCGGAAGGCACATACATCGATCCGACGGTACATATCTCCGGAGCCGAGGCGCTGCTCCATCACATCGATCAGGTCGTGAAAGCCCGCCCGGGCTTCTGGCTCGAACGGACGACCTTGGTCGATGTCCATCATGACTTCCTGCGTTTTGGCTGGGTGCGGAGAGGCGAAAACGGATTTCGAGGCGCCGACAGCATGGACATGTGCCGCGTTTCCAAGCAGGGAAAGCTGTCGCTGGTCGTGGCTCTTTTGGGCCCTTCAGACCAATGCCAAATCCCTGACGGTTCCCTCACCGCCGCGGATGCCGTCTGACCCTAAATACCGGACATTTGTCAAAAAACACGCCGGACTATTTTCGAAGACCGCGCGGCAATGCTATTGACCGCTGATGCTATACGTCGAAATCGCTATCGTGGTCGTCCTCATCTGCGTGAACGGCCTTTTGTCGATGTCCGAACTTGCCATCGTCTCATCGCGCCCGGCCCGGCTGAAAGCGATGATCGACCGCGGCATCAATGGCGCCGGCCGCGCCCTTGAGCTTGGTTCGAATCCGGGCAAGTTCCTGTCCTCGGTGCAGATCGGCATCACCCTGGTCGGCGTGTTGTCGGGCGCCTTTTCCGGCGCCACGCTCGGCGAACGGCTGGCGCGGTTCCTGGCCTCCGCCGGCATCCGTGAGACCGTTGCCGATCCGCTCGGCGTCGGCATCGTCGTTGCCGTCATCACCTATTTCTCGCTGATCGTCGGCGAACTGGTGCCCAAGCAGATCGCGTTGCGTGACCCTGAACGGGTCGCCGCCAAGGCCGCTCCGGCGATGACCATCCTTGCAACCGTCTCGGCGCCGCTGGTCTTTCTGCTCGACTTTTCCGGCCGCGTCATCCTGTGGCTGCTCGGCCAGCGCGGCGAAAGCGAGGAGAAGGTCACCGACGAGGAGATCAAGATGCTGGTCGCCGAGGCCGAGCATCACGGCACCATCGAATCCGACGAGCGGCGCATGATCGCCGGCGTCATGCGGCTTGGCGACCGCGCCGTGCGCGCGGTGATGACGCCGCGCACCGAAGTCGACTGGATCAATCTGCAATCCGACGAGGCGGCCATCCGCAAGCTTTTGATGGAAACCCAGCATTCGCGACTGCCGGCCGGCGACGGCGGCGTCGATGTCATGGTCGGCGTCGTCCAGACGCGCGACGTGCTGGCGGCATTGCTTGCCGGCCTCGTGCTCGACCCGCGCAGGCATGTGCAAGCCGCACCCATAGTCTACGACCAGGCCGACGCGCTGGATGTGCTGCAGAAGCTCAAGGAATCCGACGTGCCGATGGCACTGGTGCATGACGAATACGGCCATTTCGAAGGCATCGTCACCCCGGCCGACATCCTCGAAGCCATCACCGGCGTGTTCCGGGCGGATACCGACGCCGGCGACGAGGAAAACGCCGTCAAGCGCGAGGACGGCTCATGGCTGCTCGCCGGCTACATGCAGGCCGACGAGATGGCCGACATTCTCGGCATCGACCTGCCGGAAAACCGCGACTACGAGACTGTCGCCGGCTATGTGCTGTCGCATATGCACCATCTGCCGGCGACCGGCGAATGCGTCGACGCGCAGGGCTGGCGCTTCGAGGTGGTCGATCTCGACGGCCGCCGCATCGACAAGCTGATCGCCACCCGCCTGCCCGGTGCTCACCGCCATGCGGTGCGCTGACTGTCGACGCGATGTGCAGCATTCGCTCTATCGTTGCCAGAAGGGCTTGGCGATCTCAGCTTCGACCTCACATCTCGTCAGACCGATATCGTCGATCAGATAAGGGTTGTCCTTCGACATTTGCCTGAGTTGCCAGCGAAAGCGTATCCGCTCGCGCCAGGTCCGATCGCGCAAGGTCGCGACAATGCTTCGCAGGGTCATCAGGAGCCGACGCGACGCCGGCGCCACGAGCGTTCCCGGCCGCGCTGCACAATTCGGGGCCGATGCAAGGGTATTGGTGGTCATGGCAACCTCCTATGGTTTGAGGCCCGGAGGGCTCTCGAAAGAGGTTGAATTCTGCGCGATACGAACCGCGCCGTAATTAAGCCCTCCCAAATAGTTCTCAAAACTTCCAAACCGGCCAGAACAGTTCACCGGTTCACGGAACCGGCAAACTGCTCTAACTCTTTGTTTTGACGCAATTCCCAAGGGAAGGCACTATGCGCTTTTCCCGGGAAAACCGTTTCACGCTTTTCCTGGAATTGCTCTATAGATGCGCCCTATGCAGGGATCGCGTTTTGCCTTTGGTCCGTTCGTGCTTGATCCGGGTGCGGGAACGCTACTTCGGAACGATGTCCCCGTTGCCGTTGGCTATCGCGGGCTCAACCTGCTTGCGGCGCTCGTCGGACGGCCCGGCGAAATCCTGGGGAAGGCTGAGTTGATGGACGCGGCATGGCCGGGCACGGCCGTCGAGGAAGGCAACCTCACCGTCCAGATCGCGCAACTGCGCAAGCTGCTTGGTCCGGCAGCCGACGGCGGTGAATGGATATCCACGGTTCCGCGCGTCGGCTACCGCTTCACGGGCGCCGTCGAACAGCTCGGCAGCGCAAAGCGAAAATCTTTGCCCCTGCCCGACAAACCGTCGATAGCCGTGCTGCCCTTCGTCAATTTCAGCAATGATCCCGAACAGGACTCCTTCGCCGATGGGTTGACCGAAGACCTGATCACCGACCTGTCCAGGATCTCCGGCCTGTTCGTCATCGCTCGCAACTCGACCTTTGCCTACAAAGGAAAGGCGATGGACGTGCGCGAGATCGCCGGGGATCTTGGCGTGCGCTACCTGCTGGAGGGCAGCGCAAGACGCGCCGCGGATCGCGTGCGCATCAACGCCCAGCTGGTCGACGCGGTGAGCGGTGAACATCTATGGGCGGAACGCTTCGATCGCGGCCTGGAGGATATCTTCGCCGTTCAGGACGAGGTCACGGCCAAGATCGTCGAGGCGTTGCTTGGCCGGCTGCGCGCACCGCTGCCGCGCAACCGGCCCCGAAATCTGGAGGCCTACGACCTCTGCGTGCGGGCGCGCAAGCTGATCGATGATTCGCCACAGACGGCGCGGGAAGCGCACCTCATGCTCACGCGCGCGGTATCGCTCGATCCGGAATATGCCGAGGCCTATCGCTGGCTTGCCATGAACCACTGGATGGGATGGGTGCATTGGGGCGAACCCATCGAGCCAAACCGTAGCGTTGCCTTGGAGCTGGCGCGTAAGGCCGTGGCGATCGATCCCAACGATGCCGGCTGCCACTGGGTCCTTGCCAACCTGCTCGCCTATGAACGCCGCTTCGCAGAGGCGGATGCAGAATTCGCCAAGGCGTTCGAGCTCGACCCGAACGAGGCAGACGCCTGGGCGACATTGTCCGACATCGCGGTCCTGGCCGGGCGGGTCGAAGAGGGCCTGGAGCACATTCGCAAGGCGTTCCGGCTGAACCCGTTTCCCGCAAGCTGGTACTATCTGACGCTCGGCGCGGCGCAATACGCGGCGCGCGAATACGAAGCCGCTGTCGAGACACTGCGCAGGGACGAGACCTATCGCACAAGCTCACGCCGTTTCCTGGCGGCAAGTCTTGCGCAACTGGGCCGGCTCGAGGAGGCGCGCGCGGAGGTCGAAATGTTCCTCATCAGCAACCCGCATTTCACAACCCGCCACTGGGTCATGACGGAGCCGTTTCGCGACGCCGCCATGCAGGAACATTTCGTCGATGGCTTCCGCAAGGCCGGTCTTCCTGAGTGACGCGCAGGCGTGACCCAATAGGGTTCCCTGGCGGGGACGACTTGCGTCCTCAAACCGCCGCTTCGATTGGTTCGGCAAGCTTCGGATTTGCCCGCGCGGCGATCAGGCAGCCGGCGACGATCAGGCATGCTCCGGTCAGCGTGGTCCAGGTTGCCTCCTCGCCGAAGAAGAACCAGCCCAGTGCGACCGCCCAGATGAAGGCCGAGTATTCGACAGGGATCAGATATTGCGCTTCGGCGCGGGCGTAGGCCCAGCTCATCAGGAATTGGCCGGCAAGCGACAGCACAGTCACCCCGGCCAGCGGCAGCCAAAGGTTGGTCGGCAGGGCGACGGCGAGCCACGGTGCCGCGAGGCCAAGGATGATTGCAACGCAAAGGTTCTGGAACAACATGATCTCGATGGGCTTGGCCAACTGCGCCTGTTGTCGGGTGAGGATGAGATTGTAGCCGTAGAACACCGTCGATACGAGCACCGCCGCCGTGCCAAGCATGGCATCCTGCGAATAGCTTGCCTGCCCGAACTGGCCGGCCATGATGATCGCGACGCCGGCGATGCCGGCCAGCGATGCCCAGACGGCCTGCCGCCGGATTCGCTCGCCCAGCAACAGCGCGGCGAGGAAGAGCGCGAATAGAGGCGCGACGAAGCTGAGCCCGATCGCTTCCGCCAGCGGCAGCCTGGCGAGCCCCCAAAAGAAGGATATCAAAACGATGCCGACAATTGCCGCACGCAGCGCATGCAGCCTTAGCACCGGAAGGGTTGGCTTCGAGCGCGGCCCTGCCGACCAGGCAGCACCCGCGACCACGGTCGCGACCATGCTGCGCCACAGCACCGTGTTATAGACGCCGACCGCAATAACCAGGGTCTTCATCGCCGCATCCATTCCGGACAGCAGGAAGATCCCGAGCGCGCAGACGAGCACCGGGATCATCGGGGAAACGGCGCCGGTCAGGCTGGATGTCTTCACGGCTACACTCATGTGACGGATTGCAGCCGGATATCGCAGTGCAAGGAGCGGGACCAGATGGCAGGACCGCGCATATGGAGGTCCAATCCCGATTGGCGTCATGTCCGCCGCGGCGGCGCAGGCAACCAGCAAGGCCGAAAGGCTCTTCTGGTGCAAGGCGGAGACACCACGACACTAAGGCACCAGCACGACCTTGCCTGTCGAGCGGCGCTCGTCCAGCAGCCGGTGCGCTTCACCGGCCCGGTCGAGCGGGAAGCGGCCGCCGATCACAACCTGAAGCCGGCCGCTTGCAGCCAGTTGGAACAGCTCGGAAAGGCTGGCTTTCAGCACGTCGGGAGACAGCAGCGGCAGCAGCGCGAAACCTCTCAGCGACTGGTTGCGGCCGATCATCGCCTCCAGATCGGAAGCCGCGAGGCCATAGCGGCCGAGTGCCGCGAACACCAGTTCGCCGCCAGGCGCCAGAGCCTGCAGTGACGCAGCCGTCAGCGCGCCGCCGACGGTGTCGTAGATGATGTCGGCACCCTTGCCGTCCGTGACGTCGCGGACGCGGGCGGGCCAATCCAGATTGTTGTAATCGACCGCGGCATCGGCTCCCCGGGAAAGGGAAAGATCGAGCTTGGCCCTGCCGCCGGCGGTCGCGATCACCCGACGTGCGCCTTTCCACTTCGCAAGCTGGATCAGCAACGATCCCACACCACCCGACGCGGCCGGCACCAGCACCGCCTTGCCGTCCGGCGGGCTTTGCCGAAGCAGATGAAAGGCCGTCAGCCCCTGCACCATCAACGCCGTCGCATCCTCGAACGAAAGACTATCCGGCAATTGGACGACAAGGTCGGCATCGATCGTCACCTGCTCCGCATAGCCGCCGTAAGGGCGTTGCGACATGAACAGCGGCGCGGCCATGCGGCTCCCCAGCAGCTGTGCATCCACCCCTTGTCCGACGGCCTCGACGACGCCCGCCGCCTCGACACCGAGGATCATGGGAAGTTGCGGCGTCACCGCGTAGCGGTCCGCCCGCATCAGCACTTCGAAAAAATTGATCCCGGCGGCGTGGACGCGGACCAGTACCTCGCCGGCCTGCGGTACCGGCGTCGGTAGATCGATCACCTCCAGCACCTCGGGACCGCCGAAGCGGTTCGGTTGAATGGCTCTCATGGCAAACTCCGATCGCACTGGCATCGGCCGTGGTTTGCCACTATCTGCGGCGCTTCGACTACACACTCATTTGTCCCCTGCTGACCAGGAGGTGACCATGCCCAATCCCAAGAAAATGCCCATCAAGAGACTGCCGATGCTGCCGGCGGAGCGGGCGCTGAAAGTGATCGCGGGGCGCTGGAAGGCGGTTATCCTCTACCATCTGTTCGACGGCCCCCGGCGGCTGTCCGCGCTGAAGGCGATAATGCCCGGCATCACCCAGAAGGTGCTGATCCAGCAGCTGCGTGAAATGGAAGAGCACGGCCTCGTCAGCCGCGAGATCTTTGCCGAAGTGCCATCGCGCGTCGAATATTCGGCAACGCGCCTTGGCCTCAGCCTCGAGCCGATCCTGCTGGCACTCTGCCAATGGGGCCAGCATCATGCCGACGAGCTCAACGAGATGGATCGCCTCGCCGACTGCATCATCCGACCAAGGCAGGCGCAACACGACGCCACGGCTTCCCTCAATTGAAAAGGGCGGCGCAAGCGCCGCCCCGGATCCTTGGGAGGATAATTCGAACCGGCGGTCAGGCCGCCTTGACTTCCTCGGCGACGGCGTCGGCCTGACGCGCTGCCTTGAGCACCTTGGCCCACCACGCAACGTCGTTGACCAGCGCGGTCGCGGCCTGGTTCAGATGCTCGAGATCTTCCAGCTTCTTCTCGCCCTGGCGAACGGCGAGGAAATCGCCCCAGGCGATATGGACGGCCGATTTGACCGGCGCCATCTGCAGTTCGACCGCATGAAGGCGGAGCTGTTCGACGGCGCGGGAGCCGCCGACGCTGCCATAGCCGACGAAGCCGGCCGGCTTCTTGTTCCACTCATTGGCGGCGTAATCGATGGCGTTCTTCAGCACGGCCGTCGGACCATGATTGTATTCGGCGGCGGTGAAGATGAAGCCATCGAATTCGGCGACCTTCTTCTGCCAGCGTTGTGCCACTTCATTCGTCGACGGCACCCAGGCGGAGGATGCGACCTCGTCGAAGAAAGGCAGCGGGAAGTCGCGCAGATCGACGACTTCGACGTTGATGTCGGCATGTGACTTGGCGATCTTGGCGATCCATTCGGTCGGCACATCGGCGAAACGCGCGGCGCGTGTCGAACCGATGACAATGGCGATCTTGGGTTTGGACATGAAGGGCTCTCCTTGCAGGAAGTACTGGTATCGTTTGGATACCGGCGCTATATGAGATACTGTCAACTCGAGACGCAAGGAGGCACCTTTTTGTTACTGAGGCACCCGCACCGCACCGAGGATTGTCGCGCCATCTCGGAAATCCTGCAGCGCGTCGGCGACAAATGGACCGTTCTGGTCGTCGGCAAGCTGGGCGACGGACCGCTGCGCTTCAACGAATTGCGCGCAGCCGTCGGCGGCATTTCACAGAAGATGCTGACCACCACCTTGCGCGGGCTGGAGCGCGACGGCTTCGTCACCCGCACCGTGTTTCCGACCATTCCGCCGCGTGTCGATTATGAGCTGACCGAGCTTGGTCACGAGCTGCTGATCCCGGTCAGCGCGCTTGGCGAATGGGCGCGCAAGAACACCACGCGCGTCAGAGCGGCACGCGAAAAATTCGATAGTATGCATGCCTGAAACCGTTGCAGGGCAAGGGGTGCCGCCCGCACGTGACTTGGCTTGATCTGATCTGAGATTCTAGCTCGGCCGCGCGGATCGTTGCCCGATTGCGCGTGCTGTGTTGGCTGCCGGAATGCCTTCGTGATCCGTCCGCTGACGGCTGCCGCTCAGGCTCCCGATGTGCCGTTATCGCATCGAACCGCGGCACAGATATCACACCGCGCGGTCCGCTCGCCGAGGGCCTGGTGATCATGCGTGCAGGAGATGCGCGAGATGTCTTCCTTCACCTCCGCATAGGCGGTCACGCCGAGCAGGCAGGTCGTCACGACCAGCGCTGCCAGAAGCCAGCCGTTCAGCATATGTTGACGCATTGTCTCCCCTCCAACGCCGGCACAATCGGGCATGGAGGCAACCATTGGAAGTCGCGAAACGCGCCTCCCGCACGGGCGCTGTTACAAACGGCCGAGCGTGGGGCCATGCATGGGAGAACGGCGCCCGTCAGCCTTCGGCCGGAACCGCCTTCGGCTTGCCCTCGCCGTCCAGCGCCACCATGACGAAATCGGCGTGGGTGACCTTTTCCATCAGGTCCGAGAGGTAGCGCTGCGCCCAGGCTTCGACCTTGAGCGTCATCGAGGTGCGGCCGACGCGTTCGACATGGGTGTAGATGCAGAGCGTGTCGCCGATCTTCATTGCCTTGGCGAACGACATCTCTTTCACCGCAGCCGTCACCACGCGGCCCTTGGCGCGTTCAGCGGCGCGGATGCCGCAGGCCAGATCCATCTGCGCCATCACCCAGCCGCCAAAAATGTCGCCGGCGGCATTGGCATCCGAAGGCATGGCCAGCGTGCGAAGCGTCAGATCGCCGAGCGGCCGTCCTTCAGCGTAGTGCACCATGGGGGAAATCCTTCGAGAGCGGTTGCCCTCGATCCCGTAACGTCATGGCGCCGACAGGTCAACGCAGACTGCCCCCGGCGAAGGCTCACTTGGCCGCTAAAAGTAGCGCTCGAGGTTCGAGCGAATACGATCGAGCACGGTATCCCCGGAAAGGTCGGGAGAAAATTCCTTGCCCGTGATCGCCTCATAGGCCTGCGCATAGACCCGCGAGGCCTGTTCGACGATCTCGTCGGGTATTTTTGGGATCGGATCGCTGTAGGGATCGCACCGCGCCGAGACCCACGAGCGGATGAAATCCTTGTCGAAGCTCTCCGGCCGGCTGCCGCTGGCGAGCGCCTGTTCGTAACTCGCCGCGATCCAGTACCGGCTGCTGTCCGGCGTGTGGATTTCGTCGGCGAGAATGATGGTGCCGTTCTTGTCGGTGCCGAACTCGTATTTCGTATCGGCAAGGATGAGGCCGCGTTCGGCGGCGCGCTGCTGGCCGCGGGCGAACAGCCGCAAGGCATAGCCCGATACGGTATCCCACTGCGCCTGCGTGAGCAGGCCCTGTTCAAGGATCTCGGCTTTGGACAGAGGCTCGTCATGACCACCGTGGGAAGCCTTGCTGGTCGGCGTGATTATCGGCTCCGCCAGTTTTTCATTGTCGCGCAGGCCGTCCGGCAGGCGCATCCCATACATCTCCCGGTCGCCACGCTTGTAACGGGTCAGGATCGAAGTGCTGGTGGTTCCCGCCAGATAGCCGCGCACGACGATCTCGACCGGCAGGATATCGAGCCTTGTGCCGACGACGACGTTCGGGTCGGGGTATTCGAGAACATGGTTTGGGCAGATATCGGCGGTTTCCTCGAACCAGTACCGTGCCGTCTGGGTGAGGATCTCTCCCTTGAAAGGGATCGAAGTCAGGATGGTGTCGAAGGCGCTGAGGCGATCGGTTGCGATGATGATGCGCCTGCCATCCGCCAGATCGTAGTTTTCGCGGACCTTGCCGCTATAATGGCCCGGCAGTTCGGGAATGAACGCGTCAGGAAGGGTCCGCATGTGATTTCCTGCCTTCCGCAAATTGGTCGATGCCATCGCATAGGCCGTCGAGCCGGTGCATATCAAGCGCGATTGTCGGGAATCCCTGCAAACCCGGCCAGTTCGACGGTCGCTTTTTTCACAACTGATGCCGGAAGGCACAGCGACTTGGGAACGCCATGGCGTCTAGGCTGCGCCAGATTTCCGGCGCCGCCCGAACCAATCATGCAGACCCATCATGCAGACCTATGATTTCATCATCGTCGGCTCCGGCTCGGCCGGCTCGGTCCTGGCCGACAAGCTCTCGGCCTCGGGACGCTTTTCGGTGCTGGTGCTGGAGGCCGGCGGCACCGATCGCCGCTTCTACGTGCAGATGCCGCTCGGCTACGGCAAGACCTTCTTCGATCCTGATGTCAACTGGAACTACAAGGCCGAGCCGGACCCGGGCCTTGCCGGCAATGCCGACCACTGGCCGCGCGGCAAACTGCTCGGCGGCTCGAGTTCGATCAACGCCATGGTCTGGATCAGGGGCGCGCGCGAGGATTTCGACGCCTGGCGCGCCGCCGGCAATCCCGGCTGGGGCTATGACGACCTGTTGCCCGCCTTCAAGGCGCTCGAGGACAACCAGGCCGGCGCCGACGCATGGCGCGGTGTCGGCGGCCCGCTGCACATCACCGACTGTGCCGATGCCGTCCACCCGCTGACCAAGCGCTATCTCGCTGCCGGCCAGCAGGCTGGCCTGCCGCTCAACCCGGATTTCAACGGTGCCGTCCAGGAAGGCGTCGGCGTCTACCAGATCTCGACCCGCAACGGCCGCCGCATGTCGGCGGCGCGCGCTTTCCTGCGCCCGGCGATGAAGCGCAAGAACGTCCGCGTCGAGATGAATGCACTCGTGACAAAAGTCCTGTTCGAGGGCAAGCGCGCCGTTGGCGTCGAATATCTGCAGAACGGCGAGACGAAGATGGCGCGTGCCGGCCGCGAGGTCATATTGTCGGGCGGTTCGGTCAACTCGCCGCAATTGCTGCAGCTGTCCGGCGTCGGCCCGTCCGCTCTGCTTGGGGGGCTGGGCATTCCCATCGTCCATGCCAACGAAAATGTCGGCGCGCATCTGCAGGACCATGTCGGCATCAACTACACCTTCAAGGGCCGGCTGCCGACGCTCAACCAGATCCTGCGTCCGTGGTGGGGCAAGCTGCTGGTCGGCATGCAATACATCCTGACGCGTTCGGGCCCGCTGTCGCTGTCGATGAACAATGCCGGCGGCTTCTTCCGCACCGACCCGGCGGCGACCCGCCCCAACATGCAGCTCTATTTCCAGGCCTTCTCGACCGTCATTCCCAAAAGCGGCGAGCGCCCGATCCTGACGCCGGATCCATGGCCGGGTTTTTCCATCGGCCTGTCCAATTGCCGTCCGTCGAGCCGTGGCGAGATCATGATCCGCTCGGCCAACCCGCGCGATTACCCCAAAATCGTCGCCAATGCCTATTCGACCGAGGCCGACGTCGCCGAGATGCTCGACGCGGTGAAGTTCGTGCGCAAGATCGCCTCGATGCCCGCGATGGCCGAGATCATCGAGGAAGAGGTCCTGCCCGGTCCGTCGATCACCTCCGACGCCGATCTGATCCAGGATTTCAGGAAGCGCTCGGGGACCGTCTATCACCCGGTGTCGACTTGCCGCATGGGACCGGACCCCTCGCGCGCCGTCGTCGATCCGCGCCTCAAGGTGCACGGCATCGAAGGCTTGCGCGTCATCGATGCCTCGATCTTTCCCGACAACATTACCGGTAACACCAACGCCGCCTCGATCATGACCGGTTGGAAGGGCGCCGAACTGGTTCTGGAGGACCAAGAATGAAGATCACCGACGTCAAGACCTGGGTTGTCGGCAATCCGCCGCCCGGCATCGGCGGCAAATATTTCATCTTCGTCAAGCTCACGACAGACGGCGGCGTCGTCGGCTATGGCGAAGCCTACAACGCCACCTTTTCCGCCCATGTCACGGCGAAAATGGTCGAGGACATGGCCGAGCGCTATCTCGTCGGCCGCGATCCGCACGACATCGAGAATTTTTTTCGCCGCGCCTATTCCTCCGGCTTCACCCAGCGCCCCGACGTGTCCGGCATGGGCTGCTTCTCGGCGCTGGAAATGGCTTGCTGGGACATCATCGGCAAGGAGGCCAACAAGCCGGTCTACAAATTGCTCGGCGGCCAGGTGCACGAAACGCTGCGCTCCTACACCTATCTCTACCCGCACAGCGGCAGCGTCCATTCCGAGGACGCGCACGGCAGGAACGTCTACAACGATCCCGATCTCGCCGCCGCTTGCGCGCTCGAATATGTCGAGCAGGGTTTCAACGCGGTCAAGCTTGATCCAGCCGGCCCTTACACCGCCTTCGACGGTCACCAGCCGCGCCTTGTCGACATCGACCTGTCCACCCGCATGGTCAAGGCGATCCGCGAGGCTGTCGGCACCCGTGCCGACATCCTGTTCGGCACGCACGGCCAGTTCACCGCGTCCGGCGCGCTGCGCATGGCGCGCGCCATCGAGCCCTACGATCCGCTGTGGTTCGAAGAGCCGGTGCCGCCTGATATGCCCGAAGTGATGGCGCAAGTGGCCCGCGCGACCTCGATCCCGATTGCCACCGGCGAGCGGCTGACGACCAAGTTCGAATTCGCCCGCGTCATCGAGAACCGCGCCGCGACCATCCTGCAGCCGGACCTCGGCCGCTCCGGCGGTATTCTCGAAACCAAGAAGATCGCCGCCATGGCGGAGGCCTATCACATCCAGATCGCGCCGCATTGCTATTGCGGGCCGATCGTCGGCGCCGCCAACATCCAGCTGGCGGTGACGCTGCCAAACTTCCTCATCCTGGAATCCCTGAAACAGTGGGATGGATTTCACGCCACGCTGCTGAAGAAGAAGATCGAGTGGCAGGACGGCAACGTCATCCCCTCGAAGGAGCCGGGCCTCGGCGTCGAGCTCAACGAAGCGGTCTGCGACGCCCATCCCTACACCGGCAAGGAGCTGCATCTGCAGATGATGCAGACGCCGTTGATGCCGTGAGCGAAAGCTACGCCTTCATCGGACTGGGCCATCTCGGCGGCAACCTTGCCGCCAGCCTGATCCGCAACGGCTTTGCCGTCACTGTCTTCGACCGTGATCCCGCCGCTGTCGAGCGCCTCGTTGCGCTCGGCGCCTCCGCTGCGAACAGTCCCGCCGAGGCCGCAGCGATGGCCGGCAACGCCATCTCTTGCCTGCCGTCGCCCAAGGTCAGCGAAGCGGTGCTGGCTGGCCCCGGCGGCTTGCTCGAAGGGTTGCCCCAGGGCGGCACCTGGATCGAGATGTCGACCAATGGCCGCGACGAGATTCTTCGCCTCGCCGCCCTCGCCTCGGCCAAGGGCGTCGAGACGTTGGAATGCCCGGTCACTGGCGGCGTGCATCTGGCGGCGGCCGGAAAGATCACCGCGCTGGTCGGCGGCGATGCGGCGCTCTACGAGCGTCATCGCCCGGCGATCGAAGCGATGTGCGCGAAGTCCTTCCTGATGGGACCAATCGGCTCGGCGGCGGTGATCAAGGTCATCACCAACATGCTCGCCTTCGTCCACCTTGTCGCCGCCGGCGAAGCGCTGATGCTGGCCAAACGGAGCGGTCTCGACCTCGCCCAATCCTATCACGCCATCGTGGCCTCCTCCGGCAACAGCTTCGTCCACGAGACCGAAAGCCAGCTTATTCTCAACGGCTCCTACGACATCGGCTTCACAATGGACCTGGCGCTGAAGGACCTTGGCTTCGCACTCGCCATGGGCGAACAATCAGGCGTGCCGCTCGACCTGGCATCGCGCGTCAACGCGATTTTCGAGCAAGGCAAGGCTGCCTATGGCGGCAGCGCCTGGTCGACCCAGATCGTCAAATTGCTCGAAGATGCCGTCGGCACCGACCTGCGCGCGCCCGGCTTTCCGGCCAAACTCGAAATCTGACGCCGGCTAGATATCAAGCAATATCAGATGGTTGTATCCATCGGCGGATCCATCTGAATCAGTCTGTTAACGGCTTGATTCAGTATCTGAGCGTCAGCGCGCCGGGAAGGATCTCGAAGGTCGCGGGTATGCGTCCGGGCGACTCGCCGTCTATGTCGACCAGCGCGCCGTTCTTCTCCACATCGCCGAGCGGTTCGACCACCACTTTCCTGCCGCGCAGGATGGTGATTGCTGGATGATTGCGGTGCCGGCCGCCATAGAGCAGGCGGATGTCCCAGATCAGCTTCATCTTGCCGGCGGCGCGCAGGATGACGATGTCGAACTGCCCGTCGGTCAGTTCAGCATCCGGCGCGATCATCATGCCGCCGCCGAAGAATTTTCCATTGGCCACCGCCACCAGCGCCATGCGCGCCTCGACCGGGGCGCCGTCATCGACAGTGATCCTGACATCCTGGAAGCGGTAGCGGATGAACTCGACAACGGTGCGCCACAGGAACAGCGCCTTGGCCGGCATCCTGCCCTTGCGCTTGTCGGCATTGACGGCACGGTCAGTGGCGCCGGACAGGCCCAGGCTGGCGATGTTGATGAAGTGGCGACTGGCCAGCGCGCCATGGTCGTCGATGTAGCAGATGCGCCCGGCATCGACCTTGCGCGCCTTGGCCTCGGCGATTCGCCTCAGCGCCGCGTCCACCTCCTTCGGCAGGCCGAGGCCGCGCGCGAAATCGATGCCGGCGCCGCACGGCAACAGACCGAGTTCGGTCGTCCTGCCGCCCTCCTGGATCGCCTGCAGCAGCCCGTCGGCCACTTCGCTGGCGGTGCCGTCACCGCCCGCCGCGATCACCAGATTGAAGCCTTCAGCCGCAAGATCGAGCGCCAGCCTTTCTGCATCACCTTCGGCCTGCGTTTCGCGCAGTTCGAATTCGCCGAAATGCTTTTTCAGCGATGCGGCGACATCAGGCCAATGCCGTTTCAGCCGGCCGCCGCCGGCAATCGGATTGAGAATCACCCCGACTTTCAAGCGCACCCTCCCGCAAGGACATCGAAGCGCCTCGAATCCTTGCCGGCATTGAAGCCCGCACCGGTCGGCAGGGCAAGGCCGAATGTCTACCGATGCCGCCCACCATACGACGGATCGGAAAATCGCATTCTCGTTAGTTGGTCCCCGATAATCCCGCTATCCACAGGCCCTCGGCCATTTCGCAAAGCCCTTTCCCAGCGTAAGTTAAACCCATCTCAGGCGGCTACCGATCACCCAGCCGAAAGGCGAAGTGAAAGGCGGATTTCCTGAGGCCCGTACGGACCGAAGCGAGAGCAGGCTTGCCTGTTTCGAGGGACGGAGCCGAGACCTACGGGGCCGCGGAAAGCGTGCCAACGCCGACGGCGGACCGATGCTGCCATGAAGGACGGCAAAAACCTTCGATGGCGCGCAGGGCAAAGCCCGCAAGGGTGGAGACCGGTGTGGTCCCGAACGGACGCTGCTTTCGGGTGGCGGACTGGCAGGACCGTCAAAATCAAGGCCGGCAAGGCGCGACGACTTTACGGAAGTTGCTGCCGCGACCGTGTCCTGATCTGACAGGGAGGCGCTGGGAGAAATCCCGGCGCCGACTGTCTTTTCTCCCCTTTGCCGGCGATCTTGCGAGCGCCGCTTCACCGCGCGTTAAAATCGGTTAGTATCGGCGCGTCGTCAGAGTCTGTTTGCGAAACGGGCTCGTAGAAGGGGGATACTTCATGACGTTGATCCAGAAGCTTGCCGTTGCCTATGCCTTCCTGTTCTTCGGCGTCGTCGCTATCGGCTACATACCGCCGTTCAACGATGCCGAAGGCAATCTGTTCGGCCTATTCTCGCTGCAATGGTATGACGACCTGCTGCACGCCTTCTCCGGCGTCTGGGCGCTGGCCGCGGCCTTCATCTCGCACCGCCAGGCGGTTTTCTATTTCAAGCTGTTCGGCTCGGTCTACCTGTTCGACGGCGTGCTCGGGCTGATCACCGGTTCCGGCTGCCTCGATGCCGGCATCTTCATCAACGGCTTCCGCTCCCTCAACGATATCGAATTCCCGGCCCGCTTCTTCGCCAACCTGCCGCACATCGTCATTGGCGGCTTCGCCGTCTATGTCGGCTTCTGGCTGGCGAAGCGCGTACACGATCACTTCGCCACGGCCTGATCGGCCATGTTCCTGTTTCGCTGGCTGAAGCGCATCATCAAGACGATCCTCTGGCTGATCGTCATCGTCATCCTCATTCCGATCGTCGGGCTGAGCTACGGCTTCCTGACGACGTCGTCTCTCGACAAGACGCCGCTGCCCGGCATTGCCGACGGCGCTCCGCCCAAGGCGCTGGCCGACAAGGTCCGCGCCGAGATCCCCGGCTACCAGCGGCCGGAGGAATCGACCTTCCTCACCTATCCGGAATGGTCGATCGTCTACGCCGCGCGCGAATATGCCGGCTTCGTCGACAAGGACCAGCCGAGCGGCTTCCCCTACTGGTCCTATGTCGGACGCTTCTGGCAGGATTACGCCATGGTGATCCGCGCCAGCTCTCCCTACAAGTTCAACTACGCCAACCAGCAGATGCTGGTCATCATCGGCACCAGCCACTCGATCGAGCATATGCTGCAGTGGGCCTACGAGAACACTGTCGGCCGTATCACCGAGGCGACAGCCGGCAAGCGAACCGCCGTCGACATCTATCAGGCCAAGGTGGCGGCCGACTATGCCGCCTTCCTCGACCAGGTGCCGTGGTACGAGTTCCCCTATGCCGACAAGCGCGCCGGCCTGTTTGCGGTGCAGCCGGCGCCGAGCGACAGTTCCATTCGCACCAGCGAACGCAAGCTGGCATTCGGCCTCGCCGACACCATCAAGCAAGGCTACGCCGACCTGATCAAAAAGGCCCTCGCCGCCACGACCAACCCCGCCTTCCTCGACATCCATGTCTGGGCCAAGGGGCCGGTCGGTGAAGCCACGCGCGACGAGCCAGACACCTTGCTCGAACGCGACCTAGGCGCCGATGGCACCATCTTCGTCACCAAGCGCTATCAGGTGTTCACCGAAATGATTCCGCGCCTGATCGACAAGGGCGTGTCGTTCGTCGAGATCGGCGGCAACGACGAGATCATGGTCACCATGCTCTCCACCGACTCGATGGCCATCCCCGAAGGTATGCGCATCCTGTTCAGCTATCCTCTGCCGGCCGATCCGGCAACGCGCCGCACCGGCATGGTCGTCGCCGTGCGCAAGCTGCATCTCGTGCTGCCGGCGCTGATCAAGTCGGGCGCCCGGCTTGAACATGTCTATGACTACTGAGGCCTTTCGGCCACGCCCGGCCAGGATTATGCGTTTCGAGCGCTCCGCCACGCCCATTCCACAATCGCGGCCAAATCCCGCCTTGTTCGCGCGCGATGGAGTGTTGCATGTCGCCCAAAAGTGGAATCCGGTTTTGGGATCACGACATCAACCTGAATGGGTTGCCGGGGGGCATCTCGAAGGGACGAGACCGTGATCAAGACCGCCCTTGTCGCCATGACCATTGTCGGCTGCGACTGCGATGCCAAGCTGTGCGAATATATCGGTGAGACGCCGGCCAAGTGGTCGACCGTCGCCGAGTGCGAGGCCGCGATGAAAAGCCAGATGCTGCACGAGCGCAATTTCAACTATCCGCTCGTCTCCGGCATCTGCCGCACGAAGGGCTCGTCGTCCTCCTCGCAGCTGGCCGCGACCGCGTCGCGCCCGGAATTGAAGCCAGCCAGCCGGATTGTCAGAACCGAAAGTCCATTGCCGCCTGAATTGAGCCACCGGCCGAGCGTCCCGGTCGGTTCGCCGACGACGGCCATGGAAGCCGACGCCGCCCGGCCCGTCGCCTATGAACAGGTGGTCGACGGCGGAACCGGCGTGCTCTATCGCACGAAAAACGGCTACGCCGTGGTCAAGACCGACCTTGGCCGCGCCGCTTCCGCGACCGCCGACGCAGCGAAACGCTCCGTAAGCTGGCTGGCCGGACTGGTGCCGAAGGGGCTGTAGTCCCTACAGCTACAACTTCACCTTCAGGCTCTGCCAGAATTTGTCGATCAGCGGCTTTTCGGTAGCCACGTCCTCGCCGGCAATGCGGGTGATGAACAGCAGCCCCCGATCGGCAACGCCGAAGCCGACGATCTCGAAATCAGCCGTGTCGGTGCGTGTCTTCACGACAGCCTTTATGCCGGTCAATTCCTTGCCGTCGGCGAGCTTGCGCGTCGTCGGCTCCTGCGTAAGCGTGGCACCGGCCTGCACCGATTCCTTGGTCATCTCCTGCAGCATCAGCTGGTTCAGCGACACCGGATTCATCTTGCCGTATTCCTGCACGACAACGATCGTGCCCAGCGCCGACGCCATCAGATACTGCGTGATGTTCTCGCCAAGGTCGGTCTTGGTCACCGAAATATCGCTCGGATGGACGAAGGAGAAATCGCCGCCGGAAAAGGTGGCGAAGTCGTTGCGCTCGAGCGTCACCTTGCTCTTTCTGCCGCCGGGCAGCGTCATGCTTGTGCTCTCGCCGGGATCGATATCGACGGTCACGCCGTCGATCGTCAGCTTGAAGGCCTTGAGATCCTCGGCTGCCGAAGGTCCGGCGCACAGCGCAATGAGGGTGAGTGCCGCCGCCGATACCATGCGCATGGCTGTTCTCCTGCTTTTTACGCCACCCCGCTCAGCGCCTTGATGGCACGGTAGAAGGTCGAGGAAAACAGTTCCGTCGGGTCATATTGCCGCTTCGCCGCCAGGAAGGCCGGCAACTCGGGATAGGAGGCCAGCAACTCCTTGGCCGTATAATGCAGTTGGTAGGGCAAGAAGAAACGGCCGCCATGCTTGATGGTCACATCGATCAGCGCTCGGGTCAGCGCCCGCATCCTGGCGTTGCCGTCGGCATCGGTCGGCTGGTTGATGTAGAGCACCAGCGAATAGGCCGGCTCCGGCGCGTAGGTCAGTGCGACATCCTCATTGTGGACGATGCGCACCGAAGCATTGAGCACCGGCAGCGTCTGGTTGCGCAGAATATCGCGGGCTTCCGCGATGAATGGATTATAGGCGGCGCGTGGAATAAAATATTCGTGCAGGATGTCTGTCTCATCCAAAAGGTCGTTGAACAGATACGGCACTGAATCGTGCATCGGGTTATTGCGGGTGACGAGGCAGGCCTCGCCTTCGGCCATGGCCGAGCTGCGAGCCACCGTGCAGCTCTCGAATTTCGGCTCCAGCGTCTTTTCGGTGAACCACTTCAGCTCCTGGAACAGGCTGCCCCATTTCGCCATGTTGATGATCACGCGCTTCAGCCCGACCGAACCCGGCTCGCCGATCGCGGGCTGATCCGCCGGCGGCTGCTCGGCCACCTTGTCATAACGGTAGACGATCATGTCCTCGAGGAAATTGCGCGGCGCCGTCGACAGATGGCCGTAAAACAGGCCGATCGCCCTGTTCGGCTCCAGCACCTCGGCGAAGAATTTCGGGAAATCGTCGGATTTGATGATTTCGCGAGAGGTCCGGTAGACGGCGTTGTCGACGATATCGAGCGTGGCTTCGAGCACCACGCCGAACAGGCCGTAGCCGCCGACGACGTGGCGGAACAGATCGGTGTTCTGGGCAGGCGAACAGGTCGTCACCGACCCGTCGGCAAGCATCACCCGCATCGAGCGGATCGAGCTCGCCACCGAACCCGCCTGATGATCCATGCCGTGCGCATTGACCGACAGCGAGCCGCCGACCGAGAAGATGTCGGTGGACTGCATTGCCTTCACCGCGAAGCGCGGATGCAAGAGGTTCTGGATATCGTGCCAGCGCGCGCCCGGCTGCAGCGTCATGGTCTTCGCCGCGGCGTCGACCGTCACCTTGTTGAATTTTCTGAGGTCGAGTACCAGCGCATTGTCGTCGAAGGCGTGCCCGCCCATCGAATGACGGATGGCCGCCAGCGACACTTTCAAGCCATTGGCGCGCGCGAAGGCCAGCGCCTTGGCGATGTGCTCCTCCTTGCTGACTTCGACCACGCCATAGACCGGCGTCTTCGAGAGACCGCTGGCATCGTTGATGTCGCCGCCTTTTGCCGACCAGGGCAGCGACGCGTCAAACGCCGGCGCACTCTCCAGCGGCTTCAGCGGCAGCGCGATGCCGTCGATATCGGCGATGCGGCCCGCGTTCTTCGGTCCCAAAGGCCCGCGCGCCAGCCGCGCCACCGTGTTGCCGCCCCACAGCACCGCGCCGCCGACGACAGCCGCACCCAGCAACAGCCGCCGCGACAGCCGAAATCCCTTTTGTTCGTCAGCCATGAGTATCCCCCGTGGCCAAGGGATAGCGCGGCCTGCTGGCAAAAACCATAGTGGTCGCGCGGAAGAACGTTCCGTCAGAAAATCGATATCGATATGAACCATTGTCGGCTCGACCATCGCTTGAAGCGGATGAAACTCGCGCTCCGGTTGCAAACCCGGAATGGATGCACCATGATGGCTGCGACCACGGTGAGGGGGGCCTTCCATGAAACTCGCAGTCCGGACCATGATGTCCCTGATGCTGGCGCTTGCTCCGGGATCGGCCGGTGCACAAGGCGCGGATCCAGGCGACGACAAGACGGTTATCTTTACTCCCGACGATCCAGAGATGGCGGCGGCGACCGCGCAGGCACTCGCCAGCCTGGACGACTTCCTGGCACTGTCCGAGGCTCCTCCCTCCGGCACGGACAGGTTCAAACTGAAGGTCAAGGTGCGGGACGGGAATGTCAGCGAACACTTCTGGGTCATCCCGTTCCGACGCACCGAAACCGGCTTTGTCGGCATATTGGCAAACCAGCCGGAGGGAGTGCACAACGTCGTCCTGGGGCAGAACATAGAATTCACCAGGAGCGATATTTCCGACTGGGGATACACACGCGGCGGCCATCAGATCGGCAGCTTCACCGTCTGTGTGATGTTCAAGAAAATGTCGAAAGAAGAGGCAGACTTCATGCGCGACCAATACGGCTTCGACTGCTGACAGCGATTAACCGATCTCGTCCTTCGCGCCGACCTTGCGCACCAGCGCCGCCGTCGCCAGCATCGCGCCCATGTCTGATATCATCGGCGCGACATGCGTGGTGTAGTCGAGCGGCACCGAAATATCCGGCAGTTCGAAGAAGTTCTTCGTCTGCGGCAGCAGCAGGAAACCATCGCTGCCGTTGAGCGCGACGCGGGCCGGGTCGTCCGGCCAGGTTTCGCCCAGCCATTTCAGTGCCTGCGCCAGGCGGCCTGTCACCAGCGGCCGCGCCGCCTCGGCATTGTCGGTGCGGAATTCATAGGCGGCGTCGAGTTCAGGCACGCCGCACGACAAGTCCTGCATCTTGCTGGCGAACATGCCGCGGAAGAAGCCGACGACCGCATTGGTCCGGCGCGTCGCCACCAATACCCCCGGGAACGGCTCGATCGCTTCGAAAGCGACAATGACACCCTTGAAGACTCTCGATGAATCCTTGCCCGACCCTACTCGCAGTTCTGCTTCGTAAAGCTCGAACGGAAACTCTTCGTAACGGCCCGAAACGACATCGTCGAACGACTGCTTGTTGAAAGCGCCGACCGCCTCGCGCGGCAGCCGGTCGAAAGAGTTCGGCCTCCCTCCATGCTGGTAACGCATATCCGCGATGAAGCCGAAGATGATTGGCAGCAGCGTCTCGCGGAACGATTGCTGCAGCCGCGTCGCCGGTTGCATGGCCTGGAAGTAGAGCACGCTCGAAGCCACCAAGCCGATGCCATAGAGAAACACATGTGGCGTCGAGAACCATTGCTCGTTGGGGTCGGCGACCTTGTTGAACAGCCAGGCGACCAGCGCCACGAACACCAGCACAAGGCCGACGAACAGTGGCACCCGCCAGCGCACTTGGCTGGCCGCGGAGGCCCTTGCCGCCTCATAGGCCTCGATGTCTTTCCGGATACCGGCAATCACCGCGGCGCCAGGCATGAAATCCGCTGTTTCCATCGCCACCCCGCAAGCCTGCCTCTGCCGGCGCATGATAGCCGGTTTTGCAGGGGCCGCCAGACGGTTAAGCGGTGACACCTTCTTCGCCTGGGGGAGAAGGAAATATCACCCGCAGCCGACCTTCCACCCTGCCGCGCATTCGCCCCTTCAACCTTTCCACCAACACCAGCCGCTCATGGTCGCCGGCGCGCACGCGCATGAAGGGATGCAGCCGGTAAGACGCGATGGCGCCGCGTGTGCCGGCATCGGCGCTGACATCGACGACGAAGATTCCTCCGATGCGGCCCGGCCATGTCTGGCGCGCAAAGGCGGTGCCAAGGAAATCGCCGAGCCCGTAAGCGACGATCGTCCCGTCGATCTTTTCCACCGGCTGCACGACATGGGCGTGATGGCCGGCGATCAGCCCGACGCCTTGCCCGGCCAGCCGCCTGGCCAGCGCCCGCGTCTCGGCGCGCGGAAAATGCCGGAACTCCCAGTCCCAATGCGGCACGGCACAAAGAAGATCGACACCATAGCGCGGCCAGCCGGCCGGATCGCTGTCCATCGATACGCGCCCGGCGAACAGGTTTTCATCGGCGTTGCGCCACAGCGTGAAGGCGGCGAAGCCGATATCCAGCGGCCCGGCCTGGACAGGCACCACCGGACCATTGGCGGCCTGGCCGACCGTGCGGATGCCGAGCCGCTGCAGCGCCGCGACCGTCTCGTCGAAACCGGCGACGCCCTGGTCGAGCACATGATTGTTGGCCAGTGACAGCACGAGCCTTTCGCGCGCAATACCAGCCGCCGCCAACGCCTCGGCCAGGAACCGCTCGCTCATCGCATGATGCGTGCCGAGCCTCGTGCCCAGCGCCGCGCTTGGTCTGTCCACGACAGGGCTTTCGCAATTGCCGATCACCACATCGGCAGCTCCGAGCAGCCTCTTGACCTCCGGGTCGCAGTCCGGCGCGGTGCGGTTGGCCACCGCCGAGATGTCGCCGACGAAGGCCAGCCGCACTGCCTCCCTTGGTGGCGGATTCATCAGCGTTCCCGCCATCGGCGCAAAGTCTTGCGCGCCGCCGGCAAGCGAGGGCTTCAGAAAACGCGGCAGCCAGGACAGCTTGTAGGAAAACGGATAATTCGACACGCGGCGCCCAATTGTTTGCCTTGTGTAGACCGTCCTCGGGACGGGTTGAAGCGCGACGCTGCAAATGGTGTATGTTTGTTCCGCGCGACAAATATTTGGGGGGAAAGATGACACGACTGGCAAGCCTGCTGACATCCGCTTTCATGCTGATTGTGCCGCTGTCTTCCGCGACGGCGGCTATGCCCGAAGCGGCATCCGCTCTGTTCGAGGCGAAGACCGTGGCCGCGCGCGACAGCGCCCTGTCGACGCTGGAGGCCGCCGCGCCAAAAGACCCGGCATCAGCTTACGCCGCCGGCGCCGGCGAGTTCTTCACCGCACTGGAAATCCTGGCCGGCGGCCTGCACCGTCATGGCTTCGAAAGCCCGCAATCCTTCATGCTGCCGCTGATGCGGCTGCCGGTGCCCGACAATCCGAACCCCGAACCGCTGACCTACGAGCAGTTCCGCGCCATTCTGGTCGCCTTCCGCGACCGGCTCGAAAAATCCGCCGCCACGTTTGCGTCGGTGCCGGCGGGCGCCGATACCGGCATGGCAATCGATCTCACCCATACCGGCATCGATCTCAACGAGGACGGCACCATCGCGCCTGATGAAAGCATGGCCGCCATCATGGCCTCGCTGTCGCGCGGCGGCAGCGCGCCAGACGATGCAGCCCCCTCTTTGACCTTCCGCTTCGATCGCGCCGATGGCTATTGGCTGCAGGGCTATGCCGAATTCCTCATGGCGCAGGCCGATTTCTGGCTGGCGCATGATTTCAGGAGCACCTTCGACGGGTCCTTCCACATGCTGTTCCCGCGCGCCAAGCTGCCGTTGCAGGATATCCTGGTGCCGCCGGCCGGCGACACGGGCAGCAGCATATTCTCGTCGGAGTGGCGCATTGCCGATTTCATCTCGCTGGTGCATCTCGTCAACTGGCCGGTGGTCGAACCCGAGCGCCGGCAAGCGGCACGCCGTCATCTGCTGGAAATGATCCGGCTGTCGCGCGAGGATTGGAAGGCGATCCGCGCCGAGACCGACAATGACCGCGAATGGCTGCCGGGACCGCGGCAGAAGGGCGAGAACCCGCTCACCGGCCTCGAAGTCGGCGAGGAGCAGGTGCAGGCCTGGCTCGCCGCCTTGACCATGGCCGAGGATCTCCTCGAAGGCCGCGTGCTGCTGCCGCATTTCCGCATCACCGATAAGGGCATCAACGTGAAGCGCTTCTTCGACGAGCCAAAAAACTTTGACCTGGTGTTGTCGATCACAGGCCCGGCCATCGCGCCCTATCTCGAAAGCGGCAGGATCCTGACCAGCGACGATTTCGACCAGATCCAGCGCCAGTTCGGCGGCGGCGGGTTTCTGACGTTTGCGCTTTGGTTCAATTGAGGGTGCCACTCAAGGCGGCCGTCCAGGCGAAGAAATTGTGACAAGCAGGCAACGGTTTTACCTGAGACAGGCGCCTATTTGGGCAATTTTCACCGGCGGTCGCTTCGTTGCATTTATCGCTGAAGGTGCCGCGAAAAAATTTAGAAACGGCTGTTTTGCTTGACTCGGCGATCAAAAGCGGGCAGCAAAACGACGTCGGAGAGGCAACAACACCACTTTCCTGGCCGTGGACGAGGCCTGATTTGACCTAAATCCACATCTCGTCGTTGGTTTTGAGAGGGATTAATTAACCAACTTTGTCCATTTTGAAGCAATCGGCAACCAACGACAGACGCGGCAAACGCGTCGGGGACCACCTGGGATCACTCACAGAATGGTCGTCGCGGCTCTCAAGGCCACGTACGGGGGAAACCGGTTGGAGCAAGATTGGTTGCATGGCGTTGTTGCGTAAAAAAAATTCCGGGGACGAGCGTAGGGACGGCGTGACCGCCTGCGACGCGCCATGTTCCTCTTCCTTCACTCCTGAACGGATCGTCCGCTGGGTCGCCGTGCCCGGCATCAGCGCTGCCGTTGGCCTGTGGCTGATCGGCACCATGGTCGGCCTCAGCTCCGTCGGCGCCTCGCTGTCGGCGACATCAGGTAGCCTGCCGCGGAGCCTGTCGATGCCGGGTTCGTTCGCCCTTGCCGATCCGATCAAGCAGCATTTTCTGAGAGCACCCTTCGCCCTTGCCAATGCCCATGGTGGCACGCAGGCCCTTCACGACCATGCCGTGCAGTGCGGCGCCAGTTGCTTCAAGCTTGCCCGGTTGAGCCCGCGGGCGGAGAAATCCGCGCGCCTCGTGGCGCAGGCAAAGCCCGTTCCCACTGATGCGAAGTCGAGGTCGCAGGAGCGTTTCGAGCGCATGGAAGCGTCGCTTTCGCCGATGAAGCTCGCCGCTGCCTTTGCCGGCGCCGGAAAGCCCGTCGTCGCCGCAGAGGCCCGTCCCGTGATTTCCACCGTCGCGCCGCGAATTGCCGAGGCGTCGCTGGTGCCATCCGTCACGGTGATGGCCAGTCTGTCGGACGACATGCCGGCTCCGGAGGCGGAACGCTTCGCCCGGCTGGATACCGGCTCGGTCGTCGTTCAGACCGCGCCGCAACCGATGGGCTTTGCCCAGTCGGACGCGACGACGCCGGATAATTCGCAGTTGGCGCTGGCCCTCGTGCAGTCGCTGCCGGTCGACGACGAAGCGTTTGCCTCACCGCTGCCAATCGAGGATTCGTCGGCTGACGTCGCGGTTTCGCCTGTCGAAACTCAGCAGGGACAGCCCGGCGACGCCGCCTCGCTGCCGGACGCGCTCACCGACGATGTGCCATTGCCGACCCGTCGCCCTCGGATCGAAGAGCCGCAACCCGAGGTTGCACAACAGTCCAAACCTGTTCAGCAGCCGAAGCCTGTCCAGCAGCCGAATCCAGCTCGCGGGACCGTCCAGCAGGTCCAGACTGACCAACCGGCCAAACCGGCTCGGCAAGGACGGCCGGCCGATGGCGGCAACGTGCTGGCCTATGCCAAGCCGGACACGCCTTCGGGTGGCCTCGGCAAGGCATTCAAGAACCTGTTCAATTCACCGAACCCCAGGAGCGGAGCCAGCAATGGCGTCGCCGTCTACGACATCAGCGCCGGGACCGTTTACATGCCTGACGGCTCGAGGCTCGAGGCGCATTCGGGCGTCGGCGCCATGGTGGACCAGCCTCGCTATGCCGACCAGAAGAACCGCGGACCGACACCGCCCAACACCTACAATCTGTCGCTGCGCGAGTCGCGCTTTCATGGTGTGGAGGCCTTGCGCCTGACACCGGTCGATGGCCGCAACAAATACAATCGCGACGGCTTCCTGGCCCATACCTATCTGCTTCGGGGCCGCTACGCCCAGTCGAGCGGTTGCGTCGCCTTCAAGGACTATGCGCGCTTCCTCGCCGCCTTCAAGAAGGGCAAAATCAAACGCCTCGTTGTGGTGCCGCGCCTGTCGTCTTCGCCGACGCAAGTCGCATCCGCCGCCAGGGGCGCGTAGTACCTACAGGCATTCGGCCGCACCTTCCCGCCGGCTCCTGACAGCCTACTGTCAGGAGCCGCATTGTCCGGTACGCCTCTACCCACCGCGCTCTTTCCATTTTGGCCAGGAAATCCCATATTCGGGACATGGCCAGATCTCCCGATAAAAAAACGCCGCCGACGGCGAATGACGACCGCGCCGCACCGAAGCGGCGCAGTCCGCTGACCGATTTCCTCGACGCCTCCGAGCCGCTGCACGGAGGCAGCTTCGCGGAGATGCCCCAGCCGGAGTTGTCGGGCACGCCGCTGACCGGTTCGATCGCGGATTGGGCCGAACAGATCGAGCAGGAAGCCGAAAAGGAAGGACGTCTCGTCGGCAAGGGCGATGGTGGCAAACCACCGAAGCCATCGAAGAAGATACCTGAGCGCTCAAGCTCGCCGGGGCGCAGCGCGCGCGGCACCTCGATGGGTGGCGCGGCATCAGCCAGGGAGCGCACGGCAGCCGGCCTCAATCCGGTCGCCGGTCTCGACATTTCATTGGAAGACGCCGAGACGATGGCCTCGGGCAGCGTCACCGCTACCGTCGCCGCGCTGTCGGCGCTGATCGAGTCCGGCAATCCGCTGCACAAGGACGGCGTGCTGTGGACGCCGCACCGCCCTGCCCGTCCGGAGAAATCCGAAGGCGGCATCGCCATCAAGATGGTGTCGGACTTCGAGCCGGCTGGCGACCAGCCGACAGCGATCAAGGATCTGGTCGAAGGCGTCGCCAACAACGACCGCACCCAGGTGCTGCTCGGCGTCACCGGCTCCGGAAAAACCTTCACGATGGCCAAGGTGATCGAGGAGACGCAGCGCCCCGCGCTGATCCTGGCGCCGAACAAGACGCTGGCGGCCCAGCTTTATTCCGAGTTCAAGAAATTCTTCCCCGAAAACGCCGTCGAGTATTTCGTCTCCTATTACGACTATTACCAGCCGGAAGCCTACGTCCCGCGCACCGACACCTTCATCGAGAAGGAATCCTCGATCAACGAGCAGATCGACCGCATGCGTCACTCTGCGACGCGTTCTCTGCTCGAGCGCGACGACGTCATCATCGTCGCCTCGGTGTCCTGCATCTACGGTATCGGCTCGGTCGAAACCTACACGGCGATGACCTTCCAAATGCAGATCGGCGACCGGCTCGACCAGCGCGCTCTGCTCGCCGATCTCGTTGCCCAGCAGTACAAGCGGCAGGACATCAACTTCGTCCGCGGTTCGTTCCGCGTGCGCGGCGACACGATCGAGATCTTCCCGGCCCACTTGGAAGATCGCGCCTGGCGCATTTCGATGTTCGGCGACGAGATCGAGCAGATCACCGAATTCGATCCGCTGACCGGCCAGAAGACCGGCGAGCTGAAAAGCGTCAAGATCTACGCCAATTCGCACTATGTGACGCCGCGCCCGACGCTGAACCAGGCGATCAAGTCGATCAAGGAAGAGCTCAAGCACCGGCTGGTGGAACTTGAACGGGCTGGTCGGCTGCTGGAGGCGCAGCGGCTGGAGCAGCGCTGCCGCTTCGACCTGGAGATGCTGGAGGCCACCGGCTCCTGCGCCGGCATCGAGAATTATTCGCGCTATCTCACCGGCCGCCAGCCGGGCGATCCGCCGCCGACACTGTTCGAGTACATTCCCGACAATGCGTTGGTCTTCATCGACGAAAGCCACGTCACCGTGCCGCAGATCGGCGGCATGTATCGCGGCGACTTTCGCCGTAAGGCGACGCTGGCCGAATACGGTTTCCGCCTGCCGTCCTGCATGGACAACCGGCCGCTGCGCTTCGAGGAATGGGATGCCATGCGCCCGCTCTCCGTCGCCGTTTCGGCAACCCCGGGCGCTTGGGAGATGGAACAAGCCGGCGGCGTCTTCGCCGAACAGGTCATCCGCCCGACCGGGCTGATCGACCCGCCTGTCGAGGTACGCCCGGCCAAGAGCCAGGTCGACGATGTCGTCGGCGAAATCCGTGACACCACCAAGGCCGGCTATCGCACGCTGGTGACGGTGCTGACCAAACGCATGGCCGAGGACCTGACCGAGTATCTGCACGAACAAGGCATCCGCGTCCGCTACATGCACTCCGACATCGACACGCTGGAACGCATCGAGATCCTGCGCGATTTGCGCCTTGGCGCCTTCGACGTGCTGGTCGGCATCAACCTTTTGCGCGAAGGCCTCGACATTCCCGAATGCGGCTTCGTCGCCATTCTCGATGCCGACAAGGAAGGTTTCCTGCGTTCTGAGACCTCGCTCATTCAGACCATCGGCCGCGCCGCCCGCAACGTCGACGGCAAGGTCATCCTCTATGCCGACCAGGTCACCGGCTCGATGGAACGGGCGATGGCCGAGACCAACCGCCGCCGCGAGAAGCAGATGGAGTGGAACGAGGCCAACGGCATCACGCCGGAATCGGTCAAGTCGCGCATCTCCGACATTCTGGATTCGGTTTACGAGAAGGACCACGTCCGCGCCGACATCTCGCAGTTCACCGACGGCGCCGGCGCCATGATGGGCAACAACCTGAAAGCCCATCTCGATGCCATGGAGAAGCAGATGCGCGACGCCGCCGCCAATCTCGACTTCGAGAAGGCGGCCCGCATCCGCGACGAGATCAAGCGGCTGCGCGAGATGGAACTGTCGATTTCCGAAGACCCGCTGGCCAAATACGCCGACATGGAAAGCCCGGTCTCGGGCCGTGAAAAGGGCAAGCACAACAAGGGCGTGGCCAAACATCGTACATCAGAGGAACAGGACCGTTTCCGCAAGCTCGACGAAGCACGTGCCGCCGAAGAAACGGCCAAGGCTGCCCGGCCCAACCTCTTCCGCAAGCCTGATCTCGACGAAATGGGCGCCGACGGCGCCGTGCCGGTGAAGAAGCCGCTGTTCACCAAACCCTCGCTCGACGCCATGGGGCCGGGCACCGATATGCCGACGCCGGCCGGTGCGGTGTCGCGCTCGCTGTTCAAGAAGCAGTCGGCCGAAGAGGCGCACGGTTCCGACTTCGGCATTCCCGGCGACGCCACCAAGCCGCTGTTCAAGAAGAACTCACTCGATGAGATGACCGTGCGGCGAACAGAGACGCCGATCGAGGGTGACAAGCCGGTCAAGCGTGAGCGCGCCGGCATCGGCTCATACGAGGATCCAGGCGATGTCCGCCGGGAGAAGCGCCGGCCGGGGAAGACAGGCAGACCGGGACGGTAGAGCTTGGGGTCACACTGTCGACTGGCTGGACCACGCCCCACCCTTGTCAGTTGCCAGTCGAAACGATACGGGCCACGGCAGCTTCTCCGCTTCCAACTGCAAGAAACGGCCGCCCGCACAATGAAACCCAAAGACATCGCCGCCTATATCTTCTTGGCCGTCACCTGGGGCTTGTCGTTCCTTGTGCTGCTCAAGGTGGTGCACGCCTTCGGCTGGGTCGGCGCGGTCACCTTGCGGTCGCTGATCGCCGGCATCACGCTCCTGCTGCTTGCCGCCGCGACCCGACGCCGGCTCGATTTCAGCGCCGGCTGGCGGCGCTTCGCCGTTGTCGGCGCGACGACGGTTGCCGCGCAGCTTGTCGGCCTATCCTATGCCACCCCGCGCATCGGCACGGCGGTGGCGGCCATCCTTGTTGCCGCGATCCCACTGTTCTCGATGATCCTCGGCCAGCTATGGGGGCTTGAGCGCATCACCGTTCGCGGGCTGGCCGGACTGCTGCTCGGCGCCTTGGGCATCATCGTCCTGGTCGGTTTTCCCGCGGTGCCGATCACCGCATCCTTCGCTTTCGGCTGCGCCGCCTCGCTGTTTAGTTCCTTCTCGGCCGCCTTCGGCAGCAATTACGCAAACCGACATCTGGGCTCGGCCGGCTCGTGGGAACTCACCAGTGCCGCGTTCCTATTAGGCGGCCTGATGACGCTGCCATTGCTTCTCGCCGTACCGGTGCCGGCGATGCCTCGGGCCATCGACTTTCTCTATCTCGCCGTCCTCTCCTGCGTGATGAGCGCGTCGACCTACATCGTCTATTTTCGGCTGGTTGCCAGTATAGGCGCGACCAGGACGATCAGCGTCGAATTCGCCGTTACGGTGATCGCGGTGCTGGTCGGCACCAGCATGCTTGGGGAGTCGCTGACCGTAATCCAGGGCTTAGGCGCAGTCGCGATCATCGGTGGCTGCATACTGGTGCTCGATCCGTTCCCGCGCCGGGTGAAAGCGGTAGCCTTGCCTTCCGCCACGCCCTTGGTGTAGTCAGTCCGCACACTCGAACGTCTTGAAAGGAGGGCTCACGTGTTCGATTTTTCTCGTCACCATCGTCAGCGTGGCCCGATTTCCGCCCTGCGAGCTTTCTTGCAGGGCTGACCAGGGACGGTCCGGGGTTTCCCGCTTCGATTTTTTGGTCTGCCCTTCGTGGTGCAGCAACGCCGAGCCTGATGGCCGGCACGCACACCGTCAAAGTGCATTGAGCCGCTAGAGCATGATCCCGAAAAGTGGGAACCGGTTTTCGGAAAAGATCATGCTCCGACAAAGAGGCGGCCAAGACCAGAGAAATCAAAATGGCCCTGATCAGCCTCAAATCCCTCGGCGTCACCATGAGCGCGCCGTTGTTTTCCAACCTCGACCTCACCATCGGCACTGGCGATCGGCTCGGCATCGTCGCCGCCAACGGCCGCGGCAAGTCGACCTTGCTGAAATGCCTGACCGGCGAGATGGAGCCGACCTCCGGCGACATCACCCGCACGCGCGGCCTGCGCGTCGGCCATGTTGAACAGTCCGTTGCCCCTGCCCTTCTGAGCCACACTTTCCATCAGGTGGTGGCCGATGCCTTGCCGGCCGAGCAGGCCGACAGCGAGCTGTGGCGCGTCGACGTGGTTCTCGACTCGCTCGATGTACCTGAGCCGATGCGCGAACGGCAGATGCAGGCGCTGAGCGGCGGCTGGCAGCGGCTGGCGCTGATCGCCCGCGTCTGGGTGACCGATCCGGACGTGCTGCTGCTCGACGAGCCGACCAACCATCTCGACCTTGCCCGCATCAGTCAGCTGGAAAGCTGGCTCAACACGCTGCCGCGCGAGGTGCCGGTGGTGATCGCCAGCCACGACCGCGCCTTTCTGGACGCCACCACCAACCGGACGCTGTTCCTGCGCCCGGAGCAGTCGCCGGTGTTTGCCCTGCCCTATTCCCGCGCCAGGCAGGCGCTCGACGATGTCGACGCCTCGGCGGAGCGCAAGTTCCAGCGCGACATGAAGGTCGCGCAGCAATTGCGCCGGCAGGCGGCCAAGCTCAACAACATCGGCATCAATTCGGGCAGCGATCTGCTGACGGTGAAGACCAAGCAGCTCAACCAGCGCGCGGAAAGACTGGAAGAGGCGGCGGCTCCGGGGCATCGCGAGAAATCGGCCGGTGCAATCAGGCTGGCCAATCGCGGCACCCACGCCAAGGTGCTGGTCACGCTCGACGACGCGGCCGTCGAAACACCCGACGGCACGCTGCTGTTCAGGACCGGCAAGCGCCACATCTGCCAGGGCGATCGTATCGTCCTGCTCGGCCGCAACGGCGTCGGCAAGTCGCGCTTCGTTACCCTGATCCGCAATGCCATCGTCGAACCGGACACGGTGCGGAATGTGAAGGTGACGCCGTCCACGGTGCTCGGCTACAGCGACCAGGCGCTGTCCGGCATCAGCGGCGCCGACACACCGCTGGCGCTGGTCTCGCGCCGCTATGATGTCGGCGAGCAGCGTGCACGGTCGCTGCTGGCCGGCGCCGGCGTGGTCATCGAGATGCAGGAGAAAAAGATCGGCGTGTTGTCCGGTGGCCAGAAGGCGCGGCTGATGATGCTGACGCTCAGGCTAGCCAATCCCAACTTCTATCTGCTCGACGAGCCGACCAACCATCTTGACATCGACGGCCAGGAAGCGCTGGAAGCCGAGCTGCTGGCGCATCAGGCGAGCTGCGTGCTCGCCTCGCACGACCGCTCCTTCATCCGCGCCATCGGCAACCGCTTCTGGCTGATCGACAAGCGGAAACTGACCGAAGTCGAGGACCCGGAGGATTTCTTCCGTTCGGTAGCGGAAGCGGGCGGCTGACGATTTTGGTGGCGGGACGATATCCATGCCTGTGAAATTTCAGCCTGCCGATAACAGGTCAAAATTCGTATCATAACACGAGACGTTTTCTTGACTTTACGAAGCGTATCATGCGAAGGTACGCTGATCGGATACGACAGATGATACGCTCGTTCAAGGACAAGACCAGCGAGGCCGTTTCGAACGGCAAGGCTCCGAAGGGGTTCCCGTCGGACCTTGTTCGATCAGCCCAGCGGAAGCTGTTCATGATCGACAATGCCGCCGAACTATCCGACCTGAAGACGCCTCCCGGCAACCGGCTTGAGCCGCTAAAAGGCGACCGTGCCGGTCAGCATTCGATCCGCATCAACGATCAGTTTCGCATTTGCTTTCGCTGGGTGGACGGACAAGCCGAGGATGTCGAGATAACTGACTACCATTGAGGTTTTCAAAATGCTGAACATCAACCCACCTATTCATCCGGGAGAAATCCTCCGCGAGGAATATCTCGTGCCGCTTGGCCTGAAGCCTTACACGCTGGCCAAAAAGCTGCATGTGCCGCGCACGCGCATCGAGCGCCTCGCCGGCGAGACGACACCGGTAACGCCCGATACCGCGCTACGTCTTGCGAAATTCTTCGGAACCACGCCGCAGTTCTGGATGAACATGCAGGCGAGTTACGATCTGGCCGTGGAAGGAGAGGCCAAGAAAGCCGACCTTGAGACGATCGAGCGGTTAGAAACTGCTGCTTGATACAAGGCGCTCCACAGCAGTCCGCATCGAGCCGCCTGCAGTGGCCGCAAAAATTTTCGACCGTCTGTCGGATGATCGCCACGCACCGCGTCCTTGGAATGCCGACACAATGATGCCGGCTTCAACCGAGGACAAAGCATCATGTTCACCCTGTCATCCATAGGCCGCATCACCACCCGTTACATGGAAGCCCGCGCCCGCTATCGCAGCGAGCGCGCCCTCCTTTCACTGCCGATCGAGTTGCGCAAGGACATCGGCTGGCCGGAAATCGTGATCGATGCGCGGAACGGCCCCCGGATTCGCAGAGCACCCTGACCCATGCAGCCGGGGGCCGGCAACTATGCCGCTGGTCAGTCATGCGTATCGCCCCATTGGGGGGCGCCGACGCAAGTTCGTTTCACGCTTCTCGCTCAAGCCCGCCGGTCGCCCAGTTTGTCCGAAAAAAATTCGAGGCCATGTAGGATCGCCGTCACCTCAAGCGTCCTACGGTCCGCAAGGCCAAGCCAAACGCGAAGAGGAGCAAGACATGACTGATCAGACCCCCGTTCAGCCCGCGGCCAAGGTGCTCGGCGGATTGACCCCTTATCTGCAACTGGACGGCGCCTTCAAGGCCGCCGAATTCTATAAGAAGGCCTTCGGCGCCGAGCAGGTCTTTGCCTATCCGGCGGACGAAAAAGGCCGCACCATGCACATTCACCTCCACATCAACGGCTCGACGTTGATGCTCTCCGATTTCTATCCCGAAAACGGGATGCCCGCCGTCAAGCCGCAAGGCTACACCATGCAGCTTCACCTCGGCAGCGACGACATAGACGCCTGGTGGAAACGCGCCGTCGATGCCGGCTGCGAAGTCGCCGTGCCGCTCCAGGTCATGTTCTGGGGTGACCAGTGGGGCAATATGCGCGACCCGTTCGGCGTCGAGTGGGCAATGAACGCGCCGGTGAAGAAAGCCTGATCTGCCGCCAATGGCGAAGCCCCTCACCGGCTGGCGTCGGTGAGGCCCTGTGAACTTCCAGGAGGAGACCCAAAATGTCATATGTCGATGGCTTCGTGCTTGCCGTGCCCAAGGCAAATCTCGAGGACTACAAGAGGCTGGCCAACCTCGCGGGCCCTATATGGAGGGAACATGGCGCGCTCGCCTATGTCGAATGTATCGGCGACGACGTGCCCTATGGCGAGGTCACTTCGTTCCCGCGCGCCGTGCAGGCCAAGGACGACGAGATCGTCGTCTTCTCCTGGGCCGTCTATGAATCGCGGGAGAGCCGCGATGCCGTCATGGCCAAGGTGATGGCAGACCCGCGCTTGACACCCGATTGGGGGCCGATGCCGTTCGATATGAAGCGCATGATCGTCGGTGGCTTCCAGCCCTTCATGGAGCTGTAGGCGCGCCTGCTCCGCCCGTGGATGACGAAGCTTGGGGACTTCGGCTAAACTGTAACCAGGCCGCTAATCCAGCTTGTCTAGCAGCGGCTTCAGCAGGTCGCCATAGCGCTTCCACAGATCGACCGAGCCCTGATACATCGGCTGGCGTACCTGCGCGGCGGATGCGGTGCGCACCGGCCGGTCGGTCTCGTGGAAGGACAGCGCCGCATCGTCCCAAGGCAGGCCGAGATGAGCGATCAGCGCCCGCGTCTGGCCTTCCTGGTCGGCGACGAAATCCTCGTAGCGTACATCATGCACGACGCCGGGCAGCACGGTGTGCCAATGCGCCATGATGTCGGTGTAGAGATTGTGGAAATCGGCGAGTTCGCCGAGATCGTAGCCATAGCGATGGCTATCGCCACGGAAATGCACCTTGTAGATCGACAGGCAGGTGGCGGCCGCATCGCGCGCGCAATGGACGATCTTGGCCTTCGGCAGCATCAGATGCAGGAAGCCGATCAGCAGGAAGTTGCCAGGCATCTTGTCGGTGACACGCTTGAAGCCGGGATAGCGGGCGTGCAGCATGTCGAGATAGGCCTCGCCGGCCTCGGCGAAAGCCTTGTCGGGCATATCGGCGATCCCTGCGGGAAAGCCGCCCTTCATGGTCAGGGGAAACTGCTTACCGACCGCCGTCTTCAGGATGCTGAGCTCGCCGGCGCCGTAGACCTGGGGATGGCTGGCGATGATCTGCTCGACCAGCGTCGTGCCCGAGCGCGGCATGCCGACGACGAAGATCGGCGTGTCGTCGCTGATTGAGCTGGGCTTGTGTTTCTCGAAGAAGCCGGCGTCGAAGGTTGCCGTCATCGCCTCGAACTCGGCCCGCGTCTTGGCCGCATCGTAGTCGATCCCCTTGCGGCGGATCGCATTGCCTTCGGCGAAATAGTCGAAGGCCCGGCCATAATCCTTCAGATCGTCATTGGCCTTGCCGAGACCGAAGGACAACTGCATGCGCGCCAGGCTGTCCTGCGGCGTCTTGGCATGCTGAGCCTCCATGCTGGCGAGTTCGCTGTCGCGCTCCTTCTGGCGCTTGACCTGCGTCAGCATCAGCCAGGCTCTCGCCATGCCGGGATCGACCGCCAGCGCCTGCCGGAACAGGTCGGCTGCTTCATCGAGCTTGCCCCTTTCCATCAGCCCGACGCCGAGCCCATGCAGCAGGTCGGCATCCTTAGGCCGGATCGCCAGCGCTTCGCGGAAGACGGCAAGCGCCTCGTCCAGGCGTCCCGCTTCCTGCAGCGTTTCGGCAAGACCGATGCGGGCGCGGACATGGAAGGGATTGCGCCCGACCGTGCCGCGATAGATCTCCTCGGCACCCTCGAACTGGCCGAGCTGCTTCAGCGACGAACCGAGATTGTCGCGCGCCGCCAACTGATCGGGCCGCAGCGTCACCGCCTTGCGGAAGCAGTCGACGGCGGCAGCGACTTGGCCGAGGTCGCGCAGCACCGTACCGAGATTGTTTTGAAAATCCGGATTGCCGCTCTGCAGGCGCACCGACTGTTCGATCAGGTCCAGCCCTTCGGCGCCGCGCCCGGTCTGGTGCAGCAGCAGCCCCAGGAAATGCGCCGCGGCGGCGTGATTGGCCTTTTGCGCCAGCACCTGCCGGTAGATCGCCTCGGCCTCTTGCCGGCGTCCGGCCTGATGCAGCTGCAGCGCCTGCTGCACACGCTGGTCGAGCCCCAGCGGTGGCTGACCCCCAGCGCCAGATCTGGCTCCCGCGCCCGCCGCTCGTCTCTGATCTCTGTTGATGGGAAACCTGCCGTGTTTTGTCCGCCTGTGGCGGTCTAGGCCATCGGCGCGGCGGGTTCAAGGCGTCGCTTGGTATCTCGCCCTTGCCATCAACGGCGAAGGTCAGATCAGGCGGTTGGTCTCGGCGACCTGTCTGGCCCGCCTCACGGTGCCATCGGTATCGGCGATCGTTCGCCTTGCCGCCTCATCGCTTCTGATGGTCAGCCGCGCCGACTTGACGATCAGCGGCTTACCGGTCGGGCCAGCGGCACCGGCGTGTATGATGGTTGGCTTGATGATCGTCGCTACGGTCGTGCCTCTCGGGGTTCTGACAGAAACCATGATTTTTCCTTCCGTGAATAAATAAAATGCAAGTTCTGGGACAATCGGCCCAGCGTAAATTTAAGCATTTTTTTGAAAGTCGCCGATCCATATCAGAATTTTTTAAATAATTACAGCGATCTATTTTTTTGCCGCCGTCCGAGGTTTTCAGGAATCTTCTTGAACAATCAGCCCCATTAGCCTATATAGACAGGATCGCTTTGGGCCAGAATTGGCATCTCGCGGCGTCAGAAGTTCTCGACCCGCCAATCTCATTCCAATCATCGATACCGGGCGCGCCTATTCGCTCTGCGGCCATGTCTCATTTTTTCGAAAGACCCACATGAACACCGGAACCGTGAAGTTCTACAATGGCCAGAAGGGCTTTGGCTTCATTCAGCCGACCGATGGCGGCAAGGACGTTTTCGTCCATGTGAGCGCGCTGGAGCGCGCCGGCTTTCCCGGCCTCGCCGAAGGCCAGAAGCTGCGGTTCGAGTTGGAGCGTGACACCAAGGGCCGCGAGTCGGCCGCCAATTTGCAATTGATCTGATCCGGCCGAATTCGATGAACGCTGACCACGGATGTACTGGCAGCTCTCGAAAGCGGCTTATTTCCAGCGACTGCCGGAAATAGGAAAGCGGGGCACGTCCCCGCTTTTTTGCTTTCAGCATCGCTGCTTTGCATAGGTTAAGACAATGCCGGACCGCACCACACACTCCATCGCGCATTTCGCGGCACCTTTCGTGCTCGGCGGACTGGAAGGGCAGCTGCCGGCCGGCGATTACGACATCGATCACGACGAAGAGCTGATCGAGGGCATGTCACGGCTTGCCTGGCGCCGTATCGCCACTTTCATCCATCTGCCGGCAAGGGCAGTGAAAAACCCGCCCACCAGCCAGCTTGTCGCCATCGATTACCTCGAACTCGAAACAGCGCTGAAGCGCGACAGGGAGAATGCAGCATGATCCGTTTCCAGCAGAATGCGCGCCCGCGCACCGACACGCCCGCGCACCAGTTTGCGATTGGTCAGACCGTGCGGATGAAGAGCCGCACCGGCCTGGTCCAGAAGACCGCCGAACTGTTCCAGATCAAGAGCCGGCTGCCGGTCAAGGACGGCTCGCCGCAATACCGCATCCGCAGTGAGCAGGAGACCCATGAGCGGGTCACCACCGAAGACAATCTCGAACCGGCCGATCCGGTTGTTGCCGACAGCCCGGTTGTCACCGTCTGAGATCCCCACCGCAAAGCCAAGCCAACACGCAGCAGGAGCACACCATGTCCAAGGGTCAACAGCGAAGCAACCGCGAAGTGCGCAAGCCGAAGAAGGACAAGGTCGTGGCCAAGCCCGCCTCCCCATTCGGTTCGTCGGTCAAGCAGGCCGAGAGCAGCCTGAAGCCAAAGCCGAAGGGCTGAGCTGACATCCAGGGCGCCTCGTGCGCCCTCTCCGTCGCCCTATGTGAGGCGACGGACTGACATAACAGGCCCGCGCAACGCTCTGCCACGGAGGCTTGCTTGAACTTCTTCATCGAGTTCTATCGGTCGCGCGACGCCGACGAAGCCACGCTCGACAAGGTGTCGCTGGAAGCGCCGAACCTGCGCGCCGCGCTGCAGGGTGCCACCGCGCTGTTCCACACGCTGGCCATGCCGCAAATCCCCGATCGCCTGCGCATTTCCGACGACAATGGCAGCGAGCTTTATGCCGGCCCGGCTGATGGAGCCTATCCGACGGAAATATGACCGAACGCCTCGGTTCTCCCTTGCGGGGGCCCGAAGAGCCGGCGAGACTCCCGACTCGCCCAATCGGTGAATTGCCGGGCGGCACCGAGCTTGCTCGGCCACTTTCTCCCACAAAAAGGTGTAAAGGCAAGATACGCCCTGCCCCTCAGCACGGCCCGTCGTCAACGATGCGATAGTCGGCGGCGCGGGCCTCGCAAGCGTTGGGGAAAGTCCGCATCTCGCCGTTCCGACGAGCGCACACGGGAGCGTATTCACGGGTGCAGAACGTCTGCTCTTCGCCACCGCCACCGCCGTCGCGGCACGGACCATCGCGCACGATGCGATAGCCGGCCCGGTCGGCAAGGCAGGCATTGGCGAAGGTCTGGCGGTCACCGCCGCGCCGGGCACAGACCGGCTCGTACTGCTTGCTGCAATATTGCGGTTCTGGCCGTGGCTGACGCGGACGCGGCCCCGGTCCTTCATCGACGACGACGGCGCAGGCGGCAAGAATTGCCGACAGCAACAGGATGACAAAACCCTGCCGCGAAAAGATTGCCGCCAGAAATTTCATGATGATCTCCCACGATCGCGTCCCGGTTGCCGATCCTCGCCAATCCCTTGCCAATTGCAACCCCCGTTTGCAGCCCTTTCAGCCGGAAACGGTGCCTCGGCCGTGGTCGGCATCAGCCTCCTCGGCCATCTCGACATCTGGCCCATTCGTGGCCCGGCTCTGGCCGATGACCCGGCCGGCAAGCAAGCCTATGCCGAGCCGATCGATGCTCAGGTCAGTCGATCCATGCGTCGGGATGCGCCAATGCGGCGGCCCGCGGCGCTATCTTGCAACCATCACGTTTCCGTGCGATAAATCCCGTGTTCGGGCATTTGCGACCCGGAGAGCGGAACGTTTTGGACGACCTTTCCCCGATACTGTGAATCTCTGACGGCCCCGTTTTCGGCGGGGGGTTTTGACCATGCGCCAATGCATGACTGCCGAAGCAACCACCAGGAACTGCCCTTTGCGCCAGGCGGCGGGCAGAACCACCAAAGACTGAACGGGTGAAGGAGTTTCCCCAATGGCCCAGACCGGCACCGTTAAATTCTTCAACGCGACCAAAGGCTTCGGTTTCATCACGCCCGATGGCGGCGCCAAGGATGTGTTCGTCCATATTTCCGCCATCGAGGCTTCGGGCCTGCGCACGCTCGTCGATGGCCAGAAGGTCACCTTCGACGTCGAGCCGGACCGCATGGGCAAAGGCCCCAAGGCTGTCAATCTCCGCGCGGCCTGAGCTATCGGGACGTCCTCTGACGCGCGACGGAGGCTCCAACGCCTGAACCTGGCTTGGAGAGGGATCTGAATTTTGAAAGGCGCGGCGATCTTCGTCGTGCCTTTTTCGTGCCGAAGACGCGGACCAATGCATGTCGCCCAAAAGTGGCCTGTTTGGGGGAACGACAGGCATGAAAACAAGGACCCGAAGATCGCCGCGACGCCCTTTGACTGCCCGTAAAACTTTCTCTTGCCGATGACGCTAAAATAAAGGACAAATTTCCTCTCGGGCATTTGCCGGCCCGAGACTGGAGTTTATGGGACAAAGGAGCTTCCCATGCCGCAGACCGGCACCGTCAAATTCTTCAACCATGCCAAGGGCTTCGGCTTCATCACGCCCGATGATGGCGCGAAGGATGTTTTCGTCCATATTTCAGCCGTGCAGGCGTCCGGTCTTCCCGGTCTCGAGGATGGGCAGAAAGTGTCATTCGACACCGAGCCGGACAAGCGTGGCAAGGGACCGAAGGCCGTCAACCTGTCGGTCGGCTGAGCCGGCTTCAGGCTGTGGGCGGGCAGTTTCGCCCCTTGAGAGCGTGTGATTTTTGACGTCTTTTTTGAATAAACACGTCAAAATCCGTTCAGCCCCCGTTCAGCCACGGTCGCATATTAGTCTTTGGTAAAGCCGGACCGCATCCCCCGAAACTGCACGGGCCGGCACGAAGGAGACCAAGATGAACCGAATTTTCAAAACCGCCGTCCTGGCCGCTGCCGTGGCCGCCACCACGCTCGCGACCTTGCCCGCAGCCGATGCGCGTGACTGGCGCCGTCACGGCCATCACGGCAATGGCGATGCGATCGCCGCCGGCGTCCTCGGCCTCGCGGCCGGCGCACTGATCGGTGGCGCGTTGGCCAATGACCGGCCCCCGCCCTACGCTGACCGCTACTACGATGACGGTTACTACGATCGTGACGTAGTGGTGCGCCCGGCCCCGGTCCGCCGCTACTATGCGGAGCCGAGGGTTGTCTACGCCGATCGTTATGCCGAGCCGTGGACGCGTGACTGGTACGAATACTGCTCGGACCGCTACCGCACCTTCAATTCCCGTACCGGCACGTTCACCGGCAATGACGGCGAACAGCATTTCTGCACCGCCAACTGAGGCTTCCCTGCCCCAAAACAAAAAGCGCTGACCGCAAGGCCAGCGCTTTTTTGTTTGGAGCATCGCAGGATTTGGGACCGGTGATATCGGCACGCCCTAAACGAGGAAAGGATTGGTCCGCCGCTCCTCGCCAAAACGTCCACCGGGACCGTGGCCGCAGATGAAGCCGATGTCGTCGCCGAGCGGCAGGAGCTTGTCCTTGATCGAGGCGATCAGCGCCGCATGGTCGCCGCCCGGCAGGTCGGTGCGGCCGACCGAGCCGCGAAACAGCACATCGCCGACATGGGCGAACTTGGCCGCGCGGTTGTAGTAGACGACATGGCCGGGCGCATGGCCGGGGCAGTGCAACACCTCGAACACATGCGAGCCGAACGAGACGGTCTCGCCTTCGGTCAGGAACCGGTCGGGCACGCAGTTGCGCGCGCCGGCAATGCCGTAGCGCCTGCCTTGGTTTTCCAGATTGTCGAGCAGCGACTTATCGGCCTCATGCGGGCCGATGATCTCGACGCCGAGCGCTTCCTTTAGCTCCATGGCGCCGCCGGCATGGTCGATATGGCCATGCGTTATCCAGATCGCATCGGCTGATACCGAATTGTCCTTCAGCGCCGCCAGCACCTTGTCGATGTCACCGCCCGGATCGATGACCACACCGTGCTTGTCATCCATGTCGAACAGGATGGTGCAATTCTGCTGGAACGGTGTGACCGGCACGATGCCGGCATTGAGCTGACCCATAATCGTCCTTTCGCTATGCCAGCCGTGATTTAGAGACGCTGGTAAAGGGCGTCCACCCCCCGAAGGGCGAACAGTCAGTAGCCCCAAAACGGAAATGGGCGGCCGAAGCCGCCCATTTGAAGACCGAATGGCCCCTGCTTACTTCTTCATCGCGCCCATGACCGCGCCGAGAATGCCGGTCAGGATCGCGCCGCCGCCGGCGCCGCCGATGATATTCTGCAGGTTCAGCGCGCTGCCGAGACCGCTCGTTGCCGCTGCCGCAGCCGCCGGATCAACCGCGCCGCCACCAAGCAGGCTGCCGAGGATCGCCGCGCCGCCGACGCCGCCAATGGCTCCGCCCAGGATTTTGGGAAGCTGACCCATCGCCGCCGTCTTGAGCGCCGCACCGACCGCCTGACCACCGATGATACCTGTAATCACCTGTACGATGATCGGAAGAAGCGTGTTCATGTCCATATGATTAGTCCCTCCATAACTGCCAGCCTCCCGGGCCGACAGCATCATGAGAGGCCGAATTGGACGAAAGTCAAATGCAAGAATGCTTAAATAAAAGGGGCGGCGCTAAAACCGCCCCTGCTTGCTAAAAAAGCTGTGACTATCGTTATTCCGCGGCGATCGCGTGCTTGGGTTGAACGGCGGCAGAATAGTCATCCATAAGGTTCTTGGCGATTTCACCGACCTCGAATCGGTAAGGTCCGATCTCCGACACCGGCGTTACTTCCGCTGCGGTGCCGGTCAGGAAGCACTGCTGGAAGCCTTCCAGCTCTTCCGGCAGGATTGCGCGTTCGATCACCTCCAGACCGCGATCCTTGGCCAACCCAATGACCGTGCGGCGGGTGATGCCGTCGAGGAAGCAGTCTGGCATGGGCGTGTGGATCTTGCCGTCCTTGACGAAGAAGATGTTGGCGCCGGTCGCTTCCGCGACCTGGCCGCGCCAGTCGAGCATCATGGCGTCGGCATAGCCCTTGGCCTCGGCGGCGTGCTTGGACATGGTGCAGATCATGTAGAGGCCGGCGGCCTTCGATTTGGACGGGGCGGTGCGCGGGTCGGGCCGCCGCCATTCCGCCACGTCGAGACGGATGCCTTTCAGCTTCTGCGCCGGATCGAAATAGCTCGGCCACTGCCAGATGGCGATGGCGCAGTTGATGCGGTTGTTCTGTGCCGAAACGCCCATCTGTTCGCTGCCGCGCCAGGCGATCGGCCGGACATAGGCGTCCTGGAAACCCTGCTTCTTCAGAAGCGTGGTGGAGGCGTCGTTGAGCTCGGCCACCGAATAGGGAATCTTGAAGCCGAGCAGGCGCGCTGAGTCATGCAGGCGCTCGGTGTGTTCGTTGAGCTTGAATATCTCGCCGCCATAGGCGCGCTCGCCCTCGAAGACGGCGCTGGCGTAATGCAGACCATGGGTCAGCACATGGATCTTGGCGTCACCCCATTGGACGAATTCGCCGTTCATCCAGATGAAGCCTTCCAGTTGATCGAAGGGAACGGATGCCATGGTAACCTCCCGCGGGCGGCAGCCCGCATAGTGTTTTGTCGTTGTGTGTTCTTGTCGCCTATCGAAGGCGGCTTTTTCAGGAGCGTAGGCGGATAATTGCGCTCTGGCAAACTAAGGAAGTTCCGGAAAAACCGGCTTGCCTTGCCTTTTCGTTCGCAATGCGCCCAAAAGCTTGTCAAAAATTACCATTGCAGGGAAATTACGTCAATAGTACTGACATAATCTCTCTTTCCCACGGAGAAATGATGACGGATCGTAGCCACGTAGCCGGGAAACCGATCAGGACCGCGATGTCAGACGAGGACGGCATCGACTTCGCCATCATCGAATTGCTCTTCTTCGCCTATCGTGACTTCACCTCCGATCCGGATCAGATCCTGGCCGATTACGGTTTCGGCCGTGCCCATCACCGGGTGCTGCATTTCGTCAACCGCAGGCCGGGCCTGACGGTCGCCGAACTGCTCGACGTGCTGAAGATCACCAAGCAGAGCCTGGCCCGCGTGCTCAAGCAGTTGATCGACACCGATCATGTCGTGCAGTTGCAAGGTCCACGCGACCGCCGCCAGCGGGAGCTTTATCCGACGGCCAAGGGCCGTGCGCTGGCGCTGGCGCTGGCGCGGCCACAGTCGCGCCGCATCCATGCTGCATTGGAAGATTCCGGAATAACCGAACGGACCTTGGTGGAACGGTTCCTCGAAGCGATGGTCGATCCGGAACTGAGAGCGCAGATCGACCTGGGGTCCGCAAAAATGTCAGGGAAAAACCATGGAGAGCACTGAACGGGTAGATCACGCGGCCGCACCGGACGATGACGCACCGCATCTGCTTGTGGTCGACGACGACACCCGCATCCGCAATCTTCTCAAGCAGTATCTGACCGAAAACGGCTTTCGCGTCACCGTCGCCGGCAATGCCGACGAAGCCAGGCGCAAACTTGCCGGCCTCGACTTCGACCTTCTGGTGCTCGACGTCATGATGCCCGGCGAGACAGGCGTCGACCTGACCAAGTCGCTGCGCGCCGAAAAGAACGTGCCGATCCTGATGCTGACGGCGCTGTCGGAGACCGACAGCCGCATCAGCGGGCTGGAGGCCGGCGCCGACGACTATCTGCCGAAACCTTTCGATCCGCGCGAGCTGATCCTGCGCATCAACAACATCCTGCGCCGCGGCGGCCCGGCGACCACGCCGAAGGTCGAGCAGTTGGTTTTCGGCCCTTACACCTTCCAGATCGCCAGGCGCGAATTGAAGCGTGGCGGCGAGGCGCTGAAGCTGACCGACCGCGAGCAGGAGATCCTGGCGATCTTCGCTGCGCGGGCAGGTGAGACGATACCCCGCCACGAGCTTGTCGGCGACGATTCGGAAGTCGGCGAGCGCACCATCGATGTCCAGATCAACCGGCTGCGCCGCAAGATCGAGCGCGATCCGTCCAATCCGGTCTGGCTGCAGACCGTGCGCGGTATTGGGTATCGGCTCAGCGTGGAATAGAATGCCGCCTGCGGCCGGCTGAACGGCCGCGGGCAAGCGAAAAGAGCGAATGGCAACCACGGAACTGGAACAGCCGGGCAATGGCGGCTTGAGCGCACGCGCCACGCGGCCGCTGAAGGCGGTGCCACGCGCCTGGAACCGCTTCTGGCGCCTCGTCTCGCTCTATATGCCCAAGCGGCTCTATGCCCGCTCGCTGATCATCGTCATCGCGCCGATGATCCTGCTGCAATCGGTCGTCGCCTTCGTCTTCATGGAGCGCCATTGGGCAACCGTGACGCAGCGCCTGTCGCAAGCCACCGTGCGCGACATCGCCGCCATCGTCGACCTGATCGAGACCTACCCGCACGACGCCGACTACACCAGCATCATCCGCATCGCCCAGGACCGCATGCAGTTGAAGGTCGACCTGCTGCCGCCCGATCCCTTGCCGCCGCCAGGACCCAAGCCGTTCTTTTCGATCCTCGATGACGTTCTCTCATCCGAAATCACCCGCCAGATCAACCGGCCGTTCTGGATCGACACGGTCGGCAATTCCAATATCATCGAGGTACGCGTCCAGCTCGAGGACAAGGTGCTGCGCGTCTTCGTGCGCCGCAGCCAGGCCTATGCCTCGAATACCCACATCTTCCTGATCTGGATGGTCGGCACCTCGCTCGTGCTCCTGATGATCGCCATCCCCTTCCTGCGCAACCAGATCCGGCCGATCCTGACGCTTGCCGAAGCCGCCGAAAGCTTCGGCAAGGGCCGGCCGATGCCGCGCGACTTCCGGCCGCGTGGCGCCGAGGAGGTTCGTCGCGCCGGCTTTGCCTTCATGCAGATGCGCGAGCGCATCGAACGCCAGATCGAGCAACGCACCGCCATGCTGACCGGTGTCAGTCATGATCTGCGTACCATCCTCACCCGCTTCAAGCTGCAGTTGGCGCTGGCCGGCGGCAAGGCCGAGACCAAGGCGGCACTCGACCAGGACATCGACGACATGCAGTCGATGCTCGAAGGCTATCTCGCCTTTGCCCGTGGCGAGGCTTCGGAAGACGCCGGACGGTTCGATCTCGAAGCTTATTTCGAGAAGCTGGGCGAGGAGGCCAGGCTGCGCAAGCGCAAGCTGTCGACGACGCTTGCCGGCGACCCCGATGTGCATGTGCGGCCGAACGCCTTCGCCCGACTGATGTCCAACGTCATCGGCAACGCCTTCCGCTACGCCAAGGCGGTGGAGGTCAACGCCACCCATGGCCGCGGCTCGCTGCTGGTCACCATCGACGATGACGGTCCAGGCATTCCGGCCGACAGGCGCGAAGACGTGTTCAAGCCTTTCGTGCGGCTCGACGAGGCGCGCAACCTCGACGCCAGCGGCACCGGGCTCGGCCTGTCGATTGCCCGCGACATCGCCCGCAGTCACGGCGGCGACATCACCCTGGACGACAGCCCGCTCGGCGGCCTGCGAGCGGTGATCAAGGTTCCCGCATAATCCGCGGAGGACCGGGCTTCATCCGCCCGTCATGAAACCATGATCAAGAGCGCGCATGAAACGCGCGACCTCAATTGATTCGGCCTTGCCGCCTCACTTCGACCCCGTGCCCGCCCGGGTGCGCCGGAGCGAAGCGAGGGTAGCAGGCCGGTCGCCGTTCCGGCATCGTCTCAAGGCAACCATCGACCTTTCCTGCAAAGGGCCGCCATGCGGATATTGATGGTCACCGACGCCTGGCGCCCGCAGGTCAACGGCGTCGTCCACACGCTGGAGCGGCTTACCGAAACGCTGAAATCCTTCGATGTCGCGGTCGATTTCCTGACGCCCAACATCTTTCGCACACTGCCCTTACCGACCTATCCGGACATAAGGCTGGCGCTGACCACGCCCGGCCATGTCGCGCGCCTGATCAAGGCCGGCAGGGCCGACCATATCCATATCGTCACCGAGGGTCCGCTCGGCATCATGGCGCGGCGCTATTGCCGCAATGCCGGCCGGCCGTTCACCACCAGCTATCACACGCGCTTTCCCGAATATCTCAGCGCCCGCCTGCCGGTGCCGGAAAGCTGGGCCTATCGCTGGCTGCGCGATTTCCACAATTCCGGCCAGGGCACGCTGGTCGCCACCCAATCGCTGGCCGACGACCTTTCGGCGCGCGGCTTCACCAAGCTGCGGCCCTGGACGCGCGGCGTCGACACCGACCATTTCCGGCCGGACAAGAAGAAGGATCTCGGCTTCCCCGGGCCAGTCTTCCTCTGCGTCGGCCGCGTCGCCATCGAAAAGAACCTGAGCGCCTTCCTCGACCTCGACCTGCCCGGCAGCAAGGTGGTCGTCGGCGAGGGTCCCGAGCTTGCCAGGCTGAAGGCGAAATACCCACAGGCGCATTTCCTAGGCCACCGCCCCAATGACGAACTGGCCGAGATCTATGCCTCGGCCGACGTCTTCGTCTTCCCGAGCCGCACCGACACTTTCGGCAACGTCATCATCGAGGCGCTGGCCAGCGGCACGCCGGTCGCCGCCTATCCGGTGACAGGGCCGATCGACATCGTCGGCGACGGCTTTGGCGGCGCTGTTTCCAATGATCTGCGCGAGGCAGCGCTCGCCGCGCTCAACGTCGACCGCGCGCAGGCGCGCGAACGCGCCATGCGCTACAGCTGGAAGGCTTGCGCGGAAATGTTCCTCGACACGGTCGAGGAAGCACTGGGAACGACGCGGAAGCTGGCGGCCTAAAATAACCTGCCGCCGTCCGGCACTTTGCGCTCGATGGCGCCGAGCACCACGGCACCCTCCTCGTCGGGAAAGCCGAGCGTCAGCACTTCCGACATGAACGGCCCGATCTGGCGCGGCGGGAAATTGACCACCGCGAACACCTGCCGGCCGATCAGCGTCTCCGGTGCATAGTATTTGGTGATCTGCGCCGACGATTTCTTGATGCCGATGTCGGCGCCGAAATCGATCTTCAGCTTGAATGCCGGCTTGCGCGCCTCCGGAAACGGTTCGGCTTCGACGATCGTGCCGGCGCGGATGTCGACACGATCGAAATCGGCAAAACTGATCTCGGGCTTAAGCGCGCTGCTCGAACTCATCTTCCGTCTTACCGTGGTTCAGGCGTTGCCGTAGGTCTCGAACAGCACGCCGGCCAATGCGTCCTTGGCCGAGGTTCCCGACCAGACGACGAACTGGAAAGCCTGGAAATAGCATTCGCAGGCTTCCAGCGCTGACGACAGCAACACTTCGACCTGCTGGCTCGATGGTTCGACGCCACCGGCCAACAGCAGCGACTGGCGGAACATGATCGCGCCCTCCTGCTCCCAGAGGTCGAAATGGCCAAACAGCATCTGTTCGTTGATGAGCGACAGCAGCCGCATCACTTCCAGCGCGCGGGTCTCCGGCACCTTGATGTCGAAGGCACAGGCCAGGTGCAGCGCTTCGAAATCCTCCATCCACGAGAAGGAGACGTGATAGTCGGTCCAGCTTCCGGCAACCGAGATCGAAATCTCGTCGTCGCCGGCCCGCTCAAAGGACCAGTCGTTGTTGTGGGCCACCTGCTCGATAACATCCACCGGATGGATTTCGCGGGAGAATTCGAGTTCGAGAAGTTCCATGGAATGCTTCCTGTCGTTCTGTACGAGCGCCGCCACACGCTCCGCGGGAGGGCACACACAACGAACAATCTTGTCTAGAACTCGGACGGCCAGGACTTTCTTCGCGCAAAGACCCCAGACCGGACCCACCGCCCGGCTGCATGACCCTGCTCCGAATCATGCAACAAATTCAGTCTATTGATCGGGAGTCGCGTGAACAGCCCAATTTTTCGCACTGCGTCATTCGCATGTGGAAAGCCGCTGTCACAAAGATTCATGCAATGCCGTTAAGCGATTCACGGCAAAGCGCTTTTCAGGATCGGGCTATGTGGAAAAGTTTAACGATTATTTTTTTGCGCGGGGCTTGGCCGCCGCCGCCGGTGCGGCGTCACCCGCCAGTTCGGCAAGCTTCGCCTCGAGCGCCTCGATGCGGGCGGCAAGACGGGTGTTTTCTTCCCTGGCCTTGGCGGCCATCTCGCGCGCGGCTTCGAACTCTTCGCGCTGCACCACGTCCATGGTGTTGAGAATGCGCTCGGCCTGGCCCTTGAAGGCGGTCTCGACCTCACGACGCACGCCCTGCGCGGCCCCGGCGGCGTCGGTCATCAGCTTGGCGAATTCATCGAGAATGCGGTTCGGTCCGGTCGACATGGCAAATCCTCGCTTGCTCGAAATGACGTAGTGGCGCTGCGCGCGGAATGCAAGAACGTTGAAGCCTGCTGCGGCATCAAGTCGGATCTGCCCTTGCTCAAATCACTGGCAAGTTCGATCAATAACTATTATTATCTGGGGTGTCTTTTTGGGAACATCATCATGGCCATTAGCGCCGACTTGGGCACCCGTCTCGAAGATATCGTAAACCAGCTCGTCAGCACCGGCCGCTACAATTCGAAGAGCGAAGTGCTGCGTGAGGGCGTCCGCCTCGTCGAAGAGCGGGAAAAGCGCCTTGCCACCCTCGACGCAGCCCTAGCGGAAGGCATTGCAGATGCCGACGCCGGCCGGGTGAAACCCGGCGACGAGGTGCTGGACAGACTCGAAGCCAAATACAAGGCGATGGCAGAGAAGAACAGGTGAAGCGGCTGGTCTTCACCCGTCGGGCTGAAGCGGACCTTGCAGCCATTGGTGACTACATCGCGCTGCACAACCCATTTCGTGCGGTGACGTTCATTCAGGAATTGCGCCGCGATTGCATGGAACTGCGCCCCATGCCGGAGCGGTATCCACTCTTCGAGCGGCATCGATCCTCAGGCATTCGGCGGCGCGTCCATGGCAACTATCTGATTTTCTATCGCATTGGCCCCAGAAACCATAGAGATACTGCACATCCTGCACGGCGCGATGGACCTTGGACCGATCCTGTTCCCCGACAGTTGACGGCGCCCACCTTGCCTTGACCCTGCCAAAAGCCTGCCGCATGGTCCGCGCCCAAACGCGTTCGCAATCGAGAGTTCCCCGTTGAACGAATATTTCCTGCTGCCGCTGGCCTCCTTACCCTTCCCCAACATCAACCCGATCCTCATCCAGATCGGACCGCTGGCGGTGCACTGGTACGGCATCGGCTACATCGTCGGCATCCTGTTCGCCTGGTGGTACGCCAAGCGGCTCGCCGCCAATGCCAAGCTGTGGCCGAATGGCGTCCTGCCGATGAAGCCGGAAGACCTCGACGATTTCATCGTCTGGGCGGCCATCGGCGTCGTGCTCGGCGGCCGCACCGGCTATGTGCTGTTCTACGATTTGGCGCGTTACATTGCCCACCCGCTCGACATCTTCGCGGTCTGGCAAGGCGGCATGTCGTTTCATGGCGGCTTGCTTGGCGTCATCCTCGCCATGACGCTGTTTTCCATCAAGCGCGGCATCCGCACATGGTCGCTGTTTGACGTCGTGGCCGCCGGCGTGCCGGTCGGCCTTGGCCTGGTGCGCATCGCCAACTTCATCAACTCCGAGCTGTGGGGGCGGCCAACCGACGTGCCCTGGGCATTCGAATTCCCCAATGGCGGGCCATTTGCCCGCCACCCGAGCCAGCTCTACGAGGCACTGCTCGAGGGCGTGGCGCTGTTCCTCGTGCTGCGCATCCTCACCCATTCGCGCCTCAAGCTGAAGACGCCGCGCTTCGTCGGCGGCGCCTTCATTTGCGGTTATGGCCTGTCGCGCATCTTCGTCGAGTTCTTCCGCGAGCCCGACCAGCAGCTCGGCTATCTCCTCGGCACCAACTGGCTGACCATGGGCATGATCCTGTCGACGCCGATGGTGCTGGCCGGCATCTGGGCGATGCTGACCGCCAAGCCGGTGGCGCAGCCGCGGCCGGCATGACACGGCTGAAAACCCGCATCGTCGACCTGATCGAGGCGTTGGGGCCGATCCCGATCAACGAATACATGGCACTGTGCCTGTTCGACCCGCAGGACGGTTATTACACGACGCGCGAGCCCTTCGGCACGGCCGGCGACTTCATAACCGCGCCGGAGATCAGCCAGATGTTCGGCGAACTGGTCGCTGTGTGGATGTACCAGGCCTGGCTGGCGAGCGGCCGGCCGCTGCCGGCCACCATCGCCGAGATCGGCCCTGGCCGCGGCACGCTGATGAAGGACATGCTGCGCACCCTGTCGCGGCTTGATCCTGATCTGGCCAACGGCGCCGCCTTCGCCATGATCGAGACTAGCCCGCGTCTGGCCGAGGTGCAGAAACAGACGCTTGGCGTCACACCCTTCGTGATCGGCTGGCACGAGACCATCGAGACCTTGCCGCAACAGCCGCTGTTCATAGTCGGCAACGAACTGTTCGACGCCGTGCCCGTCCGCCAGTTCGTCCGCGCCGGCGCCGGCTGGCGCGAGCGCATGGTCGGCCTCGACGACACCAATGAGCTGCGCTTCTTCGCCGGTGCCGGTTCGGTCGATCCGACCCTGCTGCCCGCCGATGCCGCTGACGCACCGCAAGGCGCTATCGTCGAAGTGGCGCCGGCCCGCACGGCGCTGATGGCGACCATTGCCGAGCGCATATCCAAGCATGGCGGTGCCGGCCTGTTCCTCGACTATGGCCATCTCCAGCCGGGCGTCGGGGACACGCTGCAGGCCTTGCGCGGCCACAATCACGAAGATGTGCTGGCCAATCCCGGCGGGGCCGACCTCACCACCCATGTCGATTTCGGCGCCCTTGCCGCAGCCGTTCGCGCGCAGGGCCTCGGCGCCCATCTGTCGACGCAGGGCGATTTCCTGCTCGGCATGGGCATTCTCGAACGCGCCGGCCGGCTCGGCGCCGATGCCTCCCAGGCGGCGCGCGACAAGATTACCGAAGCCGTCGAGCGCCTCGCCGGCCCGCACGCCATGGGCGAACTGTTCAAGGTGCTTGCGGTGCTGCCGCGCGGCGTGGCCGCCCCACTCTCCGCAACAACGCCCTTCGCGGCGGATTGACTTTTCACCGCCGCCCCTCCCAATCTCCCGTCCGGTAAAAAAAGCGGCCGGACCGCCAGCCTCGCCTTCTTCTCGACGAAGCACCTTCTTCTTGACGAAACCGCCCACACGGACAACAACGCCCGCATGCTGAATCAGACCAAACCGGATCCCGTTCGGTCGCCGCTGCTGGACAAGGCGCGGGCACAAGGCATCCGCCACGGCTATTTCACCCGCATTGGCGGTGTCTCCAGCGGCATCTATCATGGCCTCAACATCGGCACCGGATCGGATGACGATCAGGCGCTGGTGGCCGAGAACCGCGGCCGCGTCGCAGCCTGGATGGGTGTACCGGCAACCCATCTCTTGACCGCCTGGCAGATCCATTCGCCCGATGTCGTCATTGCCCGGGAACCCTTTGCCGGCGAACGCCCCAAGGCAGACGCCATCGTCACCGACCGGCCGGGCATCGCCATCGGCGCCTCGACCGCCGATTGCGGTCCGGTCCTGTTCGCCGACCCGCAGGCGCGCATCATCGGCGCCGCACACGCCGGCTGGAAAGGCGCCCTCACAGGCATGCTCGAAAACACCATCCTCGCCATGCAAAGCCTCGGCGCCCGTCGCGAAAACATCGTCGCCGTGCTCGGCCCCTCGATCGGCCCTGATAACTATGAGGTCGGGCCGGAATTCGTTGCCCGCTTTGTCGAGGCCGACGCCGAAAACATCGGCTATTTCGCGCCTTCCGCCAACGCCGGCCATGCGATGTTCGACCTCAACCGCTACACGGTCGACCGTCTGGCCAAGGCCGGTGTAGCAGCCGACGGCCTCGGACGCTGCACCTATGCCGAGGAAGATCTGTTCTACTCCTACCGGCGCGCCACGCACCGCAAGGAGCCCGATTACGGCCGGCAGGTTTCGGCAATCGTTTTGGAGAGGGAATAATGGCGCTGCATTTTGAACGATCCGAATTCGACGCGCGGCGCGACCGGCTGATGATCGAGATGGCCGAGAAGAAGCTCGACGCCATCCTGCTGTTCGCGCAGGAGAGCATGTACTGGCTGACCGGCTACGACACGTTCGGCTTCTGCTTCTTCCAGTGCCTGGTGGTGAAGGCCGACGGTTCGATGGTGCTTCTGACCCGCTCGGCCGATCTGCGCCAGGCGCGCCAGACCTCGATCATCGACAACATCGTTCTGTGGACCGACCGCAACGGCGCCAACCCGGCGGTCGACCTGCGCAACCTGCTCAACGAGCTCGACCTGCTCGGCGCCCGTATCGGCGTCGAATACGACACCCATGGCCTGACCGCCTTCAACGGCCGCCGCTTGGATGAGCAATTGCAGACCTTTGGCCAGATCGCCGATGCATCCGGCATCGTCGGCCGGCTGCGCCTGTTCAAGAGTCCGGCCGAGATCGCCAAGGCCGAGAAAGCCGCCAATCTCTCCGACGACGCGCTCGACGCGGCCTTGCCGCTGATCAAGCAGGGCGGCGACGAAGCCCTGATCCTGGCCGCCATGCAGGGCGCGGTCTTCGCCGGCGGCGGCGATTATCCGGCCAACGAGTTCATCATCGGTTCCGGCGTCGACGCGCTGCTGTGCCGCTACAAGGCCGGCCGCCGCAAGCTCACCAAGAACGACCAGCTGACGCTTGAATGGGCCGGCGTCTTCAACCACTACCATGCACCGATGATGCGCACGGTGCTGACAGGCAAGGTCTCGAAGCGCCATCAGGAGCTGTTCGACGCCGCCCGCGCCGCTCTTCTGGCCGTCGAGAAGGCGATGGCGCCGGGCAACAGCTTCGGCGACGTGTTCGATGCCCACGCCCGCACCATGGAGGCGCACGGCCTGACCAAGCACCGGCTGAACGCCTGCGGCTACTCGGTCGGCGCCCGTTTCACGCCGTCCTGGATGGACATGCCGATGTTTTACCAGGGCAACCCAGAACCGATCGCGCCGAACATGACGCTGTTCGCCCACATGATCATCATGGATTCCGAAACCGAGACGGCGATGACGCTTGGCCGCACCTACCTGACCACCGAATCCCAGCCCAAGCCGCTGTCCCGCCATGATCTCGACTTGATCGTACAGTGAATCCATAATGAGAGGCGTTCTTCGCCAAGGAGTTAGAAGGCAAATGAGACGATCGCATGTGACGACCGTGTCATTGCTTGTGGCATTGGCTCTTGGCGCCTGCACCAACGCAAAGGACGTGCTCGAACCGTCGGCCATCACCCCGCCCGCGACATCGGCCCAGACGCTGCCCGCCACGCAAGGCAACACGGCAGCAGCGGTTCCGGCGCCGGCGTCGCCTGCCACCACCGTGGCGGGCGCTCCCACAACCGCCACCACACCGGTCACACCAGCGCAAAGCGCCGCCGTCCTGGCGAAGACCCGTCTGCAGATCGCCCCGATCGTCGGCGCCTCGGTCGAGGCCGCGACACCGCTGACGGCGGAGCTGCAGACGCGCGCCCGGCAGCGCGGCATTACGCTCGCCGGCAGCGCCGACCAGACCCCGACGCATGTGCTCAAAGGCTATTTCTCGACGATGTCTGAAGGCACCGACACCACCGTCATCTATGTCTGGGACGTCTATGACCCGGCCGGCAACCGCCTGCACCGCATCAATGGCCAGCAGAAGGCGCCTTCGGTCAATTCCGGCGGCAGCGGCGGCGACAGCTGGAAGGCGGTCTCGCCGGCCACCATGCAGACGATCGCCGACCAGACCATCGACCAGTTCGCGGCCTGGCTTGGCGGCAAGGCGGGCTAGAGGCATCGGACCCAAAAGTGGAGACGGTTTTGGGAAAATCCGATGCCCAACGAGAAGAAGGAACAGCGGAAGCCCGCTGCTCCCTGTTGCCCACCGGCGATGGCGCGAGGCTTTACTTGAGATTAGCCGGCGGATTCCCGATCTCGGCGCTTGCAATACCGGCGCGGGCCGCTAAAAGCCCGGTTAAAGGGCGCAGGCGAGTCCGTCAGGTCCCGCCATCCTCCACCAGGAACCGTGCATGAAACTCTTCGCGGGCAATTCCAACAGGGTGCTGGCCGAAGCGGTCGCCCGGTACCTCAACGTCCCGCTGGGCAAGGCCAGTGTCAGGCGCTTCGCCGATCAGGAAATCTTCGTTGAAATCCAGGAGAACGTGCGCGGCGAGGATGTCTTCATCCTGCAGTCGACCTCGTTCCCGACCAACGATCATCTGATGGAACTGCTCATCATGATCGATGCCTTCATGCGCTCGTCGGCCAAGCGCATCACCGCGGTCATCCCCTATTTCGGCTACGCCAGGCAGGATCGCCGCGCCTCCGGCCGCACGCCGATCTCGGCCAAGCTGGTCGCCAACATGATCACCCGCGCCGGCGTCGACCGCGTCTTGACGCTCGACCTGCATGCCGGCCAGATCCAGGGCTTTTTCGACATCCCGACCGACAATCTGTTTTCCGTGCCGGTCATGGCCCGCGACGTGAAGGCAAAATACAAGCAGCTCGGCAATGTCGTTGTGGTGTCGCCCGACATCGGCGGCGTGGTGCGGGCCCGCGCGCTGGCCAAGCGCTTCGACGCGCAGCTCGCCATCGTCGACAAGCGCCGTGAGCGTCCCGGTGAATCGGAAGTCATGAACATCATCGGCGCGGTCGCCGGCAAGGATTGCCTGCTGATCGACGACATCGTCGATTCCGGCGGCACGCTTTGCAATGCCGCCGATGCGCTGCTGGCCAACGGCGCCACCAGCGTCACCGCCTATATCACGCACGGCGTGCTGTCGGGCGGTGCGGTTGCCCGCATCAGTGGCTCGAAGCTGCAGGAACTGGTGATCACCGATTCCATCCAGCCGACGCAAGGCGTGCTCGACGCGCCCAACATCCGCGTCATCTCGATCGCCGACCTGATGGGCGAAGCCATCTCGCGCACGGCGACCGAGGAATCGGTGTCCAGTCTCTTCGACTAAGACCGATACCTGCCCCTACGGCGCGGGGCTTTCCAGCCGAACCGGACTGATCAGGCGACGCGCGCTTTCACCGCTTTCACGTGCGCCGCGCATATAGCCGCGCGGCGAGGCGCCCAGCATGCGCTTGAACATTGTGATGAAGGCCGGCACGCTGTCATAGCCGAGATCGAGCGCCACCCTGGTGATCGGCTCGCCATCGGCGAACCTGGGCAGGGCCGCGAACAGGCAGGCCTGCTGGCGCCATGTCGACAGAGACAGCCCGGTCTGGCGCTGGAAGGCGCGGGTGAAGGAGCGGCGGCTCATGCCGGCGGCATCGGCCCACTCGTCGATCGTTGCGTGCGGCGAAGGTGCGGCGACGAAGCGCCGGCACAGAGCCGACAGCCTGGGATCGGACGGGAACGGCAGCCCGAGCGGCCGTTCCGGCAGGGTCGGAATCTCATGCAGCAGGAGATTCATGATCAGCCCGCCGCGACCTTCCAGTTCGCTGCCCCGCGGCAGCTTTTCCGATTCCACGATCAGGCTGTGCATCAGGTCGGTGACGCCGACGACGCGCAAGCCTTCGGGCAGGCCGGGGATCGCCTGCGGCATGACATAGACGGAACGCATGGAGACATCGCCCAGCATCTCGACGGAATGCTCCGTGCCGGCTGGAATCCACATCGCATGGTCGGGCGGCACCATCCAGCGCCCGTAGCGCGTCGTCACCAGCACGACGCCGACCAGCGCATGCAGCAACTGGCTGCGGCTGTGGCGGTGCTGCGGCACACGGTAACCGTCAGGATATTCGGTCGGCAGCGCCACCGCCGGCCCGGCGACTTGCTCCAGCCACTGCCAGCGGCGCTCGTGCAACTGCTCGAGATCGACACTACCGGCGTGAAAGACTTCTTTGCCGTGCGGCATCCTGTATGGCCCACTTGCGAAACTATTGGACCAAACCACGAAAGAAGTCACCCCGCAAGCAGCTTATAAGGCAACCGTCCCAAGGCGCTCCGTAGGGGCGTCCTTCAAGGCGCTCCACGGGAGCGTCCGTTAAGGCGGCCTTCAGCAGTGCCGCGAGTTTGCGCTGCGGGCCTACCCGCCAAAAAGACCACGGAGCCTACCTTGACCGATACGACAGCCGCCAGCGTCGCCCCACCGGCGAGCGCCAGTCACGCTTCAGCCCAGGCGACGGCCTTCACCGTCATCCTGGCGGTGAGCTTCTGCCACTGCATCAACGACATCATGCAGTCGCTGCTATCGGCCATCTATCCCTTGCTGAAAGAGAATTACGGCCTCGATTTCTGGCAGATCGGCCTCCTGACCTTCACCTTCCAGGTGACCGCATCGCTGCTGCAGCCGATGATCGGCATGATCACCGACAAGCGGCCGATGCCCTATTCGCTGCCATATGGCATGGCGTCGTCGCTGATCGGCCTGGTCGTGCTCGCCTATGCCGGGCACTATTCGCTGCTTCTGATCGGCGCCTCGCTGATCGGCATCGGCTCTGCGATCTTCCATCCGGAATCCTCGCGCATCGCCCGCTTCGCCTCCGGCGGCCGCTTCGGCCTGGCGCAGTCGCTGTTCCAGGTCGGCGGCAATTTCGGCCAGTCCATGGGGCCGCTGCTGGCTGCCTTCATCGTCGTGCCCTTCGGCCAGACCAGCATTTCGTGGTTTGCCGTCGGCTCGCTGATCGGCATCATCGTTTTGTGGCGGGTCGGCGGCTGGTACAGCCGACTGCGCGCCGCACAGGGCAACCGCAAGACGGCAAGCTTCGTCTCGCCCTTCCCGCGCCGCAAGGTCATGTGGGCATTGGCGGTGCTGACCTTGCTGGTGCTGACCAAGAACGCCTACATCGCCAGCCTCGCCAGCTACTACACGTTCTATTCCATGCATAAGTTCGGGGTTTCGGTGCAGATGTCGCAGGTCATGCTGTTCCTGTTCCTCGGCGCCTCGGCGCTGGGCATCCTGCTCGGCGGCCCGTTCGGCGACCGCTATGGACAGAAGGCCATGATCTGGTTCTCCATCGTCGGCGTGCTGCCCTTCACGCTGGCCCTGCCCTACGCCAACTTGGAATGGACGATGGTGCTGACGGTGTTGATCGGGCTGATCCTGTCATCGGCCTTCTCCAACATCGTCGTTTTCGCCCAGGAACTGGTGCCGGGACGTGTCGGCATGATCGCCGGGATCTTCTTCGGCTTCGCCTTCGGCGTGGGCGGCATCGCGGCTGCCGTGCTCGGCGTGGTCGCCGATGTGAAGGGCATCGATTATGTCTTCCAGATCTGCTCGTATCTGCCGCTGCTTGGGCTGCTGACCGTGTTCCTGCCGAACATGAAAGAAGCCAGGAAGGCACAGGCGGCGACCAGCTAAAAATCAGCTTATCTTCCGGAATTGATACGAGGGCGCGGCATTTGCTGCGCCCTCTTTGATTCTTTCACCATACGCCGGGTGAAAAGCCGTTAGGAGATTAATGAAGGCTCCGCGCCAGGAAGGCAATCGCCATGTCCAGACTGAAAGGCAAGGCCGCATTGATTACCGGCGGCATCGGCACGGGCGCGGCATCCGCGCCAATGTGATCAGCCCCGGCCCGATCGACACGCCACTCAACGACAAGCTTGGGCTGGACCCCGAAGCGGCGAAGGCGCGCGCGAAAGCCGTCGTCGGCCTGGTACCTGCCGGCCGTTTCGGAACCGCCGAGGAAATTGCCAATGCGGTGGTGTTTCTTGCCTCCGACGAATCCCGTTCATGGTCGGTGCGGAAATGCTGATCGACGGCGGCTTAAGCATCGCCTGACAGCAGAAAGGCACCGCCTGACGGCGGCTTGTCAGCCGCGCGCTGTAGACTGTAGGTTTGGTTACTCAATGTCTCTGGAGAATGATATGCGCAAGATCGTGTTGGCCGTGTTGGGTGTGCTTCTTGTTACCTTGCCGGCTACGGCACGCATCGTTGCTTTTCCACCGGGTTTCAAGACGCGGTCCGTCGAAACCAATGGCACCAAACTCTATGTGCGCGTAGGCGGAAAGGGTCCCGCCGTCGTGCTGCTGCACGGCTTTGCCGATACCGGAGATATGTGGGGCGCGGCAGCGGCCGCACTTGCGAAGGATCATACCGTCGTCGTGCCGGATCTGCGCGGCATGGGTCTGTCCGCTCACCCGGAAGCGGGCTACACCAAGAAGAACCAGGCCGTCGACATCGCCGGGGTGATGGACGCGCTTAAGATCGACAAGGCTGACCTGGTCACGCACGACATTGGCAACATGGTCGGCTATGCGCTTGCCGCGCAATATCCCAAGCGCATCACCAACTGGGTCATCATCGATGCGCCGCTGCCCGGAATCGGCGACTGGGAAAAGATCAAGCAAAGCCCGCTGCTTTGGCACTTCAACTTCCGCGGCCCAGACATGGAGCGGCTGGTCGCGGGTCGCGAGCGCATCTATCTCGACCGCTTCTACAACGAGCTGTCGGCCAACCCCAAGAAGATCGACGAGGCAACGCGCGGTCACTATGCCAAACTTTATGCCCGCCCGCATGCGATGCATGACGCTTTCGAGCAGTTCAAGGCCTTTGACCAGGACGCGATCGACAACCAAGCGATGCTCGCCGCCGGCGGTAAACTGACCATGCCGGTGCTGGCAGTTGGCGGGGAAAAATCCGCCGGCACCACGCAGGCCGATATCCTGCGGCTTGTTGCCACCGACGTCACGGGCGGCATCGTGCCCGACTCCGGTCACTGGATCATGGAGGAAAACCCCGACGCCACCGTCAAGCTGATCACTGGTTTTCTCGCCAAATAGGCACTGTCCCGCGGACATTTCGATGAAAGCACAAAGCACCCGCCTGACGGCGGGTGCCTTTGTCTATCTAACTGGACGATTCTAGGCCTTGAAGAACGCCAGCAGGTCGGCATTGATGACATCGGCATGGGTCGTGGCCATGCCGTGCGGGAAGCCCTTGTAGACCTTGAGCTCGCCCTTCTTGAGCAGCTTGATCGTCAACAGCGCCGAGTCGGCTATTGGGACGATCTGGTCGTCGTCACCATGCATCACCAGCACAGGCACGTCGATCGCCTTCAAATCCTCGGTGAAGTCGGTTTCCGAGAAGGCCTTGATGCAGTCGTAGTGCGCCTTGGTGCCGCCCATCATGCCCTGGCGCCACCAATTGTCGATGACCCCTTGAGAGACCTGCGCACCGGGTCGGTTGAAACCGTAGAACGGACCGGCCGGAATGTCGCGAAAGAACTGGGCGCGGCTGGCTGCCTGGGCGGAGCGGAAGCCGTCGAAAACCTCGATCGGCAGGCCGCCGGGATTGGCCGCGGTCTTGAGCATGATTGGCGGCACCGCGCCGATCAGCACCGCCTTGGCGACACGGCCACCCGAGCCATATTGAGCGACATAGCGCGCCACCTCACCGCCACCGGTCGAATGACCGACATGGATGGCGCCCTTGAGATCCAGATAAGTGGCCAGTTCCGCGACATCGGCGGCGTAGGTATTCATCTCGTTGCCGATATCCGTCTGGGTCGAGCGGCCGTGACCGCGGCGATCATGGGCAATGACACGGTAGCCTTGTGACAGGAAGAACAGCATCTGGGCGTCCCAGTCGTCGCTGCTCAATGGCCATCCATGATGGAAGACGATCGGCTGCCCGGTCCCCCAGTCCTTGTAGTAGATTTGCGTCCCGTCCTTGGTGGTGATCGTGCCGCTGCCGGAGCTGGGCTTGGTGTGCGAGGTCATCTCAATCTCCGTTCTGTTGTTCTCGCGATAAACAATATCGCGACAACGAAATAGATAGCGCAACCCAAAACTCCTGTCTATAGAGATGTATATCGCGATATCATTTTTCGTGGTATCGAATTAATGGTCGTGTCGGCAAGAAGGAATTCGCCGTGCCTCTCCCGTTGGACAATCAGCTCTGTTTCACGCTCTACGCCACCAGCATGGCGATCAACCGCACCTACAAGCCGATGCTGGATGAGATGGGGATCACATACCCGCAGTACCTCGTGCTCAACGCGCTGGCAGAGGCGGACGGCATGTCGGTCGGCACGGTCGCCCACCGGCTCGCCCTGGAATCGAGCACCGTCACGCCGCTGGTAAAGCGAATGGAGCAGGCCGGACTCGTGACCCGCCAGCGCAGCCAGGTCGACGAGCGCCAGGTGCAGGTCGATCTGACCGCGGCCGGGCGCGCGCTGCTGGTCCAGTGCAACTGCCTCAACGAAACCTTGATCGAGCGCTCAGGGATGACGGTGGGCGAGCTCGACGCGCTGAACCGGCAGATCCAGGCACTGCGCAACGCGTTGAGCGGTGGCCGGTAGCCCGGCCCGCCTCGTTAACGGCCGGCGGCGATCAACAGGCGCTGGAAACGAGCGCGGTTCAAACTTCAGCTTTTGACCCATGGTGGGTCACGCAGCGGTCCGAGCCAAACGTCGGGAACAAGCCACAGTGCCACCGCCCGCACCGTCATCATGCGGACTTAAGCACGGCAAATGGGCGTTTGCGCATGGCCCGCTTTGCCTGGAAACTGACGGCGGGGGCGGGACGGCCGACATGAAAGCCCTGGACCTTGTCTATGCCGAATTCGCGCATGAGAGCCATCTGTTCGTCGGTTTCCACCCCTTCGACCAGGATTTTGTGGCCGCGATTTCGAACCAGCGTAATAATGTCCTGGAGCATTGCCTTGCCGTTGGGGGCGCTGCAGTCGTGCAGGAACGAGCGGTCGATCTTCACCGTATCGAAATCGATCAGGCGAAGCCACGAAAGGCCCGCGAAGCCCGTCCCGAAGTCGTCAAGCCAAATCTTGATCCCGAGCAGCTTCAGGTCGCTGATGCAGCGAAGAATGTCCGAATGCATCTCCATCTCCAGCCCTTCGGTGATTTCGAAGGCCAGCCGGCTGCCAGCGACGCCGGTCTCGCCCAGAATGGTCGCGACAGACGTTGCGAAACCGGGTGTCTTGAGCTGGATCGGAGAGACGTTGACACTGACGACACGGACGTGGTCGTCCGCAAGGAGCTCGGCGCACACCGTTCTTATTGCCCAGCGCCCTAGTTCCAGGATCGCGCCGGTTCGTTCCGCGACGGGAATGAACAGGCTCGGCGGAACCGATGTACCGTCCAGCATTTTGAGGCGCATCAGAGCCTCTACGGCTTCGACCCGGTCCGTTTTGACATCCTGGATAGGTTGATAAACGAGTGAAACGAGGTTCTGGCCGATTGCGATCTTCAGCAAAGCCGCAATGTTCTCGCTCTCGTCGCTGCTCTGGGGATCGGTTGGGTCGAACAGCCGGGCACAGTTTCGGCCGCCGGCTTTTGCCAGATAGAGTGCGCGATCAGCCTCGTGGATGATCTTCTCCAGCTTAGCCCCGGTCTGCGTCCTGGTGAATGCAGCGCCAACGCTCACCGTCACGATCGAGACGCCGTCGCGCCGCAGCTCGTGGGTGAGCGCCAGGTTCTCCACCGTGCTGCAAATGGCTTCCGCGATCTCCAGGATCTGCTCTTTGTTCTCCACGCGAGCCAGGATAATGAACTCTTCACCGCCGTAGCGGCCGATGGAGCCATTGTACCGCCTGATCATTTCGCTAAGGGCATTGGCGACATGGATCAGGCAGCGATCGCCTTCCTGATGGCCGTAGCAGTCATTGAACTTCTTGAAGAAGTCCACGTCGATGAGGATCGCCCCAAAACTGGTGCCAACCTTTTGCCAATCATTCCAGTAGTCCCGCAGCTTCTCGTCGATCGCCCGCCGGTTCTCCAGACCCGTAAGCGGATCGGTCCGCGACAATCTCAGCAGGGCCTTACCGCGTTCGGTCGCCTCGTTGTGTTGGATCTTGGCTTCCAGGGCGTTCAGGAAGACGTTGTAGCGCTCCTCATTCAGTTTCCAGTTCACATACGAGGTGAATGTGAAACAAGAAATGTAAAACGTGCCCATTGCGATCTGATAGGAACCGGTCGCTGGAAACAAATACAGAGCGACGAAGAAGGCCATCAGGACTATGCCCGACGACACAATTGAAAGAAGAAACTGGAACCGGAAGAACAGGTTGGCACCCATCATGAAGATCGCGCCAAAAATCATGAAATAGGAGAAATTCTGGGCATATCCGGTCATGATTGCCGGAACCAGCCAACCTACATAGCCCGAGACCAGGGCCCCCGCGCAGGCAAACTCAACTGACTCCGTCCTGAAATTCATGCGAGACTGTATTTCGACGACGGCAAGCGCCGTCACGCTGACCGCGAAGCGGGCGGCGATCGTGTAAGCGGCAACGTCCGGAATCAGCAGTATGTCGATGATGGAGAACTGCAGATAGACCGCGACCGCGAGCCAAAGCCCCTGCCGGGCAGCCTTTCTGCGGGCATGCTCACCTTCCTGTCGGTAGAGCTGGCGCACTTCCGACCAGGTCTCTTCCCTTTGCTGAGGGACATCGTCCTCAACCACATCGGCCAACGTGTGGGTCATGTACCGATCCTAGTTTCGCCCGGCCAAACAGGAATTCACCGCCCTGCCTTCAATCGATGGCCCGATTTCCGCATCGCAGCCGCGCCAAGGCTCCCAAGATCAGCACCATAATGCATCGCGCTTACGGAATGTTTCGCACGATACATACAACTTTCCTAAATTAAGATTGATGACCGCTGCCCGATTGTCCTCCTGAAGTCACGGTCTAATGACGGACTGTGAGCTTCGACAAGCAACATCTTCGTCGACCCACCGCTAAACAAGCACCGAAGCCTGAATCCCAAGGGGATCACACTTTCCGGACTTTGCCGTAAACGATGTTTCGGTTTGATCCATGGAAGACTTCAGCTTCGACATGATTCATGTCGACCGCGCCTTTGATGATGTCCCACATATCGTCAGCCGAACGCAGGATCAGCGGCCAATCCATGAAGGTTTCCATGTAACCGTCCGTCGTGATCTCGTCGCTGAAATTGGCAAAAAGGAATTCGCCACCGGGCTTGACCATTTCCATGGCGCGTTGAAACAGGCGGATGCCAATGGCCGCCGGCAGGTAATCATAGAGACCCGACGCATAGACGAGATCAAACGTGCCAAGTTTGTAGGCGCGGCGAAGAATGCCACGCACGGAGCCATCCACCGCCTCGACCGCGGTACCGGCCAGATCGCGGTTGACGATGGCTACGCTGATCGGGTCCTGGTCCAATCCGATCCAGCGCTTTAATTTTCCCCCGGCGAGCGCCTCGGAGAGTTCCGCTTCGCGAAGATGGCCGCAGGCAATCGCAAGCACTTCGGCATTCTCGACCCGAAGGGCCGTTTCGTCCACCGTTCTGGCGAGAATGTCGCGACGCTCGCGTCCAGCCGCGGAACTCGCTGCCTCGCTGGTGTAGGCGTAAATCTCCCGGCCAAGCGGGGTCGAAGAAGCCACCTCCTGGTCTGCGCTGGGGTGCTTGTAGTAAATGTCCAGCAGGCTCGCGTCGCCCGAATACCCTCGCGGCTTTTCGAACGACCAGCGCGTGAACGGATCCTGCATCAGATACTCTGCAACGCGATGCTGCTGGGCCAACGGAATGAGTTGCTGCCAGATAGCGGGAGCGGAATGCCTGCGAAGCTCGTGGAGCCGGCCCGCTAAACGGTCGACTACCAATCCAGCCGGCCCCTCCCTCCTGAACGCCTGGTAAGCAAGATCAAGCACAAGTGCGAGTTCCGCGGATCGCTCTTTCAGTTCGCCCGCATCGACAATATCGGGCGACGTCCCGCGATGCCTCTTGACCAGTTTCGACGTTATCAGGCTATGCTCGTCGAGCTTCGCGTCCATGTTTCGCGCCATACAGCATCCCCTTGGTCACCGGCACCGACTAATAGACACTTAAATGATACTAAATATTTTAATTAAGGTTTAACCAATGGGCTAGATTCGGCATTCGCCCGGAAATGACATGAGGCCGGAATTTCAGGCGCACTTCTGCCGATTGCCTTTGGCTTGCGCCTCCGGCCGCCTTCCGCTATAGAGCCGCCACCCGCGTAGACACCCTTGGAGGCAACGCGGCGGAAGGCCGCCTCACCCGGCGGCTTTCGACGTTTACGGTCCAGGCACTCTGCCAACCGTGAGCGCTCCAGAACAAACCGAAAGGAAATGCCATGAGCCACGACACTTACGAGCTCAAGGCCGAAGCACGCGAACAGGTCGGTAAGGGGTCCGCCCGTGCAGTTCGCCGCAACGGTAAAGTGCCTGCAGTAATCTATGGTGACAAGCAGCCTCCCCTGGCTATCGCGCTCACCTACAAGGACATCTACTACAAGATCCATGGCGGCGGGTTCCTGACCACGATCGCCACGATCGATGTCGACGGCAAGAAGATCCAGGTCCTGCCGAAGGACTTTCAGCTCGACCCGGTCAAGGATTTCCCTGTCCATGTCGACTTCCTGCGCATCGGCAAGGACACCCAGGTCAATGTCGACGTGCCTGTCCACTTCATCAACGAGGACAAGTCGCCCGGCATCAAGCGCGGCGGGGTGCTCAACATCGTGCGTCACGAAGTCGAGTTCCACTGCCCGGCCAATGCGATCCCGGAATTCATCACCGTCGATCTCACCGGCGCCAACATTGGCGACTCGATCCACATCTCGGCGGTCAAGCTGCCAGCTGGTGTGAAGCCTGTGATCTCCGACCGCGACTTCACCGTCGCGACCATTGCCGGTTCGTCGGCGATGAAGCCGGAGGCGGAAGAGACGACTGAAGTGGCTGCACCTGAAGCGGCTCCCGTCGCCGAAGAGAAGTAACTCTTTCACGCCCGGAGCAGGCGATGCTGCTGTTTGCAGGTCTCGGCAATCCGGGCGCGAAATATGCCAACAACCGCCACAATGTCGGTTTCATGGCGGCGGACGCAATCGCCCGCCGCCATTCCTTTTCGCCCTGGTCGAAGAAGTTCCAGGGCCTGATTTCTGAAGGCACGCTCGGCGGCGAAAAGATCGTCCTGATCAAGCCGCAGACCTTCATGAACCTGTCCGGCCAGTCGGTCGGCGAAGCGCTGCGCTTCTACAAGCTCGAGCTTTCCGCACTCACTGTCTTCTATGACGAGATCGACCTTGCCGAAGGCAAGCTGCGCATCAAGACCGGCGGCGGCGCCGGCGGCCATAACGGCATCCGCTCGATCGACGGCCATGTCGGCAACGCCTATCGCCGCGTGCGCATCGGCGTCGGCCATCCCGGCATCAAGGAAATGGTCCAGCACCATGTGCTCGGCGATTTCGACAAGGCCGACCGCGAATGGCTCGAACCGCTGCTCGCGGCAATCGCCGACAATGCCGCGATGATCGCCAAGGGCGACGAATCCGGCTTCATGAACAAGGCCAGCCTCGCCGTCCAGGGCAAGGGCGGCGCGGAACCGGAAAAGCCGGCGCCCAAGCAGCAGGCCACCAAACAGCAGAGTCACATCCGCCAGGCACGCCCGCAACAGGCCCCCGCCAAACTGCCTGAGACCGGCCCGATGGCCGCCATGCTGAAGAAGCTGTTCGGCGGCAAGGACTGAGCGGGATCGGCGCCACGGGGCTTGACGTTGATCACCCCGATCGCCCATAGCCCTGATCAAATTTCTATTTTCCCGATAGGACCGGACAAAAATGGGTTTCAAATGCGGCATCGTTGGCTTGCCCAACGTCGGCAAATCGACGCTTTTCAACGCGTTGACCAGGACGGCGGCGGCGCAGGCCGCCAACTATCCGTTCTGCACCATCGAACCGAACACCGGCGAGGTCGCGGTGCCCGACCCGCGCCTGCAGAAGATCGCCGCCATCGGCAAGTCGAAGGAGATCATCCCGACCCGCATCTCCTTCGTCGACATTGCCGGCCTGGTGCGCGGCGCCTCGAAGGGCGAAGGGCTGGGCAACCAGTTCCTCGCCAACATCCGCGAGGTCGACGCCATCGTGCATGTGCTGCGCTGCTTCGAGGATGACGACATAACCCATGTCGAGGGCCGCATCGACCCCGTCGCCGACGCCGAGACGGTCGAGACCGAGCTGATGCTCGCCGACCTCGACAGCCTCGAGCGCCGCATCGTGCAATTCCGCAAGCGCGCCGGCAGCAAGGACAAGGAAGCGACGACCGTGCTGCCGATGATGGAGGCAGCGCTCGAGCTTCTGCAGGCAGGCAAGCCGACCCGCATCCTGCTCAAAGGCATTTCGGCGGAAGACCTGCGTATTCTGCAGGGCCTGAACCTTCTGACCTCGCACCCCGTGCTCTATGTCTGCAACGTCGCGGAGGCCGACGCCGCCACCGGCAACGAACACACCAGGGCCGTCGAGAAGATGGCCGCCGCGCAGGGCGCCGGCACCGTCGTCATCTCGGCCGCGATCGAGGCCGAAGTCGCCCAACTTTCGGACGAGGAGGAGATGGAGTTCCTGTCTTCGCTCGGCCTCGACGAGCCCGGCCTGAACAAGGTCATCCGCGCCGGTTACGAGCTGTTGCAGCTTATCACCTATTTTACCGTCGGGCCGAAGGAGACGCGGGCCTGGACCATCCACAAGGGCGACAAGGCACCGCAGGCGGCCGGTGTGATCCACACCGACTTCGAACGCGGCTTCATCCGCGCCCAGACCATCGCCTACAATGATTTCATCACGCTTGGCGGCGAAGTGGCGGCCAAGGAAGCCGGCAAGGCGCGCGACGAAGGCAAGGAATATGTCGTCCAGGACGGCGACATCCTGCTGTTCAAGTTCAACACCTGACGCCTCGATCGGCCGGGTGTCCAAAACATCCCGGCGGGCTATCCACGAAGGTTTTATCGACGAGGTTTTCCGAGCTCCCGGTGCTCATACGCCGGACAGCCGCTTGTCTTGATTTTGTCACGTCACAGGTTTAAGCGGCAGGCACGCGGCCGGCGCTGGCGCCGAGAACCGTGCAATCCGAAACAGCGCGTCAATCCGAACGCACCCTTTGGCCCCAGCAAGGGAGACCGGCGATGATCAAGGCCTTCGTCGTGGACAATGATCGGCTGCGCGCCGTCGATGACCTCTTGCAAGACAATGTCGTCTGGGCCGACTTGCTCAACCCGACCAAGGAAGAGGAAGCGGCGATCGAGACCTGGCTCGGCGTTGCCATTCCGACGCGCGAGGAGATGGAGGAGATCGAGATTTCGAGCCGCCTCTATGTCGAGGACGGCGCCTATTTCATGACCGCCACGCTGCCCGCCCAGACGGAAATCGACGATCCGCTGATGTCGCCTGTCACCTTCGTGCTCGCCGGCACCAGGCTGATCACCGTGCGCTACCACGAGCCGAAGGCCTTCAAGACCTTTCCGCAGCGCGCCGAGAAGGTGGCGACCGGCTGCACCAGCGGCGACACCATCCTCGTCGGCTTGCTGGAGGCGATCGTCGACCGCCTCGCCGATATTCTGGAACGCGCCGGCCGCGACATCGAGGCGATCTCGCGCGACATCTTCGAGGCGCGGTCGACCAAGGTTTCCAAGCGCAATCGTGACTTCCAGGAACTCCTGAAAGCCATCGGCCGCAAGGAGGACATCGCCTCCTCGATCCGCGACAGCCTGATCTCGCTGCAGCGCCTGGCCGGGTTTTTCGCGCATGCCTCGACCCGCACCAAGATGAGCAAGGACACCAAGGCGCGCATCAAGACGCTGTCGCGCGACGTGCTGTCGCTCGCCGACCATGCCACCTTCCTGTCGCAGAAGATTTCCTTCCTGCTCGACGCCACGCTTGGCATGATCTCGATCGAGCAGAACGCCATCATCAAGATCTTCTCGGTCGCCGCCGTCATCTTCCTGCCGCCCACGCTGGTCGCCTCGATCTACGGCATGAACTTCGACGTCATCCCCGAGTTGAAATGGGAACTGGGCTACCCCTTCGCCATTGCCATGATGGTGCTGTCGGCGATCCTGCCGTTCTGGTATTTCCGCCGCCGCGGCTGGCTCTGACCCGCTTGTCAAAGGCCGTGCAGCCAGGGTCTGGCGTTATAGAAATCTCTTGACCAAATGGACCGCGGCCTGCATCCGGAAACCTGGATCCATAGGGATCGCGGGTTCGTGAGCCGGATTTCAGACCATGACTGCAAAACCAAAAACCTGGGCCTATGAGGATTTCGTCGAGGGCGCGTCGCTCGATCTTGGCTCGAAGCTGGTGAGCGCCGCCGAGATTGTCGAATTCGCCACAGAATTCGACCCGCAGCCGATGCACCTCGACGAGGAAGCCGGCAAGGCCAGCATTCTGCGCGGGCTGGCCGCCTCGGGCTGGCACACCTGCGCCATGTTCATGCGAATGCTGTGCGATGCGTTCCTGCTGGACTCCACCTGCCAGGGCGCACCCGGTGTCGACCACGTCAAATGGAAGAAGCCAGTCCTGGCCGGCGACCAGCTCACCGGCACCCTGGTGGTTGTTGCCAAGCGCCTGTCGAAATCGAAGCCGCAACTCGGCTTCGTGACAATGCGCGGCGAGATGTTCAACCAGCGCGGCGAAAGCGTCTTCGAGCTTGAGAATTCCGTCATGTTCCTCACGCGCGATGCCGCGGGGGGCCAAGCATGACACTGGACGAATTCTTCCGCATCGGCACCACCGTGACGCTCGGCTCGCACACATTCGAGCCCCAGGCGATCAAGGCTTTCGCCCGCAAATACGACCCGCAAATCTTCCATATCGACGAGGACGCAGCGAAGAAGAGCGTGCTCGGCGGGCTCTGCGCGTCCGGTTGGCACACGGCGGCGATCTGGATGAAGCTCAATCTCGAAAACCGCATGGATGCCGAGATTGCCGCGTGGAGCGGTCCCGGTCCGATGCCGGAATTCGGCCCCTCGCCCGGTTTCAAGAACCTGAAATGGCTGAAGCCGGTCCATGCCGGGCAAACCATCACCTTCACGCGCACCGCGCTGTCGCACCGCCCGATCGCCTCACGCCCCGGCTGGCGGCTGCTGGCGCTGCGATGCGAGGCTTTTGAGTCGACCGGCGACATGGTCCTGGAGTTCGAAAGCGCGGTGCTGGTGAAGACGGAGTGAGCGCTCTTCCCTTCTCCCACAAGGGGGCTAGCGTGCGCACACATTTGCTTCGGGGTCAGTTTGGTTTGGCAAGGGCGAAGCCGTCTGCGATGGCGTGGAAGCGCGTGAGGCCGTTGCAGAAGGTGATGGGCCCCGGTGGTCGCTCCTTTGCATAGCCGTTCCAGCCTCCCAGACGCGCGATACACCAGGC